>JBHPHW010000073.1:0-2005 GCA_042570105.1 Candidatus Omnitrophota bacterium | reverse complement strand
TATGGTGTTTCTTTTAAATAGCACGGTATATGGTATGGATCTATCCAATAAATCTCACCTAAGAATCCCTTCCACAGGAAATACACCAAAAGGGAGAAAAAGATTAGAAAATGGCTTAAGAGCTTTTGCGGATGCTTCGGTTGTCAGCAATTTGATATCTAGTAATATGCGGAACTAGAGGCAATAGATTTATCGATCAAGTACGATAAGCTTAGCGGCAGAAAATGGGATAGCGATTCCGAAGAAAGAAAGGCACAAGTTATAAGCTTATTAAAGGCAGAAGACCCGTACATGCATGCTGCATGGAGATATGCATTTGCCAAAAGAGTCGCTGTTTATCTGAAGACAAATTATAAAATTATAGCGGCATGGGCATTTGGTGAGATTACTACAGACACCGCTGCAGTCAATTCAGATATTGATGTGACATTTTTGGCGCCTGACGGAGAGACCAAAGAGATTTTAGAACAACTAATAGACAGGATAGATAAAGAATTATTAAAACAGTATCAGCAACTTATAGAGAGAACAATAGAAAACAGTTTTATATTACAGGCTTCTGTCATAACCCCGGAAGACATACAAAATAAAAAACCCTTTACGCATTTTTTAACAAGCATTCATGCGTCACCTTATTTACCTTTACTGGAGACACAGGGTTCTCGTCAGGATATTTTGCATCAGGTAAGTCAACTAAGAGAGGGCGCAAAAAAGCCACAGCCAGCAGGACAGACTGCCAATACATTACTGGAAGCGTTTGGGCCAAATGCTATTCGATCTGTGTTTGATGCAGGAACAGGCACGGGTGGTTGGATGCGGAAGATCGAGGGGCAGCCGTGGCTCGCTAGCGATGCTCGCATTGTTGGCTTTGATCTTGAAAGACCCTCCCCGTATGAAGGCGAGCCCGACGTTATACCAGAAGAAGATTGGCAAGATTTAACAGTAGTTCATGACTCTGGTGACGAAGACTATCCTAAACCAGGTACTGTATATCTTCTGCACGAAGCATTTATGCATGTTGAGCACGTGAAAAGCAGTGGAACTAAACGTCTGGATGAGTATGATAGCATAGTCCGTGAAGGCGGCTGGTTTCTTTTTGCGCACAATGATAGAGATACCGCTGCATCTAAAGTACCGCGGGAGCATTTTATCCAATGGCTTGAAGATCGTGGGTACCCCTTTCAGGTCTATAATATAAGAAATGTACCGACTGATTATCCGACAAGTTATTGGTGGGGCAGGCTTTCTCGTGAAGTCTATGATACGCATAGTGTACCGCGTAATTATCCGAGCGGTTTTTGGTTGGATGTTGCTGGCCGACCTACGCCGCGAGATCACTTATATCTTATAGTTGCAAGGAAAGTCAGCTTACGACAAGTCACCGGAGGCGATCAGACGCCTGACGTTGTCGGAGACGGATCTTCAGATAAGGAATTGGTCCTAGAAGATTCACCCGACGGCGCGCTGACCGAATCCGATAAGACAAAAATTGCCAGCCTTAGCGCACCTATGCAGCGGAAACATTCGTTCGAATTTCCTTTAGAAGTATTAGCGGATTCTGAAGTTGATGTCTCATTAGATGATTTGCTCAAAGCACAACTCTCAAAATTAAGAGTTTATCCTTTAATTCCCCCTGACTATCAAGAAAAAGTTCTTCAAACAGCAAAATCTCTATTGCCTCTAGTTCCGCATATTACTAGATTTCTTCAAGAAAGCCTAGAATATGAACCCGTAAATATTTCATTCTTCGGAAGCTATCTCTGGAACCCTAAACCAGCCGACTTAGATATCCTTGTTGTTGTAAAGGGTCGAGTTTTGTACGCGGATATTGAGGATTTATCCGTACTAATGTCTGAAGGGGGAGGGGAGGTTTTAGAAAAAGAAGTGGGGAAAGTTAGCTTTATTATTGTCGGTCAGGATGCATTGGAGAATGATATTGATCCCGAGGTTCCGAAAGGCATAATAGGCGTAAAAATTGAAGATCCAAGGTTGATGATCGGCTCTT
>JBHPHW010000072.1:0-2026 GCA_042570105.1 Candidatus Omnitrophota bacterium | reverse complement strand
AATAGTAACATTGATCCCGTCACTCTCACCGCCATTAGTGATTACTTCTATAAGGCCTGTCAGGGCAGCATAAGGAGCGCTACATGTAATCTGGGTATCAGACCAAGTTTCTATAACTGCCTGTACCCCATTTGCAAACTCTACGTACGAAGCACCCTGCGCATCACCAAAGTCTGTTCCAGTAATCGTAAAAATTTGGTCTGGTAAGACAACGGTGGGGCTGATGGAGAGTATCTGAGGAGCAAAAATAAGTCTGGCCATATAGATGTCACTGTTTCCATTTCGGTCGTCATGCCAGGCAATCTTATCACCATATATGGCCGGTACATTTTGACTAAAAGAATCATCGGTTATTTGGATTTCCTGGCCTGTAGAGAGGTCATACATATAGATGTCGCTGTTTCCATTTCGGTAGTCGAACCAGACAATTTTGTCCCGGTATATAGCTGGGTTAAGTTGGCGATTAGGGTCATTAGTTATTTGGGTTTCCTGGCCTGTAGAGAAGTCATATATATAGATGTCGTTATTTCCATTTCGGCCGTCCTTCCCGACAATCTTGTCCTCGTGGATATCCGTGGAAAATTGTTCAGAAGAATCATCGGTTATTTGGATTTCCTGGCCTGTAGAGAGGTCATACATATAGATGTCGCTGTTTCCGTTTCGGTAGTCGAACCAGACAATTTTGTCCTCGTAAATGACTGGCAGTATCTGGTCATTAGGGTCATTGGTTATCTGGGTTTCCTGACCTGTAGAGAGGTCATACATATAGATGTCATAGTTTATGTTTCGCCAGTCATACCAGACAATCTTGTCCTTGTAAATGGCTGGTTGCAGCTGGTTGAGGCCATTAGTGGTTATTTGAATTTCCTCTATGACTACAGTAGTAAGGGTAATATCTTGAGTTACATTATTTTCGTTATCGCTTACAGTAAAAGTAATTGTGTAGATACCTTTATCGGCTTCGGTTGACTGCCAGGAGAAAATCTGAGTTACTGGATCAAACGAAGCTCCTGGAGGAAGGTCTGCAGCAGAATATGTTAAAGTCCCCCATGGAGTAGCCGGGTCATCCGGGTCAGTAGCTACTACTTGAAATTCTAATAGCCTGGATATGAATGCGTATTTATCAAGAAGGGAAACAAAAAGAGGTGCGTCATTAATGTTATCTATATTCACATTTATACTATAGCTATATTCGCCTCCTCCTATGCTAAATACTTTTAAAGTAAGGATATATTCGCCTTCCAGGCATGAGGCTATATCCCATGAAGTCAGCACTCCGTCTTGGACAGGAACAGTAGAAGAAATTATTAAAGTAGTATTCGTAGGGTTATCTAAAGGTGCATAGTAAAGTTCGTAACTCTGTAAACCATTTTGCACAGAACCAATAAATGCGCTTCCTGTTATATCTACGTTTCCCCGTATATAGCTTCCGTCCACCGGAGAGGTTATTAAAATCACAACCTCATATACGGTTATGGTTATATCTTCTGAATCTACGAGTGAGCCATCAGTCACCTCAAAGTGGACATTTGGATATGTACCTACTTGTTCATGTGTAGGCGTCCATGTGAATGTCTTTGTGGGCGCATCAAAGCTTGCGCCTGTTGGGAGGTTCAAAGCTGAGTAAGTCAAGCTATCCCCATCCGGATCGGTTGCGCTTACTGTAAAGCTTAAAAGGGCGTCTTCGTCAATAACTTTATCTCCGATTGTATCAAGTAAAGGAGCTCGATTCACATCATTTACAGTGATAGTGATATCCTCTGAGTCAGAGAGCGAGCCATCTGTCACTTCAAAGTACACATTAGGATACATGCCTGCCTGATCATAAGTAGGCGTCCAGCTGAATGTCTTTGTGGATGCATCAAAGCTTGCGCCGGTCGGTAGATTACTAGCAGAGTATGTGAGAGTATCTTCGTCAGGATCAGAAGCAGATATTGTAAAGGTCAAAAGTACGCCCTCATCTATAGTCTTATCTCCGATTGTATCAAATAAAGGGACTCTATTTACGTGGTTTACGGTTATTGTT
>JBHPHW010000071.1:0-2048 GCA_042570105.1 Candidatus Omnitrophota bacterium | reverse complement strand
ACAAATCTTCGAAACCGAGTTGTTCCGGCGGAACTGAAGGCACATAGTCCTCGAATCTGAGTTGATCTGGTGAAACCGGAGGCACAGGCGCACCCTCTCCCCATTCCCCTGGCCTTGGCGGCCCTTCTCTCTCATAATCAATGTCAAATGTCTCTTCAAAAGCTACAGGCGAAGCTCCTGAAGAAAGACAAGACAGAAGAGATCTTGATCCCACGGTTAATAGTGAAGCAGATTTTTGGAGGGAATCTATTGCCTCTGTCGAGTGGCAGCTACAAGAGATAGGCAAAGTTAAAGAACATGGCATTTTCATTCTAGATCGGTTCTTAATAGAGGACGTAATCGATGGTAGAGACGGAGCTGTTCACTTTAGAGCTTTAGAATTGGTTGAAGGAAGCGTTGATGGGCGTGTTTATAAAGGTGTAAGCCAAAAGGAAGATATTACCGATATAGAGCAGCTTAGGATAGATCGCATTAGGGATGGAGAAGAAATAGTAATAGATGATATTCCATTATCCATCGATCCTGATATATTCGATTTAGAAGTTACTTCCGAAGATGAATTTCACAAGATAATAGAGGCTATTTTTGCAGGCCTAACACAGGAACAGAAAGAAAACTTAAGGGCAAAACAAAGATTAAGGGGATCTTTACTTTTTGCCCTCCTCGATACTTCTACTTACCTTTTCGAAGACCACATAGATAACTCCTTTATTGGCATAAATAAAGCAATCCTTAAGATAGAAGACCCAACAATAAGAAACATCATTCTACAAGTAGGTCTTGCCCATGAGCTCAGACATGAGGCAAGGGATGTGGGAGAAGAAAAAGAAGCAGAGTTTTTGCCATTAGACCTCGCTCTTCTTAGAGGCCTTCTTGACCAAGCCAATGTAGACTATAGGCGACTAATCTCAAGCTTAACACAAATCATAAGGCTAGACTCAGCGGTTATATGGCATATTGTTAATCTTAATGAACTTGTTTATGAAGAAGAGCTGCTCAGAAAAGATTTAGAGTTCTATAGAGAAAAGATTAGGGAATTGATAAGGGAGTTGATATTAGAAAGAGCACCGTTGCCCCAAGAAGGGCCTGTTGAAGAAGAGGGAATGGAAGAAGGAATTGAAGAAGGAATGGAAGAAGGAATTGAAGCGAGATTTGAACGGAGAGTTGAAGAAGGAATCGAGGAACAACTTGAAGAGGCAAGAGGTAGAGATATTAGGCAAAGGGTTATTCCAGCTCGTAGGGCTGGATTTGAGGTTTATGCTGAAGAAGAGTCTCCCGAAAAAATTAGAATCACTTTTACTGAAATTGGCAGAGGAGATGAGGGGGTGACATTCAGCGAAGTTTATGAGGTGGATAGATTTCCGATGAAAGTTGTTGCTAGACCTGTAAGTGCCTATATTGAATATGATAGAAGAAGCAAACTATTGTGCATTACTCCACTAGATAGGTATAAGAGACAAGAAAGAGTTCTCATAAACTTAGCTGAAGAGAGCGAGGCGTTAGAGGATAGATTTGTGGCTACAGAGGATAGTCCTGAGAAAGATATTCTTGACGAAATGCTAAGTTTAAGAGTTGACCATTATACTATAGATAGTAACTATTATTCTGCTTCCATTACACATAGCTCTTCCGGAGAGCAGTACTTATCTACTAGCCATGATGGCGCAAATGTTGCTATATTTAGTACTGCAAGGACTGTATTTTCTAATATTCTAACCCATTTACGAGCCGGACTAGATTACCCAGACGATAATCTTTTATTAATCTTAGACCCTGGCTGGATTTTTGTTCAAGATGGTGTAGTTTATGCTAAAAGGGCCGTAGTGTTAGAGGGGCGAGAAGGGTCACATTTTAAGCTGAAATTGCTCCAATTTGAAAATCCTCAAGCGATACACTATGGTCTTATAAAAACCAGTATGCAAACTTATAATGATATACTTTTTGATACAGATGATATTTTTGTCCCTGTTTCAACAATTAAACTGTGGGAGTTTTTAACAAGACAAAAGGTTAAGACGGATATATTCTTAAGAAAAGCAGGAGTTATG
>JBHPHW010000070.1:0-2049 GCA_042570105.1 Candidatus Omnitrophota bacterium | reverse complement strand
GAATGGGGTATGACACCCGATGGTATATATGAGATGCTCCCCACTGTAATGAAAATGTTCAAAGAAGGAGTGCCCAGGGAATTAGGACCAAAAGATTTATTGCTGGATTCAAATGAAAGCTGGGAATTGGGTCCCAAAATTTATATGGTTCAGAAAGTTGAAGGGGATGTTATTTATATTTCTGATTTAAGTAATAAGGGCCTAGTAGGAAGAAGGTATTCTTATGAAGAACTCAAGGATATGATGTATTTCTCCTTTGAGGAGTTGGAGAGAAGGATTGCTTCGCCGCAGCAAGTTACCTCTGCTACTCATCTCGTGCAGGAGGCGATTCAGACCCAAGCCCCTGGTATGAGGGCGATATTCGAGTTATTCAAGAAGGAAGAGCATGAAGGAGGAATTAGCCCTTGGAGCTCATATAGTGGTGACCATTTTGGAATACATGGCAATGGAGACCAAGAGGGTGAACCTGATTTTTTAGATATTCAGCTTTGGGGGAAAGAGGATGAAGCTTGGAGGATTCGGGCTGGATACGTTACTAGTTCATGGGGAGCGTTTGAGGATTTTGTTATAGAGTGGGACCGCGATGAGGGTTTAAGTGTCTCCGATATTAATATTTTAACAGAAGACCCCACTATGAAACTTTTTTATGAAGAAGTCGACAGAACTTTAGTTATTGTTTTAACCAATGAAGTGGTGGAGGAATTGCGTAAGCGAGGATTTAAAGATTGGGAGGGTCGTACAAAAGGTCCTCTTCGATTAGCACCCCTTGGTTGGCGTATCCTCTCAGAATCAGAATGGAAGGCCAAAGAGCAGCCTGTTAATTCACTTGTCGAGAAGGCTATAGAATTAGCTAAGCGATATTCTTCAGAGTCTAGAAATAGGGCTGTAGAATGGTCACTATTTTCTGAAGAATTCAAGGCAGCGTTAGACAAGGTATTTGATGTTGAGGTATTAGAGCAGGTGGAAAAGAGGATTGCCTATTTAGTTCATGAAGAAACAATGGTTAGCGCTTTCAGAGCAACATTGGAGAGATTCAAAGAGCTTGTTAAGCGATTAGGCCAGATCAAGCAAGCTTTGTCGCAGCAAGTTACCTCTGCTGCGCTCATGCAGGAGGCGATTGAGTTTTTGACGCGCACATGGTTTCTGGCGGATAGAAAAGCGAGTTTAGAAGTTCGTAGTATTGCACCAGGTGAAAAGCCAGGCACTTTTGTAATGAAATTTAATAATAAGACTTATCTTGATGGTTTTCTAGGGACAATAGAACTAGAGGCAACTGATGCTGTGGAATTACTTGAGAGTTTCGCAAAAAGAATCTGCAAGCGAAAATCGCCGAATTCCGTCAGCGAATGGCGCAATCCCCCCAAGTCTCAGTTCAAGGTGACCGCTTTGGCGCATGGCCTAGCCCTCTACCAGGACCAACAGTACTTCCGATTCCAAAAGGGCCAATCCCAGATGAAGCCTTAGAGGAGCCACAGCATCTTTTAGGAGCACACACTCCTTCTCTTCTCGATCAATATAATAAGCTTACACGTTTTGCCTTTGCTGATTTTATGGGGCAACATGGTGCAGCAGGCTTGGAGCAAAAAGGAAGAGAAGTTACTTTCCTTCTTG
The DNA here is from genome assembly GCA_042570105.1 of Candidatus Omnitrophota bacterium. Classification (GTDB taxonomy): domain Bacteria; phylum Omnitrophota; class Gorgyraeia; order Gorgyraeales; family Gorgyraeaceae; genus JBHPHW01. The sequence goes on along the minus strand of JBHPHW010000070.1, from coordinate 438 downwards.
AAGACCGCTACCAGGATGAAAACCTACCAGAAGGTATCACTAAGGAGGCGCGAGACCTTTTAATCTTCCTGCACCTAGTCCATGAACTCACAGAATGGAGACTAACCGAATCAACAGAAACTATCAGCCCTAATTTTAACCGTGAACTTGTAGCAATAGTAGCCCAGGCAATGGCATATTATGCTCTTACAGAGGGCGAACGCGAAGAGGTTCTGGAAGCAGCAAGACTCTTTGATGAACAGGAACAAGGTTTTGACGATCGATACGGTCCCGTCCTTGACCTTTTCAACCAATTCGATAAAGAGACAATCCTAGCTGAAGAAAATCGCGAGAAGCTAAGGGATTTCATAGATCGCTATCATGATTTTGACAAGAATGACTATGACGCAGAAAAGGTAGAAGAATATTTTAAAGAGATGCAGGAACAGATGGTTAGCG
>JBHPHW010000069.1:0-2089 GCA_042570105.1 Candidatus Omnitrophota bacterium | reverse complement strand
AGGATAATTATAGTCTACATCTATATTAACTGCTGTTATGTTACCGTCATAATCCCATTTTATGATCTGATCTGTTGCGCCTACAGGATATATTACATCAGCTCCTGTTTTTGGCTGGTTTATCCAGGTCTTACCATAGACCTTGAATTGGCCTGAGTCATCCTGGATATCGTCTTCAAAGTTAGCATTAGTATCCTGCACCCTTATAAGTGCATCTATGGTTCTTGCGGTAGGAACAGTTATAGTGCTGCAAGATTCTGATGTAGTTACACCTGGCTCGTAATCAGCTAATCCTGCCTCACCTGCTGCTGAGTACAATATGTCAACTGATGAGATCTTGGTGCTTCCTCCTACAGACCATGTTACTGTTTGGTTTGTGGATTCAGCTATCCAGACACCTGCTTGGCTATGAGGAGGTGTAGGAGTGATCGCTACACTACTTATAACAGGATATGCTGAGAAGGTACCACTAGATACACCTTCTACTCCGGAGTCAAGAGAAGTCTGTCTTGTCTCATTATCTCTCACTCTTATTACACAGTCATGGCTCTTTATGTCAGGCACAGTAATGCCGGTTTCAGTCTGTACGTTGCCGTCACCTGATGTTGAAACACCTCCGGGTGCAAGGTTATATTCAGCTGAACCATCATATAAGTATATATATACGGTGTTAAGATTCGTGCCGTAAGGTGTGAATTTAACCTGTCTGTTGGTCTCACCGTACTTCCAGTCAAGACCATTATCAAAGTCCACTGTAGGTGTCTGGACAGTAATTCTTGCTCGCATATCCATGGCAGCGGATGTGTTTGTGCTTTCAATGTCTGTAAAGCCTGAATCTGCCTGGACTATTTTAAACTTCATGGTGTCAACTAAAGCTGCAGTCTCAGGTATTGTCCACTCGTAGAATCCGCTTCCTACTCTGTCAGATAAGTTATCCGTATCAAATGGATCTCCTACACTAAAGGCATCTATGGTTGTCGCTCCTGTGATTGAATATTCGTCTGAGAAGTCACCTAATGGAGATGCCCAAATCTTTACATAAGTCATATTACCATGCTTAACCTTCCATGATATGGTCCTCTCTTCTGTTAAGCGCCATACATCTGTTGCAAGAGGTGCGGTAAGTTCGAGTCCACCTATTACTCTGAAGGGGTCGGTTTCAGCAAAGGTTCCGGCTTCAGAGTCTTTTTCATATTCTGTATCTTCAACTAATATCCTATAGCCAGTTACCATAGGTGCCTCAGGTACAGACCACTGACTGGCTGTTGTTTGGGTAGCAACAATATCATCTGCAAATTCCCTGTCTGCTGAGCCAATGAAATTAGGATAATTTGAACCGCCATTAATTGAATATTTTACATTTACTGCGTTGATTCTACCATCTCTCTGCCATTCGATTGTCTGTAAGTCACCGCAGTTTAGACCGCCTGATACATCAGCAGGTTTAAGTATGGTTAATTGACCTTTTACTATGAAGCCCTGCGATTCTGAGGTAACCCATGTCTCATAATTACTATCCTGGTCAAATATAGCTACGAGGGATCCTTTGCCATCAGTATTAAATCTTGTTATGTAGTCACCTGAAGTAGGAGTTGTTGGAAGTGTCCAGTCGTATGAACCAAAGTTCGCAGTTGTACTACTAGTGTTATTGGTATCAAATTCAGCGTTGTATGAAGGAACTATTGTTGTCCAGCTGCCTGTGCCTCCCCTTGTATAATCTATCCTCACGTTATCCACCTTACCGTACACACTCCAGGATATGGTCTTATCAGCTTCACCGTCTGCGATCCATGTAGTGTTACCAGTAGGTTCACTAATAGTCAAGTCTCCGCAAAGGGCAAAGACAGCAGTTTCAATTTCCGGATACAATGCTACCGGCTGCACAGGATCGCTTCCGCTTATCCTTATCTTTGCGTTGAGTGTAGCAATATTCGTAGGAAGTGGACCAGGTGAAGATGGACCCCAAGGATATGAATTGACTGCTACGCCATTACCATTATTGGTCCTATTTGTGATTATAGTGACCCAGTCACTGTCGTTAAGAGTATATTCGAGTTTCACCTCAGTTGTACCTATACCTGTAGATACC
>JBHPHW010000068.1:0-2199 GCA_042570105.1 Candidatus Omnitrophota bacterium | reverse complement strand
GTTTGGCCCTCAAATTATTACTGCAATTATCGCTAATAGCCATAGAAGAGGTTTATTAAGGACATATATGGCCGAGTGCATTGATATTACTAATAGAGGACGTGAGGCAAAAGAGATCGTCGAAAGAATGTTAAGGGAGCTTGGATGGGAATCTGAAGAGCCAAAGACGGAGGAAACCCCTCCACAAGAAAAGTCCCCAGAAACACCAACACCCAAAGAACCCAAAGATATTGCTCCTGCAAGGCCTGACCATTATGTCACATGGAGTGAGTACGTAAGCTTACAATCATTCTTGGATGATACGTGGCTATATATACTGAAGGATTTGACCACTGATGGAATATCGCTTCAATATTTAATGAATAGAACTAAAGGTGGTAATCATAATATTGTCTCTGTTTTAAACGAGATCGTAGAGGAGGGATATAGATACCAGGACCATGTTCCCAAAAAGGAATTGATTGAGATTTTGAAAAAGATAGATTTATTAAGGTCGCTTGATTTTGATAAGGACGGCGCGTTATTAAAGGTGATTGCTGAAAAGCTGGCTTTGGCAATACCAAAGGCAGCGGGAAAAACAAATACTTACGCGAATATGGTTGGTTTTAGAAATCTGGAACCTCAAGGCATCTTAATGTTGCTTATTCAGTTAAGCGATATGACAGGAAAACCCATAGATAAAGCAAGGGCCGTGAGTGTAATAAAGGTAAGAGCTATCGAGGTCGATCCATCTGATAGTAATAGTAGATTGGATGGTGATAGAGATGGACAAAAGCTAATAGAGGCCTTAAGCTTTTTCAGCCAGTACATCAATGCATTAGAGTACAAGATATTCTTTGAGCGTGTGTTGGGTAATGAGAGACGGTCTGTTGGCTCAGTGAGATATCTTCACGATAATATGTTTGAGCTTTCTGGAGTGCATCTTCATTTCTGGGGTGATCAAGATTTCATAAACGAAGGAGATATAATTCAGGTCTTTGATGATAATGGCAGGGCGCGTACAGCAGAAGTCGTACGAATAGATGGCAATAGATTGGAGATTGAAATTAGAGGCGGAGACATAAAAGCACCCCAGATTAAATACATACGCTCTCTGGCGTTTGGAGAAAGAAATGGTTCAGATGGCGCTGAGATAGAAGTAGCTAGGGATATTTATCGTATTTTAAAAGTCTACCTTGAGTATGGAACTATACTAGATGGTTACGAGAGCCTACTCCTATCGATATTTATTCTATTTGATCTATCCGAGAGCTCCATATCTTTTATTAGCGAGATTATTAAAAATCAAAATTCAGCTGTTACGGAAGGAGATTCAGGCGGACAGGAAGCTATCACGTATTATTCAAAAGGTATCAGAGGACAAGAATCCCAAGAAGCAGTAATTAGGCATGCATTAGGAAGAGATAATATAGTTGTAATCGGGCCGCCAGGAACAGGTAAGACAAATATGCTTGTAGAATCTGTTTATCAACAGACTGTCGGGCAGACTGCACAAGGCCTGCAAGGAGCGAAGGTTTTAATTAGTGCTTCGTCCAACCAAGCATTAGATAAGGCTGCTGAAGGAATAATCGATATCAACGAGGATCCTCAAATAGAAGGAACGGTTCCTATTGTTCGTGTTTTACCTCGCGTAGCTGGGGCCAATGGGCCGTCAGAAAAGGTATTAAAAGGGGCGATGACATTTGGCGGGGAAGAAGAAGACGGGACTCTTAGTGATGGTATTATTGAAGGGATACGCACAACAGGTGGTGTTGTTGTTGCCTCTACCCCCGCGAGCATCGTAACCAATGGTTTTTATAGAAGAAGAGTGGCTACGCTCAGTGATCAAGATGATCCAACCAATTCCGGTTTTAACCTGATTGTTATTGATGAAGCCGGACGCTTGAATGTAGTCCAGTTATTGACGCTGTTGGCCTTAGGTAAACAGGTAATCCTTGCAGGGGATGCTGCCCAGCTCCCGCCCTTTGAGAGGTTTCGCGAACAGGCGCAGATCATGGGATTAAGAAATGCACAGCTTGAAAGATTAAATTCCAATCTGTTTAAGAAACTTAGCAACAGAGCGGTTCATGAAGGAGGATTCGCTCATATATTTTTAGATAGAAGTTTCCGCGGGCATCCAGTAATTACAGAGTTCTGGTCAAGGCTTTTCTATGAAGGAAAGGTGAGACCTCGTACGTGGACAAAGGAAGATAGAAAACG
>JBHPHW010000067.1:0-2242 GCA_042570105.1 Candidatus Omnitrophota bacterium | reverse complement strand
TCGAGCGTATGAATTTTTCCTCTACATCTGCTTCTTTTATTCCCAAGGAAGCCATCTTTGTCTTTAATGCCGCATCTTTGTCCCTACTTACGCTGAATATCATATACACCGGCTCCTGATAATGCCAAACCCGGCTCCTGTCCTCATACTAACATACGAGGCATCAAAGGCATTGTCTCCAAATTTTTCTTCCAGCTCATCCCATAGCTTTTCCATATCATCACATTGCCTGATATCATCCAAGATCACATAACGGGGGTTCAGCTTGTCGGTATAAATATTTATATTCTCTTTTGTGTGCTCATACTCATGCAGTGAATCGATATAAAGAAGGTCTATGTCCCCCTCAAAGGACGCTGTGACCCTGCTCACAACTTCTTCATCCAGTGAATCACCCTGTATCCTATTGATATGAGGATATTTTTTAAACCCTTCTTCATTTTTACGGACAACATCCACCGTTACTAACTGGCTGCGCGCAACATCATCTTCATGCAATCCTTTACTGATAGACATGATAGAACCGCCGTAATTTGTTCCTATTTCAAGGATACGGGGAAGCCTCTGTGTCATGACAAATCCTGAGAGAAAAAAATAGTAGCTGGTAGGACGCTTAATAAAAGCGCATGATCCCGTGGTTTCGCCATAAAGACAATCGGACAGATCTATCTCTAACCCTGCTTTCATTGCCTGTTCACAAATTTCCTTCAAATGTTGACTGTGCGATTTCATATTGTGTCTTAATTTTTGTTAAGGCAGGCTATTCATATCTTAACGCCTCTATCGGATTGAGCTCGGATGCCTTTTTGGCAGGCCAGAGACCAAAAAACATACCCACGGCCATAGAAAAGCTTGCAGCAAGGATAATGTTGGAAATAGTGACCTTGGTAGCCCATCCCGCCAGTGAGGAAAGCATTATAGATGTTGCTACGCCAAGCAGTATGCCCATCAGACCACCGCTCAATGTCATAGTTACTGACTCAATAAGAAACTGGGTCATAATATCTTTTGCCCGGCCGCCGACTGCCTTGCGCAGACCAATTTCGCGCGTGCGCTCTGTCACAGAAACAAGCATGATATTCATAATGCCTATACCACCTACAAGAAGCGATATCGCTGCAATGCATCCCAAAAGCATGCTCATAGTCTGAGTGGTACTTGAAAGCATCTCCTGGATCTCACTCATATTATGCATATGAAAATAATCATCGGGGTCCTTATTTTTATGTATGCGCTGTCGCTTTATAATAAGATCTGTTATTTGGCTCTCTGCCTCTTTCATGGATCCGATATCGATTACCTCGGCATAAATACCGTCAAAATAATCCTTGCCCAATACCCTATACATAGCAGTTGTTACAGGAATATATATAACATCGTCGCGATCCCGCCAGCCGCCTGAACCTTTTTCAGGCGCGATACCTATTACCTTAAAATTAATCCGGTTTATCTTTATTATCTCGCCGACAGGATTTATATTGCCGAAAAGTTTTTCAACCACGCTTGTCCCCAGTATCGCTACTTTAGCGCGCTGGTCTATTTCTTCATGGATAAACCACCTGCCTATCTCAGGTATGGTTGCCCGCATCTCACCATAATCATACCCGACCCCTTCTACCCTGGTACTCGAGTTCTCGCTCTTGTATACGACTTGACCACTTCCATTGGCATGGCCGCTTACTCTTTTTATCAAAGGCAGGTTTCCAATAGCTTCGGCATCTCCTGCCATAAAACGCGTCACAGAACCCGCAGCCCTGGACGCGCCCCTGGCCATTCCAGAGCCACCTTGTATTGACAAAAGATTAGAGCCGAGCGTCTTGAGCCTTTGTTCCATTGATGCCTTGGCGCCCTGTCCAAGCGCAAGCATTGCTATGACTGCTGCCACGCCAAACAAAATACCAAGCATTGAAAGAAATGAACGGACTTTATTTGAAGAAATCGCCCTGAATGACTGACGGACATGTTCTTTGAATTCAACCTTGCCGAAATAAGAATGGTCCTGCCCCTTCAGCTCTTCAATAGATACCTTGACATCCTCGCGGCTCTTGGTTTTGTCTTTGGTCTCATCGGATACGATTTTCCCGTCGCGCATCGAGATGATCCTTTTCGCGTGCTGGGCTATCTCTTTTTCATGCGTGATGAGGATTACAGTCTTGCCTTGGGCATTCAGGGCCTTTAAGATCTTTATTATCTCTTCCTCGCTTTTTGTGTCCAGGTTTCCCGTGGGTTCGTCTGCAAAAAG
>JBHPHW010000066.1:0-2524 GCA_042570105.1 Candidatus Omnitrophota bacterium | reverse complement strand
AGCCATCTATAATGCTATCGCAGAGCATCTGGACCATGTTTTTATGGTCCCCTAGGTCAGCCTTACTAAGGGCTGTATAGTATTTATGCCTGTCATCGATTTTGATCATAGCCGGGGCAAAGCCTTTACTTAAGAGTTGTGTTATTGTGATGAGCCTTCCTACCCTGCCGTTTCCATCAAAAAATGGGTGTATTGCCTCAAATTCGTAATGGTCGCAGGCGATCTTTTCTATCGCGTCCTTTTTTTTGTAGTCATCTATCTCTTTGATGAATTTGCCCATCCTTAAAGGAACATCCTGCCAGGAAGGCAATTGTATATTTGTATCTATAAGATTAACCTGGCTAGTCCTATATTTACCGGGCAGGTTATTATTGAAATTATACATTACTATCTCATGCAATTTTAGGATGTAACTTTGGTCTATTTTAAACCCGGGCATTATGCTGTCCAGCAGGTATATCAGGGCATTTTTATGGTTGATCGCCTCAAGCACTTCAAATAGCTCTTTTCCCTTTACTTTTTTACCTTCACAGGCCATTTCAGTCTCTTTTATGGTCATTCGGCTTCCTTCTATTGCATTTGAGTGATATGTCATCTCTATGAGGAACCTTTCCTTCATTGCCTTATCTCTAGTTAGTATTTTTATGGGGTCTCCTACCTTCTCGTGTAACTGCAACACTACGTCTCTCAAGTCCACATGTTCTTTGAACAATTGATCTATGTCTCTGGATTGGGCAGGATGCGGGGCATTTCCCTTATCCAGCCACCTGTATACGGTCTTGTAGCTTACCTCTAAGCGTCGGGCTAATCCAGAACGAGTGATACCCGTAGTCTCAATGATCTTGGCTAGTTTTTCTCTATCCCTCAGGCAATATCCCTTCATAATTTTACCCCTATGTCATAGGACATTTGTCCTATATTTAATGTTACAATAACTATACCATATGTCCTATTGATGTCAAGTGAGTTTTGATAGGAAATTTTTTACTTGCTTGAGGTTTTTTAAGGCCTGATTGGCGCCTTTATTTGTGCAGATTATGGCGGAAACAGCTGAGGCAAAGATCAGATGGGGTCTTATGTTATTAAAAAATGCCCTCCCTCCTATTTTATTAAGCTTATAAAGAAGGCCTGCTGTAAAGGCATCCCCTGCGCCTATTGTATCAGCTATTTTGACCCTGAAGGCAGGGATTTTTATAAATCTCTCTTTAGAATCCAGGTATATTGAGCCTTTTGGGCCAAGTGTCAATATTACCTCGCAAGGGGTCAATTTTTTGAGCTTTTCCAGGCCTCTTAGGGGGTCTTTTTGGCCAGTCAGGAACCCGAGGTCTATTTCGCTTAATTTGGCCATATCTACCCATTTCAATAGGTCTAAAACCCGCTTTTTTGCCCCTATCTTGTCCTTTATGGCATATGGCCTGAGGTTTGGATCAAAGGAAATAAATGTGCCCCTCTTTTTAAGGAATTTTACGAATTTTAAGACCTCTATAGAGGTTTCTTTTTGGTATGAGAAACTTGAGCCAAAATGGAATATTTTGCAGTTTTTTAATAGATATTTTGGTACACCTTTTAATGGTACGATTGATTGCTTTGGAGGGTTCTTGTAAAAGGTATAGATTGAATCACCAGACCTGTCAATATTGGCTATCGCAAGGGGTGTCCGGATGACTGGATCCTGTATAATGCCTTTTGTATTTACTCCGCATGAGGTTAGAAACCGTACAGCAAAATCTCCCAGAGGATCTTTACCGATCCGGCTAAGCATAGCTGCTTTAAGGCCTAGTTTTGCCCCTATGACAGCTGAATTGGTGATAGAGCCGCCTGTGGAGGCCGCAAATACGGGGCGTCTTCCTCCCTTCTTCCGTTTATCTTGTATAAGATCAATGGAAGTACCACCTAAAAACAATACATCTATTGACATATTCTTATGATAACTCTTTTGAGGCGGGGTTTCAAGAGACAATTCGACCTCATGTATATTAGGAATGTTTAAAGCTAATAGAATGTTTTTATAAGCTGGTGTTTGTGGCGTCTTGCGTTGTAAGTCTTTCTGACAAACTAGGAGGAATACGTCTATTCCACCCTTCAAACTCAGCTTCTATGTCATTGGCTATAATATCAAATGCCTTAAGTAAAAATCTGGGTGAAAAGTCAGAGCTTGGAAAATAGCCTGTAATCCAAACACCCCTATTGAAATCCGGCATATTCTCTATATCCTTTGTCTCTATTACACCACCACGTGTCAATTTTCTACATAAAACCGCTTCATTATTATTTAGTATTAAAGTAGCTGCAGTTTGTATAAGCATAGTATCTAATGCATCACCATGCTTTTTTCCTGCACCAAATTTGACACCAGGTTGTACAGCCTCTTTAACAGTAACAGGCCTATCATTCGTATCATCATAAAATCCTCTGCCATTATCGAATATAGTGATCTTATTAAAATCATATGGGCTGTCTGCGGGTGCAAACTGCATGACAACTAATCCCACTCCATCCTCAATATGCTGCTCAATATTTTCTA
>JBHPHW010000065.1:0-2720 GCA_042570105.1 Candidatus Omnitrophota bacterium | reverse complement strand
GAGTTTTTTATTTTTTGCCAACATCCCAATAACTAATTTTACGCGCTTAGGCCGATTTACCTTCCCCATATCGAGCTGGAACTACGCCGCTTATAATTTATATCCTATCTTTCTTAAGAGTTCTTTTCTTTTTAGTACGTCTCCTTCGCCTTCTATTCCTTTTGCCTTTTCGCCGTCTATTGCGCCTAATATGCCTCTGCCTTGCTCAGTCTCACAAAGGACTATTTCTATATCATTTGCAGTAGCGCAATAAATGGAACATACCTCAGGCACATCCTTTATTGCCTTAAGCACATTTATCGGGTATGCATCTTTTATAATGACTATAAAGGAATGGCCAGCCCCTATGCTAAGGGCATTCTTTGCGGCACACCTCTTCAGCCCTTCATCGGTACCTTCGCATCTTACCAGACTCGGGCCTGAGGCCTCGCAAAAAGCTACACCAAACTTTATACCCGGTACTGAATTGAGGAGGGCCTCATATATATCCTCAGCTGTTTTAATAAAATGGGCCTGCCCTATGATTATATTTACCCCGGTTGGTTTCTCTATTTTTATAATACTTGTTTTCATGGCCTAATTGGTTATCCGGATCTTTTCCTCATCGACACTTCCTGAATCAATATAGGCTTCTATTGCCTTTTGATCTTTTTTTGATACATCTGTAAAAAATATTGCCATATTATAGTGCGCCTTCTCCGTATCTTTTAATATAATAGGCTCTGTCCTTACCACGACACCTTTGCACCTTATTTTTTTAGTCTTGTCTCCTTTGCCTTTACCTTTCCTCGGCACGAGCAACACGACTTCTATCTTTGACATGAGAGGCAAAAGCCGCGTAACGCGACAATATGTGCCGGTGGGGCTGATATCTACTGTCTCTGTTATTACATCAAAGTTTTTATCCGCGATTTTAAGGCAAAGATGACTCTTTACCCTTTGGTGTCTACGACGTTCTTCGATCATAGCGTTTAAGATGCCTTCTTTTTACCTACCTGCAGCTTCCAACACCTCTTACTGCAATAGTAACCGCCGTTCCTATAATACCAGACCTTCCTTTGAAGTCGTTTGTTACATTTCATGCAGTTGTCCGGTTTTTCAATTTTTTCTATTTTCTTGTCTTTTTCAGTCTTTTTGGGTGCCTCAGCTTTTTTTGGTTCTTCGACCTTTTTAGCCTCTTCGGGTTTCTTGGGCTCTTCAGGTTTTTTGACCTCTTCAACCTTCTTGACTTCTTCTGCCTTCTTAGGTTCTTCCGGTTTTTTAGCCTCTTCGGGTTTCTTAGCCTCTTCAGGTTTTTTTGGTTCTTCAACCTTTTTGACTTCGCTATCCGCCTTGGTCTCTTCTGGTCTTTTGGTTTCTTCAGCCATTTTTTATTCTCCCTATAGGACACTTATTACACAATGGTTTTTTTGACTTACATAAATTTTTTCCTGCCTCCACTATTAAGGCATGGAATTCATTGAACAATCCTACGTCTTCTGGCAGATTTTCTAAAAAGAGGCCTTGTACCTCTTCATAATCTGCATCTTCTTCTACAAATCCGTGCCTTGAAAAGATCCGCTTTGTGTAAGCATCCACCACAAACACAGGCTTTCTGCCGGCATACAATAGAATGCTATCTGCGGTCTCAGGGCCTATCCCGCTTATATTTACTAGCTCCTCTCTCAATCTGCGCGTTTCGGTCTTAAGCATGCCGCTTATATTCCCATTATAAACGGTATTCAGAAAGTTTAAAAAGTTTTTTATCCGCCTGGATTTTATATTATAGTAACCTGCAGGCCTTATTAACTTAGCGAGTCTTTCCTCAGAAATCCTTGAAAGGGCCTTGACCTTTAAGAGCCCTTTTTTCTTTAAATTCAGGATCGCCTTTCGAACATTGTTCCACGCTGTATTTTGCGTGAGTATGGCGCCTATTATTATTTCAAATCTCGTATCAGCCGGCCACCAGTGCCTTGGCCCGAAATCATTATACAGCAGTCTATATATATTTAGCAAAGAATTAGTATACTTTTTCTTTTTCAATATTCTGAACGTTCTTTGATCTCGCTCACGAGCTTAATAAGTTCATTGTGATATTTTGAATCCTTTACAATGGCCCTCTTTACGTATCTCCCCTTCTGAGAGTGTTCTTTGAAGGAGGCGACTATTAATCTCGATGAGCCTTCTCCGCGTTTTACCTCAAGCGAAACCAAAAGATTATGATCGATCGCCGCAAATGCATCTGCCCATAATTCTTTTAGTAGGGATAATTCGATCGGCCTAACAGCTGATAGAATACCGGTGGCCCTATTAGAGGAAATTATCGTAAACCCAGATTCTCTTAAAACCGTACTGGCGTAGGTAAATACAGCTTTAGGGGTATGATATATATCTATCGCTATAAGATCGCCCTTTCCTGCAATCTGGCGTCTATCAATATACCCAGGATCTTCTTCGGATACTATCTCCACGCCTGTCTTTGTCAGGGGCTTAGAGGCCTTGCCCAATAAAACTGTCCATTTAGGTTTTTTGTCTTTTTTCTTGGGCTTTTTTTGGGGTTCTTCTATTTCTCTGACAATCAATACATCGTCCCCTTCCCAGATCTCTTCGTCCATTTCTACGGAAATGATCTCTGCGGCAGAGACCTCTTCTCTGACCTCTATTATATATGCCTTTGCTACGCCCTCAGCATCTCTATGCACTATAAGGGAATCGCCGATCTCTACCCCATCATCTTCACC
>JBHPHW010000064.1:0-2883 GCA_042570105.1 Candidatus Omnitrophota bacterium | reverse complement strand
GGCCTTGGCGAGGATGACTGGGATGGCTGGAAATTAATGACACAAAGATTAGGGAAAAAGATACAGATCGTAGGTGATGATCTATTTGTTACAAATACAGAACGCCTGAAGATGGGTATTGATAAAGGAGTTGCAAATTCAATACTCATAAAACTCAACCAGATAGGGACCCTTACAGAGACAATAGAGGCAATAGACCTGGCTAAGAAGAATGGCTACACTGCAGTTATATCGCATCGTTCAGGCGAAACAGAAGACACTACTATCGCGCACCTAGCGGTAGCAATGGGTACGGCTCAGATCAAGACAGGCTCTGCGTGCAGGACAGATAGAATATGTAAGTATAATGAGCTCCTGCGGATAGAGGAAGATTTGGGAAAAAAGGCTGTTTATGGAAATTTACCATGGCCAAAATAAGGATAAGACCGCTATATGTAATTATAGCCCTGATTCTTTTTGTAATTTTCCTGCCAGGATATGCAAAGTTCATGGAATTAAGGGCCAGGAATATTGATTTGGAAAATGAGATCAAGCGCCTGGAGCAGGAAAATGTAAGGCTTTATAAGGAAAAGAAAAGGCTTGAGGAAGACATAGATTATGTTGAGAAGATAGCAAGGGAGTCGATGGGGGTTGCAAGAGAAGGAGAGATCCCCATGAAGATAGAGTACTAAAAGAAACATAAAATTCATTATATTTTTTTCTTGCCCGCTTATTTTTATTGTAGTAATATATTCGGGACTACGATGAGGTAGTTAGTAACTTGACAAAGGTGTTCGCTTCGCAAGGAAGAATCCCAATAAGACACAAAGAAGTGCCTGTTTTGATGTAAGGAATAATCGCACTAGGACAAAAAGGGGGATATATCATGACAACAGAAAATACTATTAAAGTTGATGCCGCATTAGCAAAAGAGATGGGCCTTACCGAGCAGGAATTTGACAGCATAAAAAAATTGCTTGGCAGGACTCCTAATGTTACGGAATTAGGTGTTTTTTCAGCCATGTGGTCAGAACACTGCAGTTATAAAAATTCCAGAAAGTTATTCCGCATGTTTCCGACCAAGGGAAAAGAGGTTCTGGTTGCAGCAGGCGAGGAAAACTCAGGCATTGTTGATATTGGGGATGGTTTAGGGGTTGCGTTTAAAATAGAATCCCACAATCACCCGTCTGCAGTAGAGCCATTTGAGGCCTCTGCTACTGGTATCGGCGGATGCGTACGTGACATATTTACCACAGGAGCGCGTCCTGTTGCTGTTTTGGGCGGATTGCGATTCGGAAATTTGGATAATAAGAAAGTGAAATATTTATTTAAAGAGGTTTTTAGGGGGTTGGCTCATTACGCGAATGTCGCAGAGGTCAGCGCAGTGGGCGGAGACGCGTATTTTGATGAAAGTTATGAAGGCAATCCTTTGGTGAATGCGTTTGTCATAGGAGTTGTAAACCAAAAAGATATTGTAAGAGGCGTGGCATCAGGCAAGGGTAATCCAGTGTATTATATTGGCGGAGATACAGGTAGAGACGGAGTAGGAGGCGCAAGTTTTGCTTCTAAGGAAATAACAGAAGAGTCTAGTTCAACAGAGAATGCTGTTGCGATAGGTGATCCAGAGCTCGGAAAGGGGCTACGCAAGGCATGCCTAGAATTGATAGAGAAGAAGCTTGTTGTAGGTATGCAGGATATGGGCGCAGCAGGCCTGACGTGCTCTTCCTGCGAGACAGCTACACGTAGCGGCATGGGCATCGAAATAGATGTGACGCTTGTTCCTCAGAGAGAAAAAAACATGACGCCCTATGAAATACTTCTCTCGGAATCCCAGGAAAGGATGCTTGCTATCTTAAGAGGAGGAAGTGAAGAAGAGGCCTTGGCCATACTGCGCAAGTGGAATATCAATGCTGTTAAGATCGGAAAGGTAACAGACGATGGTATTATGCGCGTAAAAGAAAATGGCGTTACTGTTTGTGAAGTGCCTGCAGAGGCATTGACGAAAAAGGCGCCACTTTATGACCGAGAGATCAAAGAGCCTTCGTATTTAAAAGAGACGAAGAAGTTGTCTGTGGAGTCTTTGGCTGAGCCGAATGATTACAATAAGGTCTTGTTGCAGCTTTTGGATTTACCGACCATAGCCAGCAAGGAATGCGCGTATAAAAATTTTACATTCGTGGATAAAGAAGACGTATTGGTTGGCGCTGGCTCAGATGCCGCGGTTGTTAAAGTCAAAGGGACTAAAAAAGCGCTGGCCATAAGCGTTGATTGTAATGGCAGGTTTTGCTATTTGAATCCCTATAACGGGGCCATGATGGCTGTAGCAGAGGCAGCGAGGAATGTCGTATGCGCAGGTGGAAGGCCGTTAGCTATTACTGATGGATTGAATTTTGGAAACCCCATGAAACCTGAAAACTATTGGCAATTCCATAAGTGCATAGAAGGGCTTTCTGATGCCTGCAAGGCCTTAGGCACGCCTGTTATCAGCGGCAATGCGAGTTTCTATAATGAAAATCCCAAAGGCGCGGTTGATCCGACCCCGATGGTGGGAATAGTTGGATTGATCGAAGATGTGGAAAAGCGCGTCACGCAGGATTTCAAGAATGAAGGTGATGCAATAGTCCTTTTGGGTGAGAATAGGCAAGGGCTTGGAGGCAGTGAATATCTGTATCACGTGCATAAGATGAAAAAAGGGGATCCTCAGATTGATATGAAGATGGAAAAGGCCCTCCAGGAAGCATGCCTTGAAATGATAAAATCAGGGATTATCCATAGCGCACACGATTCTTCAGAGGGTGGATTGGCAACATCTTTGGCAGAATCATGCATTACCAATGCCGGCAGCATGATAGGGGCTGCGGTAGAGTTGGAAGGCGTGAAAAAGACTGATATAAGGCTGGATGA
>JBHPHW010000063.1:0-2985 GCA_042570105.1 Candidatus Omnitrophota bacterium | reverse complement strand
ATTGCAGGTGAACGAAATCGTCTATTGTAGTGGGTGACTTCATCTATCAAGGCAAGTTCTATAAGAACAAGGGGTGATCTTATGTCGATTAAGATAGCTTTTTTTGGTATATATTCTGCTACACGGTCAAGACCGCAGACTAAATATACATCGAGCTTGGCGTTTTCAGCATCACTTCCCAGAACATCTTCTTCAGGATGTTTTTTCCTAACAATATCAAGGCGCGCTTGGAGTTCTTGTTTTAATTCTAAAAATTCAGGCCTATTTAATCTTTCTTCTCCAAAATCTTCTAACCAACCTTGGTCAAAAGCATCTTCATACACCTTAAAATCATCACCTGTTTTTAAAACTTCACGTCTCATGAAGGGATAGTGCATGCTTGCTTTGTCAAACATGAAACCTGAGGTGGCGCGAGACGGCTGGTCAGAATCAGTTTCTTTAATGCGCCGATATGCGTCCCCAAAGCGTGGATATGTGCCATCTCCATCTTTTGCCCCAACATGAAGACGCAAAGTGTCCTTTGGAGAAGAATAAAGCGCAGTTGTAAACAATAACATTGCGCTTATTGTTATGGACATAACCCGAAAATTGAATACTTTTTTAAAGTTTAACATAATGTGGATAAAAAAATCCCGTCTTAGCTGAGCACTTATCGTGTTCAACTTTGGCGGATAGCCTCTTCCTTTCACTTTTAGTCTATGTATAGCAGCTATATATGGTATACATAGTAAGTATACCATAGAAAACGCTTTCTTACAAGTAAAACTCCGCATTCTAGCGGCGTCTTCTTATCATCCCTTCTCTTTATCATAACTTCAATAATTGCAAGTAGTTACATGTGGGATTTGCAAGAATTACAGGGGCGATTCTGGAGCCAATCGGAAAGGGTGTCTCTCTACGTAGCTACCTCTTCTTCTTTCTTCTGAGGGCCTTCTCCATCCTGCAACATGCCTCTTGAGAAGTACTGCCTTCTGTCAGGTGACTGCTGCATATTGCCGCAAACCCTCTTCTATTCTTCATCTTAAAGATCTTGACATTATGTTTTCCTAGTTTCATAAATGCCCCCTTCTTTTATGTCTTTATCTTCTTTGATATTTCATTGAGCTGCCATTCCAGAGATGTCAAGATCCACAGTTGAAAATGGGTCACCTTGTTCTGGTTGCGTATAAGATAAATGATCTTTGCAGTCAGGGCCGCAATAGCCACCTCCAGCATGGCCAGCCTCAAAGTGCCGCTTGATGCTAGAGACATAACCAGGCATAGCACAATCACGACAATAAAAATAATATTAAAAAACTTGAGATTATATTTCGGCACTCCCCCTATCCTCCCCACAATCGCCCTGACCCTTTCCTTCTCCTTCTTAAAACTTTCGATTTCCTGTTTCAAATCCTCTAACTCTTCTTCGACCCTCCTTTTTTCATCTTTCATGATACCTCCTCATTCTCTTCTTATGTATCCCCTTTGATCATCTCCCTGGAAGATGTATAGAATTTTCCCCCCAAATGAAAGATGAGATTTACCTTATCCACCTGCCAGGTCCCGCTAAATAGATCTTCCTCAGCATAGGCGTGGATTATCTCGCCTATGAATAAGAAATGGTCCCCCACCTCTTTTACATCTCTTAAATAACACTCTAAATGACCGATACATTCTTTAATGAGAGGGGGTTTTGTCAAGCGGTTTGCCTTCTGGGCCCTCAGGCCTGAGGCCTTAAATTTATCCACGTCTCTTCCTGAATGCGTTCCGCAATATACCACACTCTTCAATAGATCAAGGCTAGGCACATTCACGATAAACTCTTCGGATTTTCTTATGAGTTCAGAGGAGAAACGCGCCTTGCCTACACTGATTGCAAGGAGCGGCGGCTTATGGCTTAAAGGCATGCACCAGGCAAGGGTTATAATATTGGTCTTGTCTTTGTAGGCGCAGCTAGCCAGGACAACCTGACCGCTATTAATGAGCCGATTCGCCCTATCCTTAGAGATCTCTACTTTCATTTAAACTGTCCCTACATTTACCTTTCGAGTTTTTAAAACGTCTGACCTAGAAATAGATATATCTGGCCTTCCTTGCTTCCTTCGCTGCGGCCATATGCTACATACAATGGCCCAAAAATCGTATCTGCTCCGAGAAAAATACTGCCGCCAAAAAGTAAATCCCCTGTATCGATATCACTATCTTTATCCCAGACATTTCCTGATTCAAAGGAGCCTCCGAGATAGATAGTATCTAGAAATCCTGTGTGAAGCCCGAGAAGCTCATAGTAATACATTAACCTGCCCAGGCCTCTATGCTGGCCTCTTAACTGGTCACTTCTGTATCCAGAAAGGGATAAAAAACCTCCTAAGGTAAGTTCATCATAAAATGGCGCATCGTCGTCTATGCTCGTGCCTCCTGTAAAACTTGCGAGAATAGTATGCTTCTTATGAGTAGTCGCCTTCATGAAACCAAAATCCAGTATATCATAAGATTCATCAGCCCCCAAGTCTTTGCTTGAAGAAAAAAGATTTACATTAGCTATAATGCCGTATCTGGGAAAATTTGAATTATCAAGCTGATCAAAAGTAAGTCCTCCTATATACGCGGCCTTGTCGACCTCAAAACTGGGTAAACTCGCCCCTCCGACAATAGGACCTGCGGAAACCTCACCCCTGGTAATGCCTATCCTTGCCTCAGCATAAGTATCCAGATTGATCCCTGCATCGATCCCAACATCCGAAGATCTGACACGGTACTCTGCAGTCCGGACAGTGCCCGAATACACATCCTCAACGCTTCTCTCATATTTAAATCTTGGGGCAAGAAAAAATAGCTCTCTATAATCCAATGGCTGATAAAACTCGGTGAAGAAACTACGCGTCCTTCCTATCTGGGCCTCATTCTTCCATTCTGCGCCCAGATCGTTTATCTGAGTCATCCTGTAATCTACCAGGAAATTATAAAAACTATCCCCCCTGAAGTCATCAATAAGGTTTAATCCGA
>JBHPHW010000062.1:0-3278 GCA_042570105.1 Candidatus Omnitrophota bacterium | reverse complement strand
CATTGTAGAGTTATTGAATTATTGCAGAACAAAGCCTGATCTCCAAATTAATCTATATACAAATGGTGTTTTATTGGAAAAGTATTTTGAAGAGATAGTCCCTCTTGTGGATTTCTTATCCTTATCAATCGACGGCTCTGATTCAGAAAAAAATGCTGTTTTAAAAGGTGGTGACCCATCTGATTTTGATCGCATTTTACGCGCAATTAAAAGATGGGGATCCCTAGATAGCAGGCCAAGATTACAGGTTATTACACTTATGAGTAGGCAAAATGTAGGCGATATTGAAGAAATAGGAAGATTATTAGAGAGAGAGGTGAGCGGTTTACCAGATTTTCGATGGAAAATAAATTACTATTCGCCGATGGGTAGGCGCCCTGAACCTTCTTCAGGCTTTGAGATTTATTATGAGGAATTTGAGGGTTGTGTCAAGGTGGCGCAAAAAATCTTTCCCAACTTGGATATAACTTATAGCTATAGGCCGGATAGCTATCAGTACCTAATTTTAGGTTCCCAAGGAGATCTACTTACTGTCGTAGATGGTACCTATGTGTCGATAGGTAATTTGCTTACAGGGGAATTCTTGGAAGATGTAGATAAGATATTGGGAGAGGTAGAGGCGACAAAAAGAGTAATCGCAAGACATCTAAGAAGGGATGATTTATTCGGGACCCCAGAATCCAAATTAGCACGGAAAGTTTCTGTAGGGGGTGTAAATGCGAAAAGCGGACCAATGTCAAGATTCACACGAGAAACAAGGGTATCTCCATATTTTGGTGAAGCAGCAGAAGAGATTATGAGAAGGGAATTATCAAAAGGTGATGCTGGATAGGGACTTGGCAGAGCTATATTGGGTTGAGGTAAGAGCGTTGATTCAGGCAGTAAAACGTAATATTGAAAGATTTCCAGTAGATTTTATGTTCCAATCTACACGAGAGGAAGCAGAATCTCTAAGATCACAAATTGTGATCTTAGAAAATACTAAAGGGAGAGGGTGGGATTTTATATAAAATTATACGCCTTTGGCGTTTTTCAGGGCTCCGTAGGCATCGGTGAGAGCGTCTGTAAGGGGGATGCAACGAAGGTTATCTATACCTACGATCAAGCTCATTGCTTCATCCAGTTCGTCGATCTGTAAACCGAGCTCTTCAGGTGTGCGGAATTCTACGCCTTTAAGGGAGATATCTATCGATCCCAGTTTTTCGCGTATAAGTTTTTCTGTTTCTTTTGTTGAAAGTATTACAGGGATATTGCCTTCGTTAAGTCTTAATTGCTCCAGAGCCTGTGCAAAGCTACTAACGGGATAGCTAAGTATATCTGTGCCTAAGAAAAGAACTGGCGTTATTTTTAGAATCGATAGGCTTGTGAGAGGTTTTATAGTAATTTCCTTCTGTTCAGCTATAATTTCACCCCTAGCAACAAAACCTCCGTAATTCCTTTGAAATTCAAGCGCTTGCCTAATATTTTCAGCAGTAAGATACTTTGTATAATCAAGTAGTGAACTAAGGATTATGTCATCTATAATCCTCATGCAAACACTTTCTAATTCCTCGATATATACTTCTGCCTCTTCCTCGATATATACTTCTGCCTCAAAGTTCACTACCGCATTTATAATGTAACCTAACTGCATGGGTCTTCTATAATAATATTTCTCTTGTTTAGCAATGTGCATACCTAATCTCATAAATAATTTAAACTCTAAGAAGTTTCTTGCGCTTTCAACTGCATGGGGCACCAATTTTGTTAAAATAGCTTCAGTATCGAATGCATCTACTTCTCTAACTCCAGATGGAGCTCTCTTTTTATAATTTCTTACAGCAAGTTCTCTTACAAACTGCCCCGCAAGGTGCAAGGCTTCTTTAATCTCAGGCTCTTCTGTTGAGAACTTTTCTTCTATAGCGCTCCTTGCTTTTTCCCATCCTTTGAATGTCCATCCAGGTCTAAGCCTATGTAGTGGGCCAAGTGCACTAAACCATGCCCCTCTTATTTCCAAAGCTACAAGGGCAGGCATCCTACCTTCTCTTGCCATTTCTATAAGTTCCTCTATGGAGGCAGGTTCTTCGTCATGCTCTCCTAGTAAAATTTGTACTCTCTTTACACCTGCTGCAATCAGGCCTTCTCCATCACGTAAAGGAGTCCCCTCTTCATATCTATCTCTGATTGCTTTCACATCAGCAAATTTAAATACAGGTGCTGTGCCATCAGGGCCGATAAGAAGGGTGGTTCCAACTTTCCCATCTTCTCCTATATAGGTTATGCCAGTTACAGCTGCCTCGCCAGTTTCCGAGTACGAATCTATTGAAGAAAACTCCCCATACAGCTCGTCTCTAACCAACGGGATCAATTGGTTCTCAATTCTCTCTCGCACCGGAGTAGACAACTCTGCTTGTCCTTTTGGCACAATACCTTCGCCAATACCATCCAACAGCTGTATAACAAGCGGTAAGGCGCTACTTAAATACGCATACCCCTCTCTGCTTTCATCACTAAATGCCACGTCATGAAACCTCTTTAGCCTGACTTGTAAGTCCTTTAACCTTTCCTTATCCCCTGCTTCGACAGCCTTCCAGTACTCTCTAAAAAATGGCCCTAGCGCGCGGATATTGCCGCATATTGGCACTATTCCCGCTGCACCAGTCTCTATTAAAGTACCCTCACTTGTAGCAAAACCCTGAAACACCTTGAAACCTTCATTTTGCAAACCTGCATATTGCGTAAATATCTCCCTATCACTTGAACTATCTTTAATACCTATTACTCTTGGGTGTTTCTTTAATTCTTTCATTACTTTAAAAGATATATTTACGCCTCCGCAGAGCATGGGGATATTGTAGGGAATTATGGGGATATGAATGCCTTCGGCCGCAGTACGGTCGAGAATTTCTTCGAAATATTTGAGATGATCCTTTTCTACCGGATCTCCTTCTTCTGATTGCATAACCTTGTATTCTGGGGCAGGTATAACACAGGCATCAGCGCCAGCTACATGCGCAGCCCTTACATAGCCTAAGACTGTATCTACATTCCCACCTCTTGCTCCGGCCAAGACAAGGGCATTCTTTTTTTCTGATGCATCAATAACCTCTCTCGCTATTTTAGTCAAGCTTCCTACCTCTTCCGGAGATAAGTTTGGTAAGTTTCCGGCAGAGCCGCCAACAAAAAGGCCATGGACATAGGGAAGCACGCTCCCGAACAAATCTCTCATAGACCCCACATCTATCTCCCCATCGCTTCGATACAATGTAGAAATAGGTGGTATAATTCCGTAAAAGTTT
>JBHPHW010000061.1:0-3309 GCA_042570105.1 Candidatus Omnitrophota bacterium | reverse complement strand
TTGAATATAGCCCGCCTAAAAAAAGGGGAAGAGAAAAAGATACCCTTATTTAAAAAACGTTGATACATTTAAATACTGCCCAGCTTAAAGCTATAACCAAGATTTTCGAAAATTCCGGCCCCATTTCTAAGGTAATGCCAAACTACGAGGTGAGGAATGAACAGATAGAGATGGCAGAAGCCGTAAATAGCGCTATTTATAATCAAGAGACCCTTGTAGTCGAGGCAGGGACAGGGGTCGGCAAAAGTTTTTCCTATCTTATCCCGATCGCAGAATTTACTCACAAAAATTCATCCCGCGTCATGATCTCCACAAATACCATAAGCCTGCAGGAACAGATCGTTCATAAGGACATCCCCTTTTTAGAAAAGGCTTTAGGCAGGGATTTTAAAGCAGTGCTGGTAAAAGGTAGAAGGAATTATCTATGTTTAAGGAGGCTCCACAGGTCTAATTTTAAGCAGAGAGACCTTTTTGCCGATGAATATGAAATGCGCCATTTTGCAAAGATCGTAGCATGGTCATACAGGACAGAGGACGGCTCTCTCTACGACCTGGATGAAGAGCCGGATCCAAAGGTCTGGGATATGGTTTCAGCCAATCGAGAGATGTGTCTTGGTAAGAAATGTTCTTACTTCAAGCAATGCTTTTTTCAGAGAGCCAGAGAAAAGATACATGATGCGCATATACTGGTCATAAACCATCATCTCTTTTTCTCAAACCTGGCCTTGCAGGAAGAACAGAAAAGCATGTTTCCTGAATATGATGTTTTGGTATTTGACGAGGCCCACACCATAGAGAGCGTGGCAACAGAACACCTGGGGGCGAGCGTTAGTAATTCCGGGGTCAGGTATCTGATGGAACTTTTGTTCAATCCCAAAAAACAAAAAGGGTTTTTATTGACCATCGAAGATAAAGAGAGCATAGAATTGGTCGAACTCATCCGCCATCGCTCGGAATCCTTTTTTAAGGAAGTAAGGAAATATTTTGAAGAAAGAAGGACGCACGGAGGATCCGATTCGTTGAGGATAAGAAAACCGGATTTTATTGCTAATGACCTTTCTATGCCGCTTTCCGAGCTTGCGCACTCATTGACAAAAGCTAAAAATTATGCCAAGACCAAAGAGGACGAGCTTGAGATCTCATCGTTTGTCAAAAGGGTCAATGCCCTTAATAATTCTCTAAATATCATCCTGGGCCATACTCTGGAAAATTATGTCTACTGGATAGAATGCTCAAAAAATAAAAAGGTAAACAAGGTCTCTATGAATACAGCTCCGATAAACACAGGAGAGATCTTAAAAGAATCGCTCTTTTCCACACATAAAACAATAGTATTTACCAGTGCGACCCTTTCCACTGACAATGACTCATTCAGATATTTTAAAGAACGTTCAGGCATAACCCACTCGAAAGAACTTAAGCTTGGCTCCTCCTTTGATTATGAGAACCAGGTCAGGATGTATATTGCTAAAAATATGCCATCGCCGGACAGGATCACTGAATACGCCGAAGCACTTACAGAAAGGATCAAGAAATATATAGAGCTCACAAACGGAAGCGCATTTGTGCTCTTTACTAGTTATTCCCTGATGAATATCGTGCATGAAGAGCTTGGATCTTATTTGGAGAAGAAGGGTTTTAGCGTTTTAAAACAGGGGGCTGGATTAGGGAGAAGCAAGATGTTATCCAGGTTTAGAAAAGAAAGAGGTTCCATCCTCTTTGGCGTAGATAGTTTTTGGCAGGGGGTAGATGTCCAAGGCTCAGCGCTTTCAAACGTGATCATTACAAAGCTTCCGTTTGCGGTCCCGGACCACCCTATAATAGAGGCAAGGATCGAGGATATACAAAAGAGAGGCGGCGACGCCTTTCTCGAATACAACCTTCCTGAGGCTGTATTGAGATTTAAGCAGGGCTTTGGGAGATTGATAAGAAGCAAAAACGACACAGGAATAATAGTGATCCTTGATAGCCGCATAATAAATAAGGCTTATGGCCGCCAGTTTCTCAATTCTATCCCAAGATGTGAGCTGATAATAGAAAGGTAAAACACTTGACAAAACAAGCTATTTCGTGTATACTTAAAGTACTTATAAAATGATTTAAAAAGATATAAAATATGTCTAAAAATATAAAAAACTCAATAAAAACTCTATTTTTTTTGGCGGTTTTCGTAACCGTTTTCTTCCTGCCTAAAACAGGCTATGCAGCCAGGGCCGATAGGTCTTTCTGGGGCAAGCGGCAGAAGAATATCCGAAAGGTTGTCGACACTCAAAGGCCCACCAAAAAGACCTTCCAAAGCCTTATAGACCCTTTAAAGATTAAAATCCCTGATGAATTCGGAACAGTAATCGAATCCCACAGAGGCTCGAATGGCAAGCTTATTGTGCACATTCAGGATGCCCATGCAAATTTCGAAGGCCAAATGAATCTTGCCAATATCCTTGAAGCCCTTATAAAGGAGCATGAGTTAAAGCTGATTCTTGTCGAAGGAGGCTATACGGATGCAGATTTCACGTATTTAAGAAACAGAGCCTCCCTAGAAGAGCGAAAGGAAAAAGCTGAGAAACTCCTTAGGGATGGTATTATTTCAGGCGAAGAGTACCTTAATATAGCATCTGATTACCCTATGTCATTTCAGGGTATCGAAGATAGGGAACTTTATGATGCGCATGTAGAGGCCCTATGGGAAGTTGATAGATTTAAGGATGTAGCAATAGAATATGTTGATAAGTTGAGGGTTGCTTCAGACATTCTGAAGACACGCATATATAATAAAGACCTATTGGATCTTGACAGGGTAAAGAAGGATTACGAAGATAAAAAAATAGATTTAATCGCATATTATACATACCTATATAACGAGTACGAACAAATAGCCACGAAAGAGTTCTTAGTGGATACATTCCCAAATTTTAGTAATCTTATCGAAATAAGTAGGCTCGAGGGGAAGATAGATCTAGAAAAGATAAAAGAAGGAAAAGCCACGTCTGAAGAGATCAGGCTTTACAAGGATTATGTCGATGCAAATAAAGACCTCGATATAAACAAAGTCTTCAAGGAAGAGCCTCTGCTAGAGGATTCTTTAAAGGAAAGTTTAGCCACGAATTCTGACCAGAAAGAGCTTATAAAGATCTCAAAAGCGCTATCCATAATGGGAAATCTTCTCAATATAAAGGTAGTGCCGGAAGAATATGATTACTTTGTAAAGAATAAGAAGGATTTTGATCCTGAATTCTGGAGCGATTTTTTGAAGAAGAAGTCAGATTATTATAATCTTTCGCTAAATACCCCCAGTAATCACTATGTAAT
>JBHPHW010000060.1:0-3349 GCA_042570105.1 Candidatus Omnitrophota bacterium | reverse complement strand
AAAGATATGGTATCTCCTTGAGACCATATTTTTTAAGGGTCTTGGCGTAGACCTTCTCTGTGATCTCTCTCTGTTTTATTAACTCATTCTTATCGCAGACTACAGGGATCATGATTTCCGGATAGACCTTTTTCCCTGCTTTAAGGAGTTCAGCTGCAGATTCGAGGATCGCCCGCACCTGCATCTCTGCCACCTCCGGATAAGTAACACCTAACCGCACCCCTCTATGTCCCATCATAGGATTTGTCTCGCGTAAATTCGCAGCGCGCTTATCCAGCTCTTCTCTCGCTATACCAAGGCTCTTTGCAAGATTATCAAGTTGGCCCTCCTCGTGCGGCACGAATTCATGTAACGGAGGATCAAGAAGCCTTATGGTAACCGGCAAACCATCCATTGCTTCCAGCGTACCTTTTATATCAGACTTTACATGTTCAAAAAGTTCTTTTATGGCTTTTTCTCTCTCTTTAATTGTTGTCGAGAGAATCATTTTTCTCAATTTAAAAAGCGGCTCTTCCGAACCCTTTCCATAAAACATATGCTCTGTCCTGAAAAGGCCTATACCTTCTGCGCCAAATTGTCTTGCGCGCTGCGCGTCCTGAGGCGTATCCGCGTTTGTCCTTACCTTCAACCTACGTAAAGAATCACAGGTCTTAAGAAAACTGTTTAATGTCTTGTTTTCCTTTCCGGCGCCTATCATGGGAAGCTGTCCTTCGTATACATATCCTTTGGTGCCGTTCAGGGAAAGCCAGTCACCCTCTTTTAATATCTTACCGTTGACGGACATCTCTTTTTTTCCGGCATCAATCGAAAGGCTCCCGCATCCTACAATACAGCATTTTCCCCATCCGCGGGCAACCAATGCTGCGTGTGAAGTCATGCCGCCTCGCGCAGTCAAGATTGCCTGGGCAGCGCGCATACCTTCCACATCTTCAGGGTTTGTCTCTTCGCGAACGAGGATTGTCTTCTTGCTCTCCTTGTTCCAGTTAACCGCATCTTGCGCGGTAAAAACAATCTGTCCATTTGAACCCCCTGGCCCTGCAGGCAAACCTTTTACCAAAGGTTTTATCTTTATCTCTTCTTTAGGGTCAATAATGGGGTGCAAAAGTTCATCGAGTTGCTCCGCAGTTACCCGCATGACAGCCGTTTTCTTGTCAATAAGCCCTTCTTTCAACATATCAACTGCCATCCTGATAGCGGCAGGCCCATTCCTTTTACCCACGCGACACTGAAGCATAAAAAGTTTACCTTTTTCAATGGTGAATTCGATATCCTGCATGTCGTGATAATGCTTCTCCAGGCACTTTCTAATATCACAAAGCTGTTTGTAAATCTTGGGCGCAAATTTTTCAAGGGTCACAAGCTTCTTATTCTGTTCGCTGGATGAATAGGAATTTATTGGCGCTGGCGTCCGTATCCCCGCTACAACATCTTCGCCCTGAGCATTGATAAGATACTCGCCATAAAATTTATTCTCGCCATTTGCGGGATTCCTGGTAAAGGCAACCCCTGTCGCAGAATCCTTTCCCGTATTTCCAAACACCATGGTTTGAACATTTACTGCTGTGCCCCACTCATCAGGTATATTTTCAATGCGCCTGTAGGCCACTGCCCTTTTCCCGTTCCAGGATTTAAAGACCGCTCCTACCCCTCCCCACAATTGCTCATATGGATCATCCGGAAAATCTTTCTTAAGGACATCTTTCACCTTTTTCTTAAAGACTCTGCATAATTTCTTCAGGTCCTGGGCCTTTAGATCAGCGTCGCTTTTAACGCCTTTTCTCTTCTTAAGATTAGACATGAGCCCTTCTAACTGCTTACGGATCCCCTTACCTTCCTCGGGTTCAATGCCAGCTGCCTTTTCCATTACAACATCAGAATACATGGTTATAAGCCGCCTGTACGCATCGTATGCGAGACGTTCATTTTTAGTCGCCTTAATGAGGCCTTTCAGAGTCTTCTCGGTCAGCCCTACATTCAATACAGTCTCCATCATGCCTGGCATGGACTTCCTTGCGCCTGAACGGACAGACACTAAAAGCGGGTTATTTTCATCACCGAAAACCTTACCCATGATCTTTTCGACTTTTTTTAAATTCTTTCCAACCTCTTCTTTTAGAACCTTTGGATATTTACCTCTATCTTTATAATAAGTGCATACTTCTGTAGTGATTGTAAATCCAGGCGGAACAGGCAGTTTTAAATCCTTATGCCCTGCCATCTCTCCGAGATTAGCGCCCTTTCCTCCCAATAGATTCTTCATATCTTGCTTTCCGTCTGCTTTTCCTCCGCCAAAGAAGTAGACCATCTTCCCCATATCTATTACCTATCTCCTCTCTATTATATATAGACGTTCCATACTCACGACCTTGGACCTCTCTTCACTTCACCACTATCTGCGGCAACTTTGCTAGATCTGCAACCCTCTCTGTATAGAGCTCGTTTATCGCCTTCATCATTGCGAGGCGGTTTAACCGTAGAGCCCTATCCCCTGCATTTACAAGCACCTTGTCAAAAAAATCGTGCAGCACTTTAAAAAATGCTTGGGCATATTCTTTGGTCGCGTCTTTATACCGTTCCTTATTGATAAAGGCTTCTATTTTATCCTTTGAATTTAAATATACCTTCCAGACCTTTTTCTCTAAATCTTCCTTAAATAACTTATCATCCACATCACCTATCTTTTCGCCTCGAGCGCCTTTTAAGATATTGCCAGTTCTTTCTACGACCTTTGCTGCTTGTAAAAAATAAGTCTCGTTCTTTATCTCTACAAGTGCTTCTTGTCGCTTAAAGATATCGGCTATGTCGAATGCGCCGCTTTCTAAAACAGCCTTTTTAAGCTCCGGCGGCTTTATGTCTCCCATCAAAAAATCTATCCTATCCTCTAGATAATAAATGAGTTGTTCTTTAAATCTAACAGGTTCGTCTTTTATCTTTGCCCCGTACAACTCAATTGCTTTTTCGATCAATTCATCAAGTTTTAGTCTAAGTAATCTATCTTTTATGATCCTGACTATACCGAACGCATTTCTTCTTACCCCATATGGATCGAGGCTACCGCTAATCTTGATCTTTTTTATGTCTGCTCTTATTTTGTCTATATCTCTGCTATTCCCTGAAAAACCAACTATATTATCTATCTTATCGCAAATGGCAAGGATCGCCCCAGCCTGGGTTTTTGGTAAATCATCTTCCGCGCCCTGAGGTAAATAATGCTCTCCTATTGCATCTGCGACTTCTTTTTTCTCTCCACCCTTCAATGCATAAACTCTTCCCACTATGCCCTGCAGGCTCGGAAATTCTCCAACCATATGTGTCAGGAGATCCAGCTTTGAAAAGAGAGCTGCCTTTT
>JBHPHW010000059.1:0-3431 GCA_042570105.1 Candidatus Omnitrophota bacterium | reverse complement strand
GCGGTTTGCCTTTGAGACTTGGATAGTGCCAAAGACCCATAATCAGCATTTCAGATCAATAGACGATAAAAGGGTCGATGATATGGCCCTGATACTTAAAGATACTCTTATGAGGTTGAAAAATACCTTAAAAGATCCGCCTTATAATTTTATAATACACACTGCTCCAGTCAGGGATGGCGCTAATGAAGAATTTCATTGGCACCTTGAGATAATGCCAAAATTAACAAATGTAGCTGGTTTTGAGTGGGGGTCAGGGTTTTATATAAATCCTACATCTCCTGAACTCGCAGCTAAATACTTAAGGGAGGGATTACGATGTCGGTAAAAGTTGGTATTAATGGTTTTGGGAGGATAGGTAGGAATGTTTTTAGGGCAGCGGTTGAAAACAGGGATATTGATTTTGTAGCAATAAATGATCTGCCTACCCCGACTGCTTCGCTTGCGCATCTTTTGAAATATGATTCGATATTGGGGGAGCTCAAGGTAAATGTAGAAGCCAAAGAAGGCATGCTTATAGTAAATGGCAAAGAAATAAAGGTATTGAATCACAAGGATCCCGCAGAGATCCCATGGGGGGATTTAGGCGTACAGGTAGTCATAGAGTCTACTGGGGTGTTTAGAGATAAAGAAAAGGCGATGAAGCATATCCATGCAGGAGCAAAGAAGGTAATTATAAGCGCACCTGCAAAAAATGAGGATATTACGATTGTTCTTGGAGTAAATGAGAACATGTACGACCCTTCAAAGCACCATGTCATTTCGAACGCTTCGTGTACAACAAATTGCCTCGCGCCAGTGGCAAAGATCTTGATAGAGCATTGTGGGTTTAAAAGAGGTTTGATGACTACGATACACTCGTATACAAACGACCAAAAGGTATTGGATATCGTACATAAAGATTTAAGGAGATCGAGAGCTGCAGCCCTCTCTATGATACCAACTACTACGGGTGCAGCAAAGGCAGTCAGCTTGGTCCTTCCTCAGCTAAAAGGTAAGCTAGATGGTCTTGCGATAAGGGTGCCAACGCCTAATGTATCTCTTGTGGACCTGGTTTGCGAAGTTGAAAAAGATACATCTAAGGAGGAAGTAAATAGGGCGTTTAGAGAGGCAGCAGAAGGAAAGCTAAGCAGGGTGTTGGAATATTGCGAGAAGCCGCTTGTATCAAAGGACTTTAATGGGAACCCAAAATCTTCTATTGTTGATGCAGAGCTTACCACTGTGATCGATAAAAGGCTTGTGAAGGTTTTAAGCTGGTATGACAATGAGTGGGGCTATTCATGCAGGGTCATCGATCTTGTAGGGTATATAGCTAATAAAGGATTGTAAATAAAAAGGCGGTAGATTTTTTGCTACTGAGGTAAGAAGTTGCGAAGTCAGAGTAACTTCTTACCTTGACATGACATAGGGCCGATTCAAGAATCGGCCCATCTAATTTATACAACGTAAATTATGGATATTTTATTTATTTCCTCAGAGGTCTTTCCTTTTGCTAAAACAGGTGGATTGGCAGATGTAATAGGCGCGCTTCCGGAGGCAATTAGTAAAAGAGGCCATAAGTGCAGCGTGATACTGCCATATTATAAATGCGTAAAAGATAAAAATTTTTCACCTGATATATTCAAAAAGGACGGTAAAGTCAAAATAAACGGAAAAGAACATTCGTTTGATCTTTATTTATTAAAACACAAAGACGTCGATGTATATTTTGTAGAGAAAGATGAATATTACAAAAGGGACTATCTATATGGTACGCCACAAGGCGACTATCCGGATAGCGCATTGCGCTTTGGATTTTTTGCAAAGGCTATTATCGCCTCTATTCCCTATATAGGCAGACAGGATCTATTGCATTGCAATGACTGGCAGTCTAGTCTTATGCCGCTATATATAGAGCTCTTTCATAGACTAGAGCCAGCGCTCAGCAATACAAAGATACTCCTTACAATACACAATATGGCCTACCAGGGGCTTTTCAAGAAAGAGGTCATGGTCCCGCTGGGGATCCCTGAAGATCTATTTAATCCGGAAGGGCTGGAATTTTACGGCAAAATTAACTTTATGAAAGCAGGTATAATCTATTCCGATGCCATTAGTACTGTAAGCGAAGGATATGGACGTGAAATCCTGACTCCAGAGTTCGGATGCGGCCTGGATGACCTTTTGAGAACAAGAAAAGAGGATCTTTGCGGGATAGTAAACGGTGTGGATTATTCCGTATGGGATCCAGCGACAGATAAATTTATAGTCACAAACTACGACGAAAAAAACCTGGCCGGTAAAGAAGACTGTAAAAAGGATATTCTGAAGGAGTTTGGCATAAGATATGATCCCGAAAGACCTCTCATTGGCATGATAACAAGGCTTGCTGAACAGAAAGGGATCGATTTGGTCGCAGAGAGCATGGAGGAACTGATTAAATTGCAGGTTGATTTTGTACTCCTGGGATTTGGAGATGAGAAATACAATAAGATATTTAGAAGACTTGCTAAAAAATACAAGCATCATGTGGGCGCAAGGATAGATTTTGACAACGCCCTGGCCCATAAGATAGAAGCAGGTTCGGATATGTTTTTGATGCCTTCCAGATATGAACCTTGCGGCCTGAACCAGCTTTATAGTTTGAAATATGCGACTGTTCCGATAGTAAGGGCAGTTGGCGGCCTCGATGATACTGTCAGCACTTTTAACCGTTCTACAAAGAAGGGGAACGGTTTTAAATTTAAAGACGCCTCTTCCGATGCATTATTAGGGGCTATTAAGGACGCAGTCACCGTTTTTAAAGATAAAGACTTATGGAACGCGCTTCTTAAAAATTGTCTCTTGTGTGATTACTCCTGGGATGCCTCAGCAGAAAAATACGAGAGACTTTATAAGAAGCTTTGCTCTTCACAAGCAAGGAAATGCGCATGAATAAGGTTTATTTTGCAATAGGGTTACATTTTCACCAGCCTGTCGGAAATTTTAGAGAGATCCTAGAGCGCGCCTACAAAGATTGTTATAAACCATTCCTGGAGCTCTTTACCAAGTACCCCAATATAAAAATGACGCTTCACCTTTCAGGAAATCTCTTGGATTATTTTGAGGAAAGATACCCTGAGTTCCTGGATAGCGTAAAGTCGTTGGTCGAATGCGGTCAGGTGGAGATCATGGGAGGAGGTTATTACGAGCCTATTTTTCAGGCAATACCGCAACGGGATGTACTGGGACAGATAGAGATGATGTCCAGCTATTATGAAAAAAGATTTGGCAAAAGACCCATTGGTATGTGGATGCCGGAAAGGGTCTGGTCCTCTGAGCTCATAAAAGACTTTTGTAGAAGAGGTATGAGATATTCTATACTGGACGATACTCATCTCATTAAAGCTGGTCTCAGGCAAGATGATCTATACGGATATTTTACGACGGGATCCCATGATAACAAAATGGCG
>JBHPHW010000058.1:0-3540 GCA_042570105.1 Candidatus Omnitrophota bacterium | reverse complement strand
GTTTTGTAGGTGAGATCGATAGGATAAATGCGGATGTTATAAGAAGGGCAGCAAGTGACATGAATATCCCTGTAATATCCCCTGTCGGCCTTGGGCCCGGTGACAAGCTTTATAATGTAAATGCAGACAATGTAAGTTCTGAGATAGCTATAGCCCTAGAAGCTGCAAAATTTGTGCTCTTGACAGATGTCAGGGGTATTATGAGAAAAGAGGGTAAGGTCGATACCTTGATCCCTACATTGACTATGGATGATGTTGAGGCGTTTATTAAAAAAGGTGTTATCCAGAGCGGGATGATACCTAAAGTAAAGGCCTGTATCAGGGCCTTGAAGGGCAGGGTTAGAAAGACGCACATAATCGACGGAAGGATCTCGCATAGTTTATTGCTCGAAATTTTTACAGATAAGGGAATCGGCACGGAGATTGTTCTATGAATACAAGAGAGATTACAGCGCAATACGATAAGTTTGTAGTAAATACCTATACGAGAACCCCTGTAGTGATAGTTAAAGGCAAGGGCCTTAAGGTCTGGGATCTGGATGGAGGAGAGTATCTGGATTTTTTTCCTGGCTGGGCAGTGAGCGGATTAGGGCATTGCCATCCGAAGGTCGTGAATGCCGTTAAGAATTATCTTAAAAAGATCATACACGTACCGAATAATTATTACAATATGCTTCAGGGAAAACTCGCGCAGAAGATCATCGAGCATTCTTTTGAAGGCAAGGTCTTCTTCTGTAATAGCGGCGCAGAGGCGAATGAGGCAGCTATAAAACTTGTAAGGGCATATGGCAACAAGAGCGGAAGGTACGAGATCATTACAATGGAGGATTCTTTTCACGGCAGGACCCTTGCAACCATAACAGCGACAGGCCAGGAAAAATATCAAAAAGGTTTTGAGCCTTTACCTCTCGGTTTTAAAAGAGCCCCCTTTAATGATATAAAGGCGCTGGAGAATGCAATAGGAGATAAAACCGTAGCTATCATGCTCGAACTTATACAGGGAGAAGGCGGTATAAACGTTGCTGAGCGTGATTACATCTCTAGCATCAGGAAGATCTGCAACGAAAAAGATCTGGTCTTGATCTTTGATGAAGTGCAGACAGGTATGGGCAGGACAGGGAAGATGTTTTGTTTTGAGCATTATGGGGTTTCACCTGACGTAATGACGCTGGCAAAATCCCTTGGCGGCGGCTTACCCATAGGGGCCATGGTCGCAGCCAAGAAGTTTCAAGAGGTCTTAAAACCCGGCATGCATGCTTCTACATTTGGCGGGAGCCCTATTGCGTGCAGTGCGAGTTTGGGTGTTTTTGATGCTATTAAAAGGGATGGCCTTCTTTCAAATACGCAGAAGATGGGCAAAAATCTCGTCCAGAGGTTAGAAGGATTAAAAAAGAAGAAATCTATTATTAAAGAGATAAGAGGCATAGGGCTCATGATAGGCGTGGAACTTAATATAGAGGGTAAAGAGATAGTCGAGGGCTGTTTTAAAAGAAGGCTCTTGATTAACTGTGCCCATGGCAATGTATTAAGGCTTATGCCCGGCATGGTAGTTAATAAAAAAGAAATACATAAGGCCATAGGGATTTTAGAGGAAGTCATACAATAAGTGAGGATTTAGATGAAAAAGGATTTGATAACGATAAGGGATTTAAGTGCTAACGAGATCCATGAGCTTTTTAATCTGGCGTCTGAATTGAAACTCAATAGAAAGAGCCATGAGAGCTTTCTAAAAAATAAGACGTTGGGGCTTATTTTTGAAAAGCCGTCTAACAGGACCAGGGTTTCCTTTGAGGTAGGCATGATCGAGCTTGGCGGGCATACTATCTATCTTAGCTCTGAGGAAATAGAGCTTGGTAAAAGAGAGGCTATTAAAGATGCGGCAAGGGTGCTTTCTAGATACCTGGACGCGATTGTGGTGAGGTCATTTTCTCATAAAAGGGTTTTAGAGCTAAGAGATAATTCTTCGGTTCCCGTAATAAATGGGTTGACGGATTTATTGCACCCCTGCCAGGCGCTGAGCGATTTATTCACCATAAAAGAGAAAAAGGGGCTTGAAGGGATCAAGCTTGCCTTTGTAGGAGACGGTAACAATGTATTGAATTCACTTTTATATGGATGCAAGAAGATCGGACTTAAATTGAATGTTGCCTGTCCTAAGGGTTACGAGCCAAATAAAGATATTTTGAAAGAGACAGGTGATGTAGTTACAGTGTTTAATTCAGCCAAAGAGGCAGTAAAAGATTCTGATATTATCTATACAGATGTGTGGACGAGTATGGGCAAGGAAAAAGAGCATAAATTCACTATCTGTTTCCTTGAGCCGTCTGAGGAGATTCGGTATTACGCCCTCGAAATATACCCGATCATCTTCTTTTGAACCAAAAAGGATAAGATCCTTTATCGCTTTAGGGATCTTATTAAATGGCATATCAAGGTCAAAACCGCACTCGTGCCCCAGCCTTCTTAAACGCCTTCTGTAATGTAAAATTATCCTCTTTCCACCCACACGCCAAGGTTTTATTGCCTCTCTTAATGGCCTTTTCTTATCAGGTGTAACAAGGTCTGGATCTATGTCCAGTTTAGCCCCAAGACCTCCACACGCCTGGCACGCGCCATAAGGACTGTTAAAAGAAAAAATCCTGGGCTCGATCTCTTCATAACTTATTCTACATTTAGGGCAGGAATAGAGTGCGCTGAATAATTCGTCACTCGTACTGGCTTTAGAAACCAACAACAACCCCTTTCCAACCTTTAACGCAATCTCTACGGAATCAGCTAAACGGACTCTCGTGTCTTTCTCTATAACAATCCTATCCACCACGACCTCTATGTTGTGTTTTTTATTCTTATCTAACTTTATCTCATCATCCAGGGAAACTATTCTCCCATCCAACCTGATTCTAATAAACCCTTCTTTCTTCAATATACTAAATAATTTGAGATATTCTCCTTTTCTCCCTCTCACAATAGGCGCTAGTATCAAAAGGGCTGTCCCAATAGGATATTGTAAAATCCTATCTATTATCTCATCCTGACTCTGCTGAGTTATCTTTTGGCCACATTTATAACAATAAGGGGTTCCTATCCGCGCAAAAAGAAGCCGAAGATAATCGTAGACTTCAGTAGTAGTCCCTACTGTAGAGCGGGGATTCCCGCCAGCGCTTCTTTGCTCAATGGAAATAGCAGGAGATAGACCTTCGATGTGCTCTACGTTCGGCTTCTCAAGCTGTTCTAAAAATTGACGAGCGTAGGCAGACATACTTTCTACGAACCTACGCTGCCCCTCTGCGTATATAGTGTCAAACGCGAGAGAAGACTTCCCGGACCCGCTCAAGCCGGTAATCACAACGAGCTTGTTCCTTGGAATATCCAGATTGATATTCTTTAGGTTATGCTCTTTAGCTCCTGTGATCTTTATAAATCCTTCGTCTTTCTTCATTTTATCCTTAAATTCATCTTACTATTGAGAGCCTGACTCCGATAGCACCTTACATCCTCAGGTAGGGCTGGGAGGGGCCTCCGGCACATTAAAAATATTTT
>JBHPHW010000057.1:0-3544 GCA_042570105.1 Candidatus Omnitrophota bacterium | reverse complement strand
CGTTTTTTTCGTTTCCCTTCTTTGTATTTGTTTAGAATTATTTTTTACGCGTATTCTAAATCTGAAAACTTGGAATCACGTTGTTTATGTCATTATTCCTTTTGCAATCCTGGGTTATGGAATAGGTGCAAATATTTATCTAATATTTAGAAATAGAATCAATAAACTAAAAAAATGTAATATCATCGCAACATTGCTGTTATTTTTGGCCATCGTAAGCATACTGACGACATTATCCCTTATACACCTCCCTCTTTATATATCATTTTTGATGAATTTCTTTGTTAATATTCGTGCAGCTTTGAGTTTATCGGCAGCCTATACGATTCTAATGGTCCCTTTTATCATAATTGGTTTTCTGGTTGTCTATTTATTTTCAGAAAATCCAAAGATAAGTAATAAATTATATTTTTGCGATCTTCTAGGTGCAGGATTAGGAGCAATTATTTTCTTCTTTTTGATTAGCATGTTAGACGTATTTCATTCGCTAATGCTACTTTCATTAGCAACCTCCATTTTATATTTAGTATATTCTTATCCTCGCAAAAAGTGGATCGCAGGAATTCCATTCTTTATATGTCTTATGATGGTATTCGCACCTGAGCCGACTAATTATAATATTGATGAGACAAAAGGCTTGAATTTGATCCCTAAATTTTTTAAAAAACACCAATATGAAACTATTGTATCTAAATGGAGTCCTTTAGGCCGAACTAACGGTTATCTACTAAAAGACAAAATAATGCGAGATAAATTATATAATTCTCTGCCTGGTACTTTCGAGATTAACTTATCGCCAAGGCCAGAATTTTCATATTTTTGTACTGATTTCTTAGCAGGGACACCTATATATAAATTATCACAAGAAGGTCTAAGCGAATACGGTTCTATGGTGAAACCATTTTCTCAAGCGATGGAATTTCCTTACCTTCTTCTTAATGAACCAAAGGTTGTTGTTATAGGTGCTGGTGGTGGACGGGATATTTTTATGGCAAGAACACATAATGCCAAAGAAATCATCGGCGCAGAAATTAATCCTGTTATTCATTCTGAGATGTCTCGTGGTGGAAAGTTTCATAAATACTCTGGGGGAATTTATGATCTTAAAGGCATAGATATCGAAAATATTGATGGAAGACACCTTGTAAAAAAATTAGAGTCTAGTTATTTTGATCTTATCGTTTTAAATGGGGTTGATACTTTTTCAGGTCTTTCTACAGGTGCCTATGCTTATGCTGAGAGCTATCTTTATACAAAGAATGCCGTAATGGATTATCTACGCATTCTCGACAAGGATGGCATGATCAATTTCAATCGCTGGTTTTTTCCTACTATGCCTCGTGAAACTTTAAGATTATTCGTTATTTCATTAGATGCATTGCGAGATATCGGCATAGAGAAACCCTGGCAACATATTGTCATTGGCTACCACGAAGCATGGGGTATGATGCTAATAAAGAAAAGTCCTTTTACAGCGGAAGATATAGCTACTTTAAAAAAATATTTTCAAGGGCATACTACAGCTTTAGTTTTTCCTACTCGTGATTGGAAGAAGCTAATAGATGAAAGTCCAAATCCATTTGAGTCTTATGTTAAAGCTTTTAGCGAAGGCAGGGAAAGACAGTTTATAAATTCTTATCCTTTTGATGTATCCATAATTTACGACAATAATCCCTTTTTTTATAAGTATTATAGATTCAGAGACTTTCATTTTAAGAAGATTTTTACCACTGGCCATCCTGTAAGTGGAACAATCGTTTTTATGACACAAATCTTCGTCCTAATTTATGCTTTTATTTTTATTATATTATTTATAGTAATTCCCCTTTTTGTCTTCAAAAGAGATGGGCTTAGAAGCATCGCGAAGACATCCCCTTTGTCGTTTATTATATTTTTTAGCTGTTTAGGAATAGGATTTATGTTTATAGAAATTCCTATAATGCAACGTTTTGCTTTATTATTAGGAAGTCCTATTTATTCTATCTCTGTTTCATTGGCGGCATTACTCATTTTCTCTGGATTGGGGAGTCTGTTACTGACGAGATTTCAGAAGATTGCAAAAAGCAGAGATCTTTTGTTAACAGTTGTTGTGTCAGCTCTTGTTATATACTTGATTGCTTTTGTTTCTTTTGGAACTCAAATAGTCGACTATTTTTTGTACCTGTCTTTTATCTTGCGCATTCTTATTGTGTGTTTGATATTGGCGCCTTTAGGGATATGTTTAGGGATGTTTTTCCCATCCGGGTTGCAGGTAATAAGCCAAGATTGCAGAGAAACAATTGCTTGGGCATGGGGAATTAATTGCGGTTTTACTGTCTTAGGCTCAATGTTAGCAATTATTTTAGGTCAATTTTATGGCTTTAATGCAATACTTCTAATGGCAGTTATTTTATATTTAATTGCAATAGTAGCTTTTAAAAAAATGATTCTAAAATAAACGAGGCTTTTTAAATTGAAAGACAAGAATGAATAATTTCCTATTAAATA
Source organism: Candidatus Omnitrophota bacterium (assembly GCA_042570105.1). GTDB lineage: Bacteria > Omnitrophota > Gorgyraeia > Gorgyraeales > Gorgyraeaceae > JBHPHW01. The sequence continues at coordinate 1,057 of JBHPHW010000057.1, read as the reverse complement.
TAGTATGCTGCTCCCCGTTAAGTTTAACCAGTAAATTTGGTATAATGGTTATGCTTAATGGAGGTGCTAATGAAATACCGAAAATGGGATCCAAAGACCAAAACAGCTATTATTCTTGAACATCTAGAGTAGCAGGTACCTGTTGCGACCATCTGTGCTTTTTCCTCTCATGAAGGCAGGTAATATTTCTAGTCCTTCGCCAGATCTTCCTATTTTGTTCTAGGGATTGTGCTTTCCGCTAATTTTCTTGCCTTTCTTGGTCTTACCATATTTTCTACCTTGTTTTTACCATCCCACAGTAGTATTATATATACTAACTAAAATCAAACGCGCCCATAGCTCAATTGGATAGAGTGCCGGCCTACGAAGCCGTAGGTTCCCTGTTCGAACCAGGGTGGGCGCGCCATCATAGTTTCTTCTTTATAATGGAGGAGTGCCAGAGTGGTTGAACGGGCCTGTCTCGAAAACAGGTAGGCTCTTATGGGCCTCGAAGGTTCGAATCCTTCCTCCTCCGCCAATAAATGGATTTGCAAAAAACCCCCATATCTATATCCATTGCCTTAATAATACTTTTGGGTTTTATCATCTATGGTAATTCCTTGGATGGTAAATTCATGTGGGATGATGAAAAACTAATAGAAGAGAATACCTACATTAAGGAATGGCGCCACATAAAAGAGATTTTTACAGAGAATATAGGAAAAGGCGCAGGAGAGAAGTCCAATTTTTACCGCCCCCTGCAAATGCTCACCTACATGATAGACTATTCTCTCTGGAAGCTGGACGCACGAGGCTATCACCTTACCAATATCTTCTTACATATTCTTGTAGCCTTAGGTATCTTTTACCTAGTAAGTATACTCTTTAAAGATACACTACTTTCGTTTCTTGCAAGCATCTTCTTCGTAGTGCACCCCATACATGCCGGTCCCACTAACTATATATCTGCCCGGGCAAATTCCTTAGTAGCAGTCTTTATGCTTCTCACTCTCATATTCTATATAAAAGCCCTTGATACAAAAAAACTCTCTCTATATCTAGGTATGCTTTTAACTTA
>JBHPHW010000056.1:0-3595 GCA_042570105.1 Candidatus Omnitrophota bacterium | reverse complement strand
TCAGGGAAAAGATAAAAGAGAATTTTTTAAAAAATAAGATGGAATCTAGTTTTATAACCTTAGGGGTTTCTTCCTTCCCCCAGAAACTCCGCCTCCATGCGACCAAACGTCTCCGCGCAGTCGTTTCTATTAACGACATATATATTGGTTTAGAAACGAGGCGTTTTAAGAGGATCCCCTATAAGACAAACATTAAAATCCTCTTTTCTGAAAATAAAATAGACACATCACAAACTGTGGATATATCTAAAGGAGGGATCTGTTTTATTGGCAAGAGATTATTGAAAACAGATTCGCGCGTAAAGATCAGTTTAAACCTTCCTAAAAATAAAGGACTTATTAATGCTAATGCGCGTGTCGCTTGGATAAAAAAAATGGAGCGCTTAAAAGGGGAAGGTTTTAATAGATATAAAGTCGGGCTAGAATTCATCAACTTAGAAAATAAATATAAAAGAATTATTTCCGGAGAATTAAAACTATAACTTGGGAAGAGGCGGTTTATTATGGACAAGAAAAGAATACTTCTCGCTGAAGATGAAAAGGATATGGCATATGCAGTGACTTTACAGTTGGAGGCCAGTGGTTATGAAGTTATTAAAGCCTCTGATGGGGAGGAGGCGCTAAAAAAAGCGCGCGCAGAAAAACCAGATCTGATTATATTAGATCTGATGATGCCGAAGATAGATGGTTATAAAGTATGCCGTATGTTGAAGTTCGATAGTAGATACAAGGGTATTCCTGTAATTATGTTTACTGCCAAGGCCCAGGATTCAGATAAAAAGATGGGCGAAGAGGTTTCCTCAGATGCCTATATAACGAAACCATTTGAGCCAGATGTTCTTTTGGGTAAGATCCAGGAGTTGCTTAAGAAATAATGTGTAGATAATAGAGAAGTCCCTTCCGCTATGATTTAGCTATTGAATATTGTGACAGGGCAATCAAACTTGGACTTATGCCTCCGCCCGAATTTTTAGAACTACTTGAGCCTTGCAGGAAGTAGAAAGCTTTCACTGTTTCTTAAATCCATAAAATCATTGAAATATTCTTCGCGCCGTTATAACATATATACCAACGACGAACGGCGAAATCGCGACCATAGCTCAAATGAATAAGAAACGATTACCCCTACCAATTTTAATATTACTTTTAATGACTGCCGCCCCTCTTTTTGCCTCCACAGACTTCGAAGAAGATTATTTCAAAGAAAAACCAAAAGTCTCACCCAAAGGCAGCAAAGACAACAATGGCGACGGTAGGACCGATGAGATGTATTACAAAGAGGGCAACAAGGAGCTCTTGATGGAAGATACTGATTACGATGGGAGGGTTGATAGAGTAGGCTATTCTGAAAACGGAGTCTTGTTTAAGATGGAAGAAGATATAGACAAAGACGGTGCGTGGGATCGCAGGTATTGGTATAAGCATGGTGAGTTGTACTGGATACAAAAAAATCCTAGTTCTATATATGATGCCGCTGCCTTTCATGAAAAAGAGAATAGGAAATGGAAGAAGGTGCCGCGTTCTATGTGGATGAAGAGAACGTGGAAGAGGAAGAAGTAGGTCTTTGTGACTTCATTGATAGTAAGATAGAAACAATACAGACTGTATTATGTAAATATGCAAATGATCGGATTATTATTAACAACAATGATTTCAATTCTCGGGGCATGGGTGTGTTTGTTTTTAGTTTTTCTTGGACTTGGCCTTCTCATCCGCCGCTCTTTTGGTTTAAAGATCGGTTCCATAGAGAATCTACTTACATCTTTTTGGCTAGGATGGGCATACGCTATTTTCTTTTTGCAGTTATGGCATTTTTATTTTCGGATGGATTGGCACGCATTCTTATTGTTATCTATAGGAGGGGTGTTAGGTTTAATATGGAATTCTAAGGATCTATGGTCTTTTGTTAAAAAAACAAACCCACGCAGGAATTATTTTTTATACTCTTTATTTTTTCTCACGGTATTGTGGCTTGCAAACCGCGCCCTTTTACCGCCATTCAATTACGATAGCGGACTGTATCATTTGAATTCTGTCCGCTGGGTAACATCTTTCCCAATAGTCCCAGGCCTGGGCAATCTGCATGGCAGGCTGGCATTTAACAGTTCGTATTTTCTTTACGTAGCCATGCTCGAGATAGGATTTTGGTTCAAAAAATCCTATCATTTAGCTAATGGGATTTTATTATGCGTGCTTTTTATGCAGATCTTTTTGAGCGGATCGCGTCTTTTTAGAAATAAAGGAAAATTGCCGCTTTATCATATTTTTAATGTATTAATCCTTTTTCCTCTCATGAAGGCAGGTAATATTTCTAGTCCTTCGCCGGATCTTCCTATTTTAGTCCTAGGGATTGTACTTTCCGCTAATTTTCTTGCCTTTCTTGAAGACCTCGAGGCAACTCGTAAAGAAAGGGGATATAACCTATTTTTTATAGCGACCATAGCTTTTCTTGGTCTTACCATCAAGGGCACTTTCTTTGTTTTCGGGCTAGCGATTTTCTTAATCTCGTGCATTGTCTGGTTTTTAAGGATAAAGGATAAAGATCGCCCTGATAAGAGAAGGGCAATAACTTGGATATTGATTAGTCTTGCAATGTCAGTAATCCCCTGGATGATTCGTGGCATTATTTTGAGCGGATATATTGCTTATCCTTTTTCCATGGGCTCTTTTCCCGTAGAATGGCGTATTCCTCATGCGAGCGTTGTTAATATGGCAAATTGGACTTATGCTTGGGCGCGCGTGCCCAGGGCATACCACTGGAGAGAAGTTTTAGGAAATTGGAATTGGCTTATTCCATGGGCGAGCGCAACATTTAAGGATATATTTAGAATCGCATTGCCTTTATTTTTGGCATTTTGGGGCTCTTTTTTGATATTACGCTATCGAGCTACAGAGATATATCGTCGAGATAAAAAGAGTGTCATAGGGTGGTTTTTGCTGCCCCCAATCATTAGTATTGTAGTATGGTTTATGACAGCGCCCGCTCTTCGTTTTGGATCCATCTTCTTTTGGATTTTAGGGGCAGGAACACTTACCCTTGCTGTTGGTTGTAAAGATAGGCCCGCACATATTAAGACGTTCTTTATAGTTATGTTTTTATACATCATTGTATCCGGAGATTTTAATATTCCAAAAATAAAGAAATCCTTTAATACGCTTATGGAAGCAAAGAGCGCCCAAGAGATGTTATGGCAGCTTAATTACTATAATCGTTGGGTATTTCCACCCGCCAGCAATTTTGGTTTTTATAAAGCCCCGGAGGTTCCTCTGGAAAAATTTGTGACTCGTTCTGGATTGGTTGTTTATGTTCCTGTAAGAGAAGATAAGTGCTGGGATGCCACTCTTCCTTGTTCAATATTCCCACATGCCGGTCTGCGCTTAAGACAGAAGAACAACATGCGCTATGGTTTTATGATCGACCCAAGAGACGAAGATGATGCTTCCGTTGGGATGCATGAAGAGTACGAGGTGGAAAAATGGCTTGCACGTTAAATTCTTTAGTATATCAGTACGCATCACCCTGCCTCACAGTCATTATTTTCTACCTTGTTTTTGCCGCCCTACAATAGTATAATATATATCAACTAAATCAAAG
>JBHPHW010000055.1:0-3602 GCA_042570105.1 Candidatus Omnitrophota bacterium | reverse complement strand
CTTTGATGTAGCCAGAAACACATGTATCCTGCGTTTCTTTGCCGGCCTAATGGCATCAGCGCAAGATTTTATATCCTTCTCTATAGCCCTTGCGAGCCCGCATATAAAAGGCCCTTTGACAACTGAAGCAATTTTATTTACAGCGAGGAAATCACCTTTTGAAGCAATGGGGAATCCCGCTTCGATCACATCTACGCCTAGTCTGGCAAGCTGCCTGGCAATCTCTACCTTTTCGCTTATACCCAGACTCGCCCCGGGTGATTGCTCGCCGTCTCTTAACGTTGTATCAAAAATTATTATCCGCTTCATTTTATCCAGTCCATCATTCCGCGTAATTTCTTACCTACTATCTCTATAGGGTGAGTGTCGTCTGCCTTTGACAATTTATTATATATAGGACGTCCATTATCGTTTTCTCTTATCCACTCTTCTGCAAACTTTCCAGACTGGACCTCTTGTAGAATATTCTTCATCTCTTGGCGCGTCTTTTCTGTTATAATCCTTTTGCCTCTTGTAAGATCGCCATATTCTGCTGTATCAGAAACCCTTTTTCTCATGCCCTGGATGCCTACCTTGTAGATCATATCGGTTATCAATTTTAATTCATGCAGGCATTCAAAATATGCTATCTCAGGCTGATACCCTGCCTCTACCAGCGTTTCAAATCCCGCTTTAATAAGTTCTGAAACGCCTCCGCATAAAACTGTCTGCTCTCCAAAAAGATCAGTCTCTGTCTCTTCTTTAAATGTAGTCTCTATAACCCCTGCCCTTGTGCCGCCAATACCTTTTGCATATGCGAGTCCTATCTCTTTTGCCTTGCCGCTGGGATCCTGATAGATAGCCAATAGACACGGAACGCCTTTTTTCTCCTCGTACATCTCTCTCACTAAACTCCCCGGGCCTTTAGGCGCTACCATTAATACATCTACGTTCTTTGGAGGGATGATCTGTTTAAAATGCATATTAAACCCATGAGAGAATAAAAGTACTTTTCCCTTTTTCAAATTAGGCCCTATGGCCTGTTTATAAACTTTTGCCTGCACATGGTCCTGGGTAAGTATCTGAATAAGGTCACCTTTTTTAGCTGCTTCGCTAGGCGATATAGGTTTAAAACCATCCTTTTTCGCAATCTTATAATTCTGGGTCCCTTCTAATTCGCTTACTATTACTTCCAGCTTGCTATCTCGCAAGTTTAATGCCTGGCTGCGGCCCTGGATCCCGTATCCGATGATTGCTATTTTTTTACCTTCAGAACCTTTAAATCAGCATCCTTGTCGTAATACATCTTTGTCATTTTAGCCTCCTCGGTATCTTTTGATTCTACCCTAGTACGCTAGGAGTTTGCATTGCTAGCGCGTATATGATTCATGTTTGAAGTCATTTTTATACTGCCCTGGAACCAACATGTCTCTTCTGGTCCCCAAGTTATACCACCAGCTTGCCATCTGCTAGTATAACAATCGCATTGCAACACCGCCTGCTCAGGATTGAGTTTTATTCGTGCAATTCTAGGCCTAAACTTTGGTCTTCTTGGCATTTTTCCTCCTCGTACATCTCTCTATAAATAACTAAATCTCGCGAATCTCAAAAACAAAAGGGTTTCAGGAGCTACTTTCGCTAAGGGTCTTAATGTACAGCTCACCAATGGTAGGCCCAGACCCAGGTGGATAAGTGCCGCCTATCGTAGCCCTGGCAGGAGCCAACATACATGCCTCCGGATGCATTGGGCCGCTAGGTCCTCCCCCTGTCGATGTTAAAGCCCACCCTGTATTATAACAATTACACGTCAACACCGCCTGCTCAGGGTTGAGTTTTATTCGTGCAATTCTAGGCCTAAACTTTGGTCTTCTTGGCATTTTTACGCTCCCTAAATTATTTCCTTCCAATCGCAATCCGCCCGGTCCTGGCAACCTCCACTATCCCGAACGGCTTCAATATCTCCATAAAAGACTTGATCTTATTTTGGTCTCCGGTCACCTCAATAACCGCCGAATCCTTTTTGACGTCATCTATCTTCGCCTGAAACGTATCAGCTATCTGTAAGATTTCGGAGCGATTCTTTGTAGTCACGCCGACCTTTACAAGCACCAGTTCTCTGTCTACGAAATCTTCTTCTGTAAGGTCAATGACCTTGATAACATCGATGAGTCTATTGAGCTGTTTTTTGACCTGTTCGAGCGTCTTCTCATCCCCTTCTGCTACGATAGTCATCCTGGAGATAGTAGGGTCTTCTGTTTCCCCGACAGCGAGGCTATCGATATTAAAGCCGCGCGCGCTGAAAAGTCCCGAGACATGCGTAAGTACACCAAAGTGATTTTCTACTAATACTGAGATTATCTTTTTCATTGTTATGCCAATGCCCCTATCATCTTATTGATCGCCTGACCTGCTGGAACCATCGGAAAGACGTTTTCTTCCGGTTCTACATGAAAATCCATCAAGACCGGCTTATCTATACTCAAGGCATCCTTTATCGCCTTTTTAACCTTATCCTTTTTGGTAATCCTTATCCCAACTGCGCCATATGCCTCTGCAAGTTTTACAAAATCAGGGCAACCCTCTAGTCTTGTATGGGAATATCTCTTCTTATAAAAAAGCTCCTGCCATTGCCTGACCATCCCCAGATATCCATTATTCAGGATAGCTATCTTCACAGGCAGCTTATTTGAAACAGCTGTTGTAAGCTCTTGTATATTCATCTGAATACTTCCGTCTCCTGCAATGTCAAAAACAGTCTTTTTGGGACACCCTACCTGAACCCCTATTGCAGCCGGAAACCCATAGCCCATTGTCCCAAGGCCGCCGCTTGAAATGAATTGCCTGGGCCTTGTATATTTATAAAACTGCGCAGCCCACATCTGATTCTGTCCAACTTCTGTAGTGATGATGGCCTCACCTTTAGTTATATTATAGATCTCCTCAACCACATATTGTGGCCGTAGTTTGGAATCATCCTTGTAAGTCAACGGAAACTTCTTCTTCCACCCTTCTATTTTTTTGTGCCAATCAGAAATATCAGGTTTCTCAATGTCTTTAAGCAAGTCTATTAAGACACCCTTTGCATCTCCGACAATAGGCACATCCACCTTAACATTTTTACTTATCGCACATGGATCTATATCAATATGGATTATCTTTGCATTTGGCGCAAATTCATCGATCTTCCCCGTAACCCTGTCGTCAAACCTTGCGCCTAAAGCTATGATAAGGTCAGACTCCTGGACAGCATGATTTGCGTACGCAGTACCGTGCATACCGAGCATGCCCAGAGAAAGTTTATGTGTTCCTGGAAATGCCCCCAGGCCCATAAGCGTCATGGTAACAGGGATCTCTGTCTTCTTGACAAATTCAAAGAGTTTATCTGTAGCGCCTGAAATGATGGCTCCTCCGCCTACATAAAAAAGAGGCTTTTTGCTCTTAGTGATCAATTTTCTGGCCTTTTTTATCTGGCCAATATGGCCTTTGGATGTAGGCTTATAGCCCCTTATATCCGCATTTTCAGGATAATGAAATTCTGTTTCCTGTATCTGCACATCAACAGGTAGATCTACCACCACAACGCCAGGCCTACCAGTAGAAGCTATATGAAACGCATTTTTTAT
>JBHPHW010000054.1:0-3716 GCA_042570105.1 Candidatus Omnitrophota bacterium | reverse complement strand
CTATCTCATCATTTAACCCTTCATTCAAAATAGTATCCATCATCCCTGGCATAGAGACTGCTGCTCCTGAACGAACAGAGACTAAAAGGGGATTTTCTGGGTCACCAAACTTCTTTCCGGTTTTTTCCTCTAGTCTTTTTATACTTTCTTTGAGTAATCCCGTTAAGTCTTCATCTGTGAGACGCCCTGCTAAATAAGCATTACATACCTGGGTAGTTATGGTAAAGCCTGGTGAAACTGGAAGTTCTTCAAAAGTCATATCTCGTAGTCCCCAGCCTTTTCCGCCTAAATCACTCTTTGTCGGTTCTCTCTCACCAGGAGCTGACTTTTCATCGAAAAACCATACTAGCTTTTCTCTCGATGCGGGCGCGTCTCTAAACCTCTCGATAAACTCGCCTATAGCATCAAAGGTCTTTTTGTCGTCGCCTGCAAATCCATCAAGGCCTTTTCTATATTCACCCTCTTGTACCTCGCCAATATCTATATCCAATTCCTCAAGCCTTTGTAATACTCTTTCATGCTTTGCAAAATCAGGCTCCTCAATATTACCATCAAAAGGCGCCTTTTCCTCCATCGCATCAACCACATCTGGAGGTGCAGTATTAGTAGTCCCCCAAAGTCTCAATGGACCTGCGTAGTGAGGATCTGATGTATACTTACCATCTTTATCTTTTACTCCAGTTGAACCCCAGTATATCTGTTGTATTGGAACGTTATGTTCTCGTGAAAATTTATCCCAAGCAGTATCCTCTGTTGGCAAGAATTCGCGCATAAATTCTTTGTAAATTACTCCTATTGCATATGCAAGACCTGCTTGCATCTTTAAGGCAGCATCATCACCCTCGTCTGGTAATAATTGGTCAATTGTCCTATCTGTGCGGCTTACAAAATCAGAGGCAACTGACTTGGCATAGGGAGATTCGCTTACTTTTCCACGCATCTCGCCATCTTCTATATACCTTCTTACGCCATCCTTATAAGCATTAACACAGGCAATATACTGATCCAGGGTAGCTATTAGGGTAAAGTTAATATTAATACCTGCGTTGATAGCTAATCTGCCTGCTTCTATTCCTACAGGAGTAGCCGGTACCTTTATGAAAAAATTATGCAGACCACCTGATTGTTCTGTAATAAGTTCATCTAATCTAGCTAATTCGGTTAATGCTTCTCGAACTTGTGTATTAAATTTATCATGGTTTTTTTCCTGGGTCATATCAGGATCTTTGGTAAACTCTGGCCTGAATTCATAACTTACATAACCGTGCATATAGTTTGTTTCTCTATTCACTGGCCCTAAAATTTTCATGGCAGGGACAACTAAATGCTCTATAAATAGGGTGTCGTAGATCTCCTGGTCTGTCTTACCATCTTTAACCATTGCTTCTATTAAAGGCACCCATTCCTTTGTCTGGTTTACCATTATGCCCCAGACCTTGTCATTAGAACTAGGGTTGGTGGTAGCGCTATACACTACTTTTGCCCTGACCTGTCTTTCAAATTCACCAGACGTTATCATCTCAGGCGTAATAAAATCTTTGGATACTACATGGCCTTGTGCTGCAAGGGAGGCGAAGATTGGGTTTACCTCTAACACCTGTTCACTTGTAAGTTCTATTAATAGATCTTTAACTGTTTGCTGCTGTATTTCTAATCTTTCTTTTGATGTCTCTTCTCCATATATGCGTATAATAGGCTCGGTACCCGAGAGGCGATACATTGCCCAAGTCCCATCATCAAATCGCAATAGGATACCGCTCTTATCAGTCGTGTCAAAACCTAGACCATCTACAAGTTGCCCTCCTTCATCAAGAATCAAATTCTTACCTAACTTTTCTGCAGCAGACCTCGCAAAAACCTCAGGTCGCTCATCGCGCAACTTGGAAAGAGCTGCCATAACTTCGATTTCTAAAACTAAATCCAAACGACTATAAACAAGCATACCCTGCTCTTCTTCAATCTTATCCAAATACTCCCGTAAACTCATACCCGTTGTAGCCATAATCTCAAGTATTAAAACTGCCTCTGCTATTGCAGAATCAGCAAAAATTTCTCCATTTATCTTAAAGAAAACATGTCCGCTTTCTTCAACTCCGACAAGTATACTCCCATCAACAGTATAAGGTGCAAAATGCTTTGAGCCAACAGGGGTCTCTATTAGCTCTGCTCCGACTCTTTCCGCAAATCTATCTAGCGATCTACTTGTAGGCAGTGTACGCACAACCCTTCCTCTTTCTCCTTTATGATGATAAAGGTAATGCGCAAAGACTAAGCCGAGCTGGTTCGGAGTCAGTATTGTACCGTCTATATCACGGTTTACTAGGCGATCGCCATCGCCATCAAGATAAAAGTCTATCTCCTCTTTTCCTTTTGTCTCTCCATTTAACCCAAGAAAACTAGGTATAGTTGGATTAGGTCCCCATGTTGCATCTTTACTAAGTTTATCAAGCGTACCCTTTTCAACTTCTTCATATAATGGAGTCATATTATTGAAATCGACAGGAATACCAAATTCTTCTAATATACGTACAGCCTGGACAGTGCCTCCATGCATCGCATCAACACGTATTCCAAATTCAGGATATCTCTCTTTAAATGCTTCTAACTTTTGTCTCAATTCGTCAAAATTAAAGACCTTTCTTAAGCGATCATTGCTTCGCGCAATAAGATCTACTCCATGCGTTGCAAGGGCCTCTGGAATATTCTCGAATGGGATACGTTTATACGTCGCCTTCTTATTTTTATCATTCGCCCTTCCTGCGATCTTTCCTGTCAATTCATCACCGGCAGGTACACCATCCCTCAAGAGCTTCATTCCTAACCAAAATTCACTTTGATCAGGTGATGCATAAACTGGATTGTGACTTGCGGTAATCTGAACTGCAAAATCATACCTTTCACCTTCAGGAAGATCAACGCGCGTAGATTCAGCCATAATCGGTGTTGGATTTACCTGGTCAATTAAATCAGCATGGATGCCATTTGCGGTTAAGACCTCGACTACACGTATTGCCCTTTCACGGCCACCCGGCCTTGCATCATATCCAATTGCAGCCTGTATATCAGAAAGGGATTTTCCAATATCGCCAGGAATGACTTCCGCAATAGCTTGCGCAACGCGACTTGTATTCTCAACTGTCATCTTACTAGAACCGTCTCTCCAACCACTTGTCCCAAACACTATCTCAGCCTTAAGATCTTCTTCGGGAACTCTTTCTTGCGCAAACTTGTTTTCCCCCGCCCTAGCACCTAAGAACATTTCAACCTCTGGCAGATCCTCATCAGTCAGATAATAACCTTCTTCATGCAAGGCTTTGAGGAAAGTTCCTGGTGTGGGGTCCTCTAATCCTGCTAAAACTTCCTCTGGAGAACGAATAGGATTCTCCTCTATATGGCCCAAGTGCTTTGCAATGGCATTACCAGCCCGTCTACCCTTACGCCACTGAGATAGATCCTTGTTGGGGACAAAGACTAAATCGCGAGCTAAAGCTAACTCTTGTTCCTGGTGTTCTTCATATGTAATCTTATTTTTAAGAAGCTTTATATCAAACCCTTTCATCTTTTCTTCATAAGTCTGCATGGATTCGCCAATTAAAAGTAAACTATCAAAACCTCTACCGCATGGGCCGTGTATATCCCTTTCTGTCCCTTGGACTGGTATACCTGAAGCATCGATCTTTACCTGTTGTCTAATTGGAACAAATCTTGCTTCTGCA
>JBHPHW010000053.1:0-3811 GCA_042570105.1 Candidatus Omnitrophota bacterium | reverse complement strand
AAAAGCGCGGAGTCTGATTTTCCAACTATCTGCAGGGCGTGATCTGAAATCAATTCTGTAAGCTTATCCACTGAAAGCGTTGAGCTCAGATTAGAAGTAACATCCTTTAGTTGTCTGTATCTTTGTTCTTTCTTTTCAAGAGACAGCGCCTCTTTCTTGTGTCTATTGTGATCATTTACAAGTATATTTGTATTTTCTTTAAGTTCTTCTATGCGAGTTTCTATGATGCGGTTATAATAGTCGAGCCTCTTTATCTCGTTATTCACAACTGAAAAGGTTATAAAAAATACCGGGATGCACCAGGCACAATAGAACTCTGCCGCTAAAGATGTAAGAAGTGTAAGAAATGTAGAAGCGCCGAGAAAAAAAAGGCCCCTATAAAATCCTAGGCCCTGCAGGCTTATTATGATAATAAGATTATATAAAAAAATAGTTTCAAGCTTTGGTAGATTTGTGCGGAATATAAGGTAGGATACTACAACAAAGCTAATACTGCACAGGACTGTAATCTTTATACTGCTTGATCTTTCTGATTGCATAAAGGGGCATCGTTAAACTATTATATCTTCGGTATCTTTATTGAATATATGGATCTTACTCATGTCAAAAACAAGCTCCAGGTCCTGGTTCACTTCGGGTTTATCGTGCGCCCCGACCCTGGCGATAAGCGGACTACTCCCGGCAGTAATATATAAAAAGGCCTCGGAACCCATAGGTTCCACTATCTCGACAACAGCCTTTAAGACATTATCGGGAGATGCATCTTGAACAAAGAGTTTGTCATATATATCTTCGGGTCTTATCCCGAAAATAACCTTCTTGCCTTCATATGGTGCTATTTTTTCATGCATATCTTCGACGATCTTTACGCTAAAAACTTTCTCTTTAAAGAAAAACCTGCCGTCCTTCTTTATGATCGAGCCATTTATGAAATTCATGGGAGGTGAGCCGATGAAGCCTGCTACAAATTTATTTACAGGTCTGTCGTAAAGCGTGATGGGATCTGCTACCTGTTGTATTATGCCGTCTTTCATAACTACAATACGATTACCCATTGTCATGGCCTCTGTCTGATCATGAGTGACATAAATCATGGTGGACTGCAGTCTGATATGAAGTTTGTTTAATTCTGTCCTCATCTGAACACGCATCTTTGCGTCGAGGTTGCTCAATGGTTCGTCGAAGAGAAAAACCATTGGTTTTCTCACGATAGCCCTCCCAACAGCAACCCTCTGACGTTGACCCCCTGAAAGTTCTCGAGGGCGTCTATTGACCAGATTCTTTATGCCAAGTATCTCAGCTGCCTCTTTTACGCGAGAGGAGATTTCTGATTTAGGGAATCTGCGTAACCTGAGGGCAAATGACATATTCTCGTAAACAGTCATGTGAGGGTAAAGGGCATAGTTCTGAAAAACCATCGCGATATCCCTGTTCTTAGGAGGGACGTCGTTTACCATCTTATCTCCGATCCAAATCTCACCTTCCGTAGCCTGTTCCAGTCCTGCTATCATCCTTAAAGTAGTGGACTTGCCGCAACCTGAAGGCCCTACAAGCACTACAAATTCTTTATCCTCAACTCCCAGGCTCACATCATTAACAGCTATTACATCGCCTGGGAAAACCTTTGATATATTTTTAAGACTCACCTGTGCCATAGTTAACCCATATAATCGATAAGTTGCGAAACCGTATCGTTCATGTTCTTGCGGTTCACTACCATATCTATGAGGCCATGCTCCAGAAGAAACTCCGAGCGCTGAAACCCTTCAGGTAGCTTCTGCTGTATTGTCTGTTCTATCACTCGAGGACCAGTAAAGCCAATAAGCGCCTTTGGCTCAGCAATGATTACATCGCCGAGAGAGGCAAAGCTCGCCAACACCCCTGCCATGGTAGGGTTTGTGAGCACTGAAATATACAGAAGCCCTGCTTCATTATGTCTAGCAAGGGCCGCGCTCGTCTTTGCCATCTGCATTAAAGAGATCATCCCCTCATACATCCTTGCCCCTCCGCCAGAACCAGAGATGACTATAAGGGGTAGTCTATTTTTAGTTGCGAATTCCGTAATAAGCGTTATCTTCTCTCCGACCACATAGCCCATAGAACCCATTATAAAACGCGAATCAGTTACAGCAAGGGCAATCTCTTTATCGTTAAGCCTGCCCTTGCCAACTATTGCTGCCTCTTCCATGCCAGTACTTGATCTATCCTCCTCTATCTTTTCTACATAGCTTTTAGGTCCTTTAAACTTCAAAATATCCCTTGGTTTCATGCCTTTTTCAAATTCCTTAAAACTGCCTTCATCGAGAAATATAGCTATGCGTTCGTTCGCTGAAAGGATAAAATGATAGTTGCATTTAGGGCATACTCTTAAGTTTTCATCTAAGGTCTTCTTATAGATCATCTCTCCACAGCCTTCGCACTTAAGCCATGTACCGTCTGGAACACCCTTACGCTTTGAAAGTTTTATTACTGTATATTTTGGTTTACCAAAGATTGCCATAGTATTCTCACCTAAAATACGTTTATTACAAGCCCTGTCAACACCTTCGGATAAAAATACGTTGATTTCTGCGGCATACGTTTACCTGAGAAAGCCATACTGCAGACTTGATCGATCTTAGTAGGATTTAAAAGAATAGATAATGATCTTCTTCCTTTATCGACTTCATCAATAGCATAGCCCAGATCCTTGGTAAAATCTATTGAAATTTTCTCGCCTGCTTCTGTTGCCTTTTTCTCCAAGGGTCCTATAATTAAACTATGAAGCACATTGACATCCAGGGAATCCTTCTCGCTGCGGCTTAATCCTGTAAACATACGGCCATCGTATATAACAAATCTCTTTTCCAAGTGATGCGCTCCGGAAAGGAAGGTTTTAGCCTCCACTTTTGAGGCAAGCTCCTTAACGAGGAAATCCTTCCTTAGGTTCCCTTTTAAATAACTCAGTGTATCATTATTAACTCCTGCAATAAGCCTATGTACAGGTAAGATTATTATCCCGTCAGCGTATAGATCTGTAAAATAAGTAAGTATACGCCCATATTTATGATCACTTTTTAATTTACTGAACTCTAGGCCGACCTCATATCTGTGATGTCCATCAGCAATAAAAAGTAATTTAGGTTTTATCAAACGTACAATCGTCGCCATAGTTTCTTTTTCGGAGATCCGCCATAATCTATTTCTAGCCCCATGGTGGTCTACTATATCTATTATTGGTTGGGATTTCCTCGTCGCTTCTACCAAGATAGCGTCAATATGTTTCTCTTCATCTTTAAAAAGTGCAAATATAGGGCCAAGATTTGCTTCTATAGACTCTATAAGTCTGGATCTATCTTCTTTTGGAGCCTGGAAGGTATCCTCGTGGGGATAAACACTGGACGTCCCTACATTAAACTCTTCCAATTTTAAAAGCGCTATAAAACCTAACCTGGATATCACCTTTTCATCAATAGTAAATTCCTGTGAATAGACATAGATGGAGTCGCGGTCATCCCTTTTTAGGAGGTCTTTTCCCTTCCAGTCTTTCAAAAATCTTTCAGCCCTTACATATCTATTCTCCTTTTCATTGTCGTCGGGAAAACACTCACCTAATAAAATGCGGATTATATTATGCGGGTCAGAATCATAGAGCTCTTTCTGTTCTTCTTTGGAGATTACATCATAAGGAGGGGCGACTACTTTTGAGAGGTCCTTTATTTTTTCTGGGTTGTAAAGCACTCCCTTAAATGGGATAATATCTGCCATAAGTAAGCGCTCCTAATATTCCACCAATACCATCGGCAAGCATATCGAATACGCTAAATTGCCG
>JBHPHW010000052.1:0-3852 GCA_042570105.1 Candidatus Omnitrophota bacterium | reverse complement strand
GATTTACAGCGAGTTTTGGTCGTGCTCTAAGCGATAGGCGTAAATAAAAACGAGCTGTAAACCGTAGCACACGGCGAATTGTTTTAGTGCCGAAGGCCTCCCAGTACTGCCAACACACAAGTTGTTTATGAAGAGAGCAATAATTTTTATATTAATTCTAGCTTTTGGGATATCCGCTGCCTTGCTGGCTGAGGATGATGATTTTTTTGCAGAGAGAAAGAAAATGGTAGATCTGCAGATTAAAGAAAGAGGCATTACTGACCAGAGAGTCCTGGATGCAATGCTTAAAGTAAAAAGACATATCTTTGTGCCTGAGGATTTGAGGAGGTTTGCTTATAGCGATCGACCTCTTCCTATAGAAAAGGAACAGACTATTTCCCAGCCTTACATAGTTGCGTTAATGACAGAATTAGGTAGAATAAAACTTGATGACAAGGTTTTGGAGATAGGCACTGGCTCTGGTTATCAGGCAGCAGTCTTGGCAGAACTTTCAGAAGAAGTTTATACCATTGAGATTATACCTGCACTTGCTGAAAAGGCAGGGGGATTATTAAATGAAATCGGTTATAAAAATATAAAGGTAAAAGAAGGAGATGGATACCTGGGATGGCCTGAACATGCCCCATTTGATGTGATAATCGTTACAGCTGCGCCTCTTGATGTGCCCGAGAGATTGATCGAGCAGCTCTCTATCGGGGGCAGGATAGTTATTCCTGTCGGAGGGTTTGGCAGTCAGACGCTAAAATTGTTGATAAAAAGGGAAGAAGGCATCATAGAAGAGGATGTGATACCCGTGAGATTTGTACCCATGGTGCATAAATAATATGGTTAAAAATATTGTTTACATACTCATTGTATTAATTTTTATATTAGTGTACTTTCGATATATTGAGCGTAGAACAATCTATTTTCCTATGAAAGAGATAGAGCTTGTTCCGGATGCCGTAGGTCTTACTTACGAAGATATATATCTGGATACAGATGACGGGATAAGCTTGAATGCATGGCTGATCCCAGCAGAAGGTTCTAAATTTACCCTTTTATTTTGTCATGGGAATGCAGGGAATATAAGCCATAGAATAGAAAAAATACTGATATTAAGTAAATTAGGTCTTGATGTTTTTATCTTTGATTATCGCGGATATGGGAAAAGTAGCGGCTCACCATCTGAGCAAGGGCTTTATAGAGATGTGCAGGCGGCATATAGTTTTTTAGTTTCAAAAAAGAATATCCCTCCCGATCGCATAATCCCTTATGGTGAATCCCTGGGAGGGGCGGTTGCAGTCGACCTCGCTAGTAAGAAAAATGTAGGGGCATTAATAACAGAATCCGCATTTAGTTCTACGAAGGATGTTGCGCAGGCAATCTATCCATTTTTGCCCACCTTTTTTGTTTCGTCCAAGTTTGACTCATTAAGAAAAATAAAGAAAATAGACATTCCAAAGCTTATCATTCATAGCCAAAACGATGAGATTATCCCATTTAGGCAGTCTGTAAAGTTACTAGAAGTTTCTCCAGAACCCAAAAAACACCTTGTGCTGATAGGTGGCCACAATAGCTGCTTCCTTGACTCAAAGGATTTATACATCGCTGGTATCCGTGATTTTTTAAAAGACCTATGAAGGTTTTATACGAAATAGATCCGCATAATAGGCTTATACTTAGAAAAGATGGGACTCGGTCAAATATCAGGAAGTTCAGAAAGATTGTCTCAGGACGTTTTAAGACAGATAATAAAAATAGGCTCTATTATGAGGTATTTAAATCATCCGGCGAAGATACCCCGCAAAAGATAAAATTTTCCGGCACGTATTCCTTCGATAAAAAACATAATCTTATACTTACGCTCAATAAATGGAATAATCAGATCAGGGGAAATCGCATCAGATTGAGAACAAAGTTTATACATGCGAGCGCCGGAGAGATAGCTTTCCTTCTTAGTTCCAGAGAATCCAGAAAGAAAAGATCAGTCTATTTAATGAGACTTCACGGGTCATGGAAGGTGGATAAGAATAATCGTCTTACATTTGGAGTAAAAAAAGAAATGGACAAAAGGGATGTCCTTACCTTATTCAATGCATGGAGGATAAATAAGGATAATGAAATATCGTATAACTGTAACCACAATTCCCAGAACATTGTATTAAAAGGCGCATGGCAAGTAAAAGACAGGTATAGACTCAGCTATATTTTGGACAAAAGGATTCACTCAGGGTTTAATTTCAGGGCCTCGCTTGGTCAGGTAGTCCCAAGAGGTAGAAAGATATATATAAAATTTGACGTGGTAATAGATATATCAAAAAGGAAAAGGGTAAAAAGAAATGTTATGTTGAGGTGCAAGTTTAAGCGGGGAAAAGGGAGATCCATTTTATTGGAAATTTCTCCCAACAAAGAAAAGATATCTTTAAAATTAACAAGGAAAATTTTAGGCCGAAAGGGACTCGCCTACATAGAATCCTTCCTAAAAAGACAGGAAAGCTATTTTGGAGGCGGACTGGCCCTCAGGTGGTAAATTGGCAGAATTCTGGAACAAAGAAGGGAGGACTTATGGGTAAGGTGAAGCTGGAGAAACCTACTGATGAGAGACTTAAGGAGCTGGGAGTAGATAAGTGGAGTACATGGGAATGCGATGTGAAAAGATTTGACTGGGAGTATGATGAAGGTGAGACATTTTATGTGCTCGAGGGTAATGTGAAGGTAACTACGGATGATGGCGAAGAGGTCGAGTTCGGAAAAGGAGACCTTGTGACATTTCCCAGAGGGGTAAAGTGCACTTGGGATGTTAAAAAGAGGATAAGAAAGCTCTATAGGTTTGGATAGCTTTTTGCTTGACACAGGTAGATTTTATGGTATAATTAGATTTTTTCCAGAATAGGTTTATTATGAAGACATTAATAATCAATAAGAATGACGTTAAAAGAAGCTATTACCTTGTGGATGCTAAGGGAGAGATTCTAGGGCGCCTTGCATCAAAGGTGGCCTTGCTTTTAAGCGGCAAACGTAAGAAAAATTACACCCCGCATGTAGATGATGGGGACTTTGTAGTTGTACTTAACGCAGCCGGTATAACTGTAACAGGCTCAAAGCTTAAGGAAAAAATATATAGTCATTATTCAGGATTTCCGAGTGGTTTAAAGATAAAGAATCTAGAGACACTTTTAAAGAAAAAACCGACAGAGGCTATACGTCATGCGGTAAAAGGTATGTTGCCTAAGAATAAATTAGGCTCAAGGATGATAACAAGGCTTAAGCTTTACACAGGGGCAGAGCATCCACATGGGGCTCAGGACCCTAAAAAGATAAATATAAGCGAGGGGTAAATGGTAAACGAGAATGTAATCTGGACAACAGGGAGACGAAAGGAATCTGTTGCACGTGTACGTCTTATCTCAGGAAATGGCGAGATACAGGTGAACAAGAAGCCTCTCGACGAATACTTTACCAGACCCACCCTCAGATTGCTTGTCCTGCAGCCGCTGAAGAACGCCAATGTTGAGGAAAAGTATAACATAATCTCAACAGTTAAAGGCGGCGGAAAATCAGGTCAGGCCGGAGCTTTAAGGCATGGCATATCAAGGGCCCTTGCGCTGACAAGCGCAGATATAAAGACTCTATTGAGAAGGAAAGGTTTTCTAACAAGGGATCCTCGGGGAAAGGAAAGAAAGAAATACGGCCAGAAAGGCGCCCGAAAGAGATTCCAGTGGACAAAGAGGTAATAGCATTTAATAACTGACTTTTAATTTTTGTTTTTCTGACGCCTAGCTTGTCATTTTCCGACGAGAAATACATTGACAGGGTAGGCTTTTTTATTTTATAATGACAGATAAATCAAGACAGCTAAAATATTATAAA
>JBHPHW010000051.1:0-3973 GCA_042570105.1 Candidatus Omnitrophota bacterium | reverse complement strand
CACTAAAATCAGAGAACCCTCCTATGGCTGTATTTATTAAAGCCCTTGCGACTATTATCCGCATTATTTCACTGGTATTTTTTACATTTTTATATCTTGCCTCAAGGTTGATCTTAAATCTTGATACCCTGGGCTCTCCCCCGCCTGAATAATCTTTATAAGTCAGCGTCCCTATCTTAAGTTCGAGGTTATCGATCTCTAAATTAGATCTCTTTGGGCTTTTCTTCTGTCCTCTCTTTTTTTCTTTTTTTAGGTTTTTTATAGAATCGAGGTTTGTCGTCCCTTGCGCTGTTTTTACTATCGTAAGCCCTCTAAGATCTATACGCATATCGTTTAGATGGATCTTTTTCCGGAAGATCGCGCCAAGATCATAATCTATATATATCTGAGGCGCATCCAGCATTATCCTGTCATCAAATTGTTCAGGATTTAAGATAATTACATCATCAATGCTTATAAATGTCTTAAGAATACTCACCTTTAGTCTTCCAATATCCACTTTAAGCCCTGTTGCGATAGATATGACATCCTCGATGGCCCTTTTGATCATAGCATCTTTTGCTATTAAGAGCCCCATGCCAAGAAGTATCAAGATCAGTATTATAATACCTATTTTTTTCATGTCTTATTCCTAATGCGGCGGGTGATTTCTACTTTAATGCAGCGATTACTGCATCGCTATTATCTGAGGCAAAGACTAGTTTGCAAGCACAGTTTGGCGCGCATGAGCAGGTCGTGCCATAGCAATATTTTAAATTTACACCTTTCGCCTTCAGCTTATCTGCGATCTCCTTTAGTGCGCCTACCTTGTCAACAAGCCCGACGACTACAACCTCGTTTTCTTTCGTCTCCCACCCTTTCGCTTTAGCAGCGGATTTTGCTTTCGAATTGTCACTAGTGAGCGCGTAAAATGTGGCCTTTCCTTCTGCCCCATAGGCGCATATTGCCGTGATATTCACGCCTTGGGAAGAAATCACAGAAGTTACCTCTGCCAACATACCAGGTTTATCTTCTGTGGTAATAATTAATTCGTTCGCCTTGCTACAATCTGCCATACTCCACCTCCTTTTTTATACTTTTATGCATTTCGAAGTTGACACTGCGATCCGTTTCCCTTCTTTGTCTTTACACTCCCCCTCTATCATAAGCATCCTGCTTTTTTCAGAAACTATCTTTGCCGAGAAAAAAAGGGTTTTCCCTACCTCGGATGGTTTTAAGAGCCGTATGGTATATTCAGCGTTCACTGCATGTATGCCGAGTTTCCAAGGTAGGTTTACCGTGCATTCGTCCAAGATCAGACCTATGATACCGCCATGAACTATATCTTTAAATCCCTGATATATCTTTTTAGGGGTAAATTCGGTTGAAATAGTCTTTTTTTCTTTATCTAGTTGGAAATGGAGTTTTAGCCCGGAATCATTTAATGAGCCACAAGCAAAACAGTAGTGGTCATCTTCCAGTTTCATTATCAATAAATGCGCTTTCTTAAGAGCTTGGCCCCTACTTCATAGACTACGTCTCCTGCATCATCTCCGGAGATAAACTCTTGCAGCCATACCACTTTTGCTTTTGAATGTATTGAGGCATTGCGGTTAGGGTCTTCGATCTTCAAGTCTAATATGGTTCCTTTCGGAATCTTTGTCTTTACCGGAAATCTAAGGCCATCTCGAGAGATATTTTTCGTTAAGGCTTCTCCGTGACACTCACTTAGAGGATCGCGATAGTCTAGCGCAAGCAAAACCT
This sequence comes from Candidatus Omnitrophota bacterium, assembly GCA_042570105.1. Classification (GTDB taxonomy): domain Bacteria; phylum Omnitrophota; class Gorgyraeia; order Gorgyraeales; family Gorgyraeaceae; genus JBHPHW01. Next base: position 2,230 of record JBHPHW010000051.1, on the reverse strand, counting down.
CATGCCGCTTTGCGCCCCTCCTCTCACTGATAGGGCTCTCGATTTCTTCTCCTCTCGCCTTAAATAATCTTGATAGGATCTTCATGATAAGATGCTATTATTTACATCACTTTCTAAATAGCTGATCAATCTTCCCAGATACATGAGCTTTCTGTCTATGAACTGTATACCTGCCTCAAATAACGTCTCACTCTCTTTATCCATGGGCTCCTCCCACATCCAGGCAATCCGCCCCCTGCACCTTGCCTTTACATCTCTATTGTATTTGAATATTTCCAGATCTAAAATATCTCCGACCTTTAATCTCTTCAATAGGGTCATTCTGATCCCGCCACCGCTTATATTCTTACTAGTTGTGCAAAATTCTCTGTCACTACCCTGCGGGCTGTATCTAACGCCAAGTTCTCCTTCTGTGCGTTCGAAGAGCCTATTATCTACGCCTATATTCATGATCTGCCTCCTTGTTTTATAAATGCCTTTGTAAAGATCTTCTCTGTTTCAAAATTAGTTGCTATTCGAAATGATAAAAAATATGCAAGAGGTACCATTGGATTAACTATCTGGTCGATCAAAAGATGCAACGTAAATCCTATGGCGCAATATTTCCAAATAACACCAAGATCAAACATGAATATGCACAACCAAAACAATATCAGCACTTCATAAGAATGTAAAAAAATAGTTACTCTTTTAAATTCGTTGCAACAGTTCCTGAAGGCATTACAGATTTTTTTAAAATCGAGACTTACCCCGTGCTCTCTGACGTAATCAATATAGTGGTCCAGATCCAGAAAAATACTGGCTATCAGGAAGGATGCGAGGCCAATCCTTGCCGAATGGCCGTAATTATATAATATGCTTCCTGCTGCCAATGAAATAACTGTATGTCCAAGAGGTCTCATTACAATTTTGTACCATCATAAGGGCAAAAGTTTGTCCTGCCTGGAAAAATCCTTTTACACGTAGGACACATCACCTTAAGGGGCCTTGCTTTATCCGTAGAAACTTGTATCGGTTCAGGGTATGTCTTCTTTTGAGATCTAACGTGTTTAATGCTTTTTTTCTTATCGACTTTATCTACTATGTTCGGGATCTGTTCCTTCAATACATTTATTCTTTGAGAAGCATAAGGATGGCTGCGCAAGAATACAAATCCCAGTTTTTCATCTTTTTTGCCTTTTAATTTTTCCAAAAATGTTACCATGGCATGCGGGTCATATCCGGCCTTGTAAGCATACTTGACGCCGAGTCTATCGCTTAAAAGTTCGTCTTCCCTGGAATAACCAAGGGAGATAAGGTCAAAACTTATTGAAGCTGCCCTCTGTAGATCCCCTAATCCTCCCCCCTTGCGACTCGCAATATTCATCAATATGTCATATCCGATCTGCGCCTGTAGTTTTTTTGCGGCATGCCGCGCCGCAACATGTCCTATCTCGTGCCCTATTACACACGCAAGTTCATCATCTGAGGTCTCTTCAATAAGGCCTGAATTTATATAAATGTATCCGCCAGGGGTCGTAAAGGCGTTTAGGCTCTCATCCTCTATGACCTTAAAGTAATACTCTAGATCCTGACGATCGGATACGCTGGCGACTTTGTTTCCTACTTCAACTGCACGGTCTATCTTTTCCTTATCTTCGCTAAACTTGAATTGCCTTGAGACCTTGCCAGAGATCATCTTGCCGAGAGACACCTCTGCAGGCGTAGTTATGAATATAAACTCATTTTGTTCAGTTGCAGGATTGTATGCAGTAGCGCATCCGGAAAGCACATATGGCACAATCAAAAATAGCACCAGCAACAATCTTATCATACCTTATCCTGAAAGCAGTCTCTGAACTATCGAACTTACCGCCTTACCGTCTGCAGAACCCTTCAGCTCCTCCATGCTTAGCTTCATCACCTTGCCAAAATCTGCCTTAGAACTTGCGCCTGCCTGAGAAATAACCCCCTTCACTATCTCTTTGATTTTTTCCTCGCTGATCTGCTCGGGCAGGAAAGATTTCAGTATTTCCAGTTCTTTTGTTTCCTTTCCGATGAGATCGTCCCTTTTGCCCTTTTTAAAGCTTTCTATCGAATCTCGGTGTTCTTTTACCTGTCTTGCTATTATCTTTATGACATCATTATCATCGAGTTCTTTTAGTTTTTTCTCTATGGCTAGATTTTGTATCGAGGCGATTACCATGCGCAATGTAGATGTGCGTATCTCATCTTTATTTTTAATAGACTC
>JBHPHW010000050.1:0-4160 GCA_042570105.1 Candidatus Omnitrophota bacterium | reverse complement strand
GTGCCTCAGGCCCTAGCCTTGTCTGAAGAAACACCATGCAGCCCAAAGAATCTCTTGGCATTATTTGTAGTAATGCTAGCCACTTGTTCAAAGGCCAAACCTTTTATCCTAGAAAGCTCTTCTGCCAGATATCTGACATGCGCCGGCTCATTTCTCTTGCCTCGGAAAATCTGTGGCGCTAAAAATGGGGCGTCTGTTTCAAGAAGGAGTCTCTCCATAGGCACTAACTTCGCAACCTCTCTTAATCTATTGGCGTTTTTAAACGTAAGGTTGCAGGTAAATGATATAAACATGCCAAGGTCCAGACACCTTTTCAGGAATATGCTATCCCCTGAAAAACAATGCATCACACCCTTTATTGGATCTCCCATTATATCTTTTAAAATAAGAAGGGTATCTTCATCTGCATCTCGGTTATGTATAATAAGAGGCAGATTCCTCTCCTTTGCCTCTTTCAACAATTTTATAAATAAGTCTTTCTGATTCTCTTTCGTGGATCTCCTCTTATAGTAATCGAGTCCTATCTCTCCGACTGCAACGACCTTTTTTGTAACTAAAAATTCTCTAAACACATTAAAATCACTCTTCCTTATATTATCGGCCTCGTGTGGGTGAATCCCTGCTGCAGCGTATATAAAATCATTCGCCTCTGCCAACTCTATAGACTTCCTAGTCCCCTGGATACTTGAGCCTACGTTGATTATAAAATCTATACCTCCTGCCTTTGAACGTTTTATGACATCGTCCCTATCATATTCAAAATCTTTAAAATCCAAATGACAGTGTGTATCGATTAGCATAATGGCGACATCTCTCTGAGTCTTTTTACTATGGGAGGGATCTCAGATAGGCAATAATCAACATCTTCTTCTGTATTCCCATAGCCAAATGAAAATCTTATTGACCCTTGCGAGATGTCTGGAGGGATTTTAGTGGCAGTCAATACATGGGAAGGCTCCAATGAACCAGATGTGCAGGCAGAACCAGTTGAAGCAAAGATGCCCTTTAAATCAAAATTTAGTATCAATGACTCGCCCTCAATATATCTAAAACTAATGTTCAGCGTATTTGAAAGGCGGTTTTCAGGATGTCCGTTCAGATATATTTCATTAAGCTCTTTTTTCAATCCATCAAGAAACTTTATTGTAAGCTTCTTTAGATGTCTATCTACTTTTTTCATATCTTTAGTTGCCAATTCCACTGCCTTTCCGAAACCCACAATACCAGGCACATTTAAAGTCCCTGCCCTTCTTTTTCTTTCATGATGCCCGCCGTTCTGAAAAGGCATGATCTTAACACCCTTCCTGATATATAGCGCGCCCATACCTTTTGGCCCATTTAACTTATGCGCAGAGAAGGAACAAAGGTCAATACCCAACTCCTCAACATCTATGGATTCTTTACCCAATGCCTGAACGCTATCAGTGTGAAAATACACTCCGTGTTTTTTTGCCAATTTTGCGATATCTTTTATCGGCTGAAGCGTACCTATCTCGTTGTTGGCAAACATCACTGAGATAAGGACTGTGTCCTTTCTTATAGAATCCTTTAACTTGTCTAAATCCACGACTCCATATTTATCGACACCGATACGGGTAACTTCAAAACCCAGCTCTTCTTCTATGAATCTACATGTATCTAAAACTGCGAGGTGCTCTATCTGGCTGGTTATCACGTGTCTCCCCTTACCGAGATTAGCCATTGCCACACCTTTTATTGCAAAATTATCGGATTCTGTGCCGCCAGAAGTAAAGACTATATCTACCGGCTCTGTGCCTATAGCGCTGCCGATTATCTCTCTTGATGACTCTACTGCCTTACGCGCAGCTTGGCCTTTTGAATGTACGCTTGAGGCATTTCCATATTCATCTACAAGATACGGCATCATTGCCTCTAGCGCTTCTTTACGTAAAGGTGCGGTTGCGTTATGGTCCAGATAAATGTGCTTCATACTATACCCCTTCTATATTACTAATCGATTTCTATCCTCGGAAATAACGGTTTACCCTTTTTGATCTTCACCCCTGAGGTTATCTTACCCCAGGACAAATCTTTTAAGCTCCCCTTCTTTCCTCCTAGACCTAGTTGCTTTGACATCTCATCTGAAGTCATCGGTAAAAACGGCCACAAAGATATGGACACAACCCTCAAGACTTCATACAGGTCATACATCATATCTTTGAGTTCTTCTATCTTTTTTTCCTTGGATAATTTCCACGGCGCCTTATCTTCTATAAATTTATTCGCCATATTTATCAATACCCATATTGCTGCAAGGGCTTGGCCAAAATCTATCTTTTGCATTGCTAATGAGATCTCACGTTCTAAGCTGTTTACTTTATCGATAAGGGCCTTTGTGATTTCATCTGCAGATTCAGGATCTCTCCTCTCAGGCACAAGCCCTGAAAAATATTTCTCTATCATCGACAACGTCCTATGCAGAAGATTCCCCAGATCATTAGCGAGGTCGCTATTTATTCTGGAAATAAACGCTCCCTCTGAAAAAGAGCCATCCATACCAAATGGCACCTCTTTCAAAAGAAAAAATCTATATGCGTCTACGCCGAACCTATCGACCATCATAAGAGGATCCACAATATTCCCTCTGGATTTGGACATCTTATCTTCGCCTATTTTCCACCAGCCATGAGCAAAGACTGTCTTGGGTGGTTCGAGTCCAGCAGCGTGAAGCATAATAGGCCAGTACACTGTATGCGGCCTTAGAATGTCCTTTCCTATCATATGCACATCAGCTGGCCAGAATTTCTCGAATTTACCGGGATCGTCCCCATAGCCACATACGCTTATATAATTTATAAGCGCATCAAACCACACATAGGTAACATGATCCTCGCTAAAAGGCATCCTTATGCCCCACGAAAGCCTGGATTTTGGTCGTGATATGCATAAGTCGTTTAAAGGATTTTTGAGGAAACTTAGTATTTCGTTTTTCCTTATAGCTGGCAATACAAAATCCTCGTGTGAGTTAATATAGTCTATGAGCCACTTCTGGTATTTTGAAAGTCTAAAAAAGAAATTCTTCTCTTTTATGTGCGCAACGTCTCTTTTGCAGTCAGGACACCTCCCGTCTACAAGCTGGACCTTTGTCCAGAAACTTTCACATGGGGTGCAATACCAGCCACTATACTCTCCTTCATACAGGTCCCCATTCTTATAAAGCACCTCCAGTATCTTTACTACAACGTCTTTATGCCTTTTCTCGGTCGTACGAATAAAATCATCATAAGAGATATTTAGTTTTTTCCACAATTCAATAAATTTTGGCACGACTGTATCCACGAATACGCTTGGCTCTAATCCTATTTCATCAGCCGCCTCTTTTATCTTCTGGCCATGCTCATCAGTCCCGGTGGTAAACAAAACCTCAACTCCATTAAGCCGCTTAAACCTCGCAAGCACATCGCAGGCTATATTGGTATAGGAATGCCCTATATGAGGATTTCCATTTACGTAATATAAAGGGGTCGTTATGTAAAACTTCATTTGCTATAATCCAATTCTATTTGCTTGCCTTCTTCCAATTCTACTACTACCTTGCGTTTCAGCGCATTAACGCTTACAACCTTGCCCTTTCCTTCTTTTGTCTTTATCTTTTCGCCTTGCTTGGGAAGGCCTTTTAGATATTTTTTATAATTTTGATATTCATATCCCAGGCAGCACATGAGTCTACCGCAACAACCTGAGATCTTAGACGGGTTGAGCGAAAGGTTCTGTTCCTTTGCCATCCTTATCGTTACAGGTTCAAAGCCCTTTAAGAAACTAGCGCAACAAAGAGGCCTTCCGCAATGCCCGAAACCTCCAAGCATCCGTGCCTCATCTCTTACGCCTATCTGTCTCAGTTCTATCCTTACCCTAAAAATGTGCGCCAGGTCTTTAACAAGTTCCCTGAAATCGATCCTACCCTCAGAAGTGAAATAAAAAATAAGTTTTGTCCTATCAAAAGAAAATTCTGCATCTATCAACTTCATATCCAGTTTACGCTCCTGGATCTTCTTTTGGCAGGTTTGAAACGCATTCTTTATGCGCTTCTTATTTTCATCTATTAGGCGTATATCCTCTTTTGTCGCTATGCGTATAATCTTTTTCAGCGGTTTATCAAGGTCGGCCTCCAAGATCATCTCTCTTCCACTTATAGCCTG
>JBHPHW010000049.1:0-4305 GCA_042570105.1 Candidatus Omnitrophota bacterium | reverse complement strand
TCCTTGGCATCTTTAAATTTTACATTTCTTATAACGTACTTCATTTCAGGGACTGCCGCAGGGCTCATGCTGAATTCATCCAGGCCCAACCCTAACAACATCAAGACCAACCAAGACTCTCCTGCCATTTCTCCGCACATCCCCACCCATATATTTTCTCTGTGGCCTGCATCGATTATATTCTTTATGAGCCTCAGCACCGCGGGATGCGACGGCCTATAAAGATATGCGATTTTCTCATTTACCCTGTCTATGGCGAGAGAATATTGTATTAAGTCATTCGTACCTATACTGAAAAAATCTACCTCCTTGGCTAATAAATCGCATGTGAGGGCAGCCGAAGGTATCTCTATCATTGCCCCGACTTCGATGTCCTTATTAAACTCTATATGTTTTGCACTTAATTTTTGCCTCATCCAAAACACCAATTGCCTGTTTTAACTCTTCAATACCTGAGATCATGGGAAACATGATCTTTATGTTTCCAAATGCACTCGCCCGCAATATTGCCCTTAACTGTACCTTAAATATCTCCGGTTTTGCAAGGCAAAATCTTATAGCGCGCCATCCAAGAAATGGGTTCATCTCATTAGACACCTCAAGCTGCGATAAAAATTTATCTCCTCCAAGATCAAGTGTACGCACTATAACAGAATTCCCCGAGAGCTTGGTCACCGCTTCTTTATATGAGGCAAACTGTTCATCCTCACTTGGAAGATCCCGCCTATTCATATAAAAATATTCGCTGCGATATAAACCTATACCCTCTGCGCCATGAGAGATAACAGAATCTATTTCTGCGGGTAATTCAATATTTGCTGAGATCTCTACTCTATGACCATCAAGTGTCTCGGCGGGTTTATCCCTTAGATTAATAAGTGTCTTTTCAAATTTAACAAACTGCTGTTGCTTTGTCTGGTATTTTCTAAGAATCAGCCGATCGGGATTTACTATCACGATCCCGTCTTTACCATCTACTATCAGCATATCCCCTGTCTTTACTTTGGCCGTAGCCTTCTCAAGGCCCACGACTGCAGGTATCTCAAGAGACTTTGCCATAATAGCTGTGTGGGATGTACGACCGCCTATATCAGTAACAAATCCCATGACATGCCTTTTATGCATGGTTGCCGTATCCGAAGGCGAAAGGTCATATGCCACTACGATAACCTTTTGTTTCAATTCGCTCAATGACTTTTCTTTTGTGCCTAATAGGTTCTTTAAAATCCTTTTACCGACATCATCGATGTCGCTGATCCTTTCTCTAAGATATTCGTCGTTCATTTTAGAAAAAACATCTATATATTTATCCAACACCTTTGTAAATATATGTTCGACACACTTGCGTTCCCTCTTTAGGCCCTCTATCACCTCTTCTATGAGCATCCTGTCTTCCAGAACCAATAAATGTGCGTTAAATATCTCAGCATGGTGCGATCCCATTTCCTTTGTTATCTTTTTCTGTATGTCTATTATCTCTGAACGCGTCTTGATAAGCGCCTCTTCAAAACGGGCGATCTCTTTAGGGATGGCATCTTCCCGGATCTTTTTTGCAGATACCATAAACCGTCTCGTATCAAATAAAAATACCCTTCCTATGGCTATCCCTGGGGAGGCTGGTATGCCTTTTAAAATCATTCTGTTTTCTCTCCGGATATTATTTGTTCTAGCTCCTGCATTGCCTCGTTGGCATCATGGCCTTCTATCTTAAGGCGTATTAAACTACCTTTTTCAGCAGCCAAAGTCATAAGGCCCATTATGGACTTCCCATTGACCTCCTGCTTGCCTTTTTTAACTATCACATCGCTTTCGTATTTATTTGCTATCTGCACAAAAAGTGCGGCAGGACGCGCATGAAGCCCTTGTTCATTATTTATAGTTATCTTTTTTTCTATCAACATCATTATCTTTCTTGCTAATACTGCCCGTTTTTATTTTTTGACTTGAGAACAAGATCTATAATAATCTTTGAGACTTTCTTTGAATCATGCCTTACATAGTCCTTAATATTCACAATATCCTCTTCCAGTACAGTGCATCCTTTCTCAAGGACTTTATCTGAATCAGCAAGGACTGGATAAGAGCCTTCTTCTCCATATTTTTTAAGTAACTCTGGCAAAACAGTACCGGTATTTATAACGCAAAAATTAACAACATCAGGCCTTGTGTGGGTAATAATAGTATTTAAATGGTCAAAGGCTGTATAATTATCCGTCTCCCCTGGTTGAGTCATTATGTTACACACATAGACCTTGGGTACCTTGGATCTTGCAATCCTCTCAGCTATGCCATTTACTAAAAGATTTGGTATGACGCTCGTGTATAAACTGCCAGGCCCTAAAACTATTATATCTGCCTCATCTATAGCTTCAAAAGACTCCTTGCTCGCCTTACAGTTTACAGGATCAAGATATACCTTTCGAATGGGACAAGATTTCTCAACTATCTTTGTCTCTCCTTTTGTCTTTTCTCCATTACGATGCTCTGCAACAAGCTGAACCTTGTCAAATGTAGATGGAACAACCTTGCCCCTTATGGCAAGGACCTTGCTTGATTCCTTGATTGCCTTTTCAAAATCACCCGTGACTTTAGATAACGCTGTTATAAACAGATTCCCAAAACTATGGCCTTTTAATTCCGATTCGTTTCCAAATCTGAACTGAAATAAATCACGCATCAATGGCTCTGCATCTGCAAGCGCAACGAGACAATTTCTTATGTCCCCTGGCGGAAGGATATCAAATTGCTCCCTGAGCCTTCCAGAGGAACCTCCATCATCAGCAACAGTCACTATTGCTGTTATATTACTCGACTGTTCTTTTAAACCATGCAGAAGGACTGATAATCCTGTCCCGCCGCCAATCACAACTATTTTAGGGCCTTTCTCTAACTGTCTGTGATGATATACTATGTCCACAAGCTCCTTCTCTCGTTTAGGCAGAAAGACTGCAACGAAAGATTTCACCATCCTTTTTATGCCATAGATCAGCACTAAAGAACCAAGGACAAAAATAGAAATAGCCAGACTTCTCGATCCAGGAAATCTCTCAACCATCCATATGATTGAACCGATTGCAACTAGGATCACGCCCATACTACAGGCAATAATCCAGCGTTTTACTTTCATCCCGGGTAATAACCACTTTAATTTACGCATATTACGACCTTCTCTGATCCTCTTCTTTTATAATCTTAAGGAGCGTCTTTATGGTTTCTGCGTTTTTCAAAGAATCTCTAAAATATTTATCTTTTAATAGTTTTGATATACGGGCAAGGGCCTTAAGGTGAGGACCAGATGATTCTATAGGTGCCAACAAAAGAAAAAATATGTATGCTGGCTCACCATCTAGTGAATCAAAATTTATCCCCTTTTTCGATACGCCAAAAGCGCCTACAAGCTCTTTTACATGTTCGCATTTACCATGCGGAATAGCAACACCCTGCCCAATACCTGTCGAACCAAGCGATTCTCTGTTGAGAAGTATTTTAACTACTGTATCTTTTACCCTGGGCTTTAATTCATCTGCTTTTATCAATAAGTCAGTAAGTTCCTGGATTGCCCCTTTTTTGTCCTGTGATTTTAAATCTACAGATACCGCCTTCTCGTTCAAAAAATCCAGTATCTTCACTTGTTGTCCTCCTCCTTCTCCTTTAAGATTTTGGGTTCTCGCCTAATAATGGAGCGAGGGACGGGGCTCGAACCCGCGACGACGTGCTTGGCAAGCACGCATTCTACCACTGAATTACCCTCGCAAAATTTGCAAAGCAAATTTTATATTAGATCCTTCACTTCGTTCAAGACCAGATTCACTTTCGGCGAATCTGGTGGGCGGAAGAGGAGTTGAACCTCCATGGATTTCTCCACATGGTCCTAAGCCATGCGCGTCTGCCAGTTCCGCCATCCGCCCAAAACGAAACAGCTGGTACCCCCACCAGGGCTCGAACCTGGGACCTTATCCTTAAGAGGGATCTGCTCTACCAAACTGAGCTATGGGGGCAATCAATAAACACACGTGTATTGTATCTAACCCTTAAAGCAAGTAAGGTAAAATAGTATCACAGAAGAAAACTTAAGTCAATTATATCTTTGCCTTACACCCTACCAAAGCACTGTGTTCCCATCTAGAGACTGGCGCGCCTAGGAGGATTTGAACCTCCAACCTACTGGTTCGAAGCCAGCCACTCTATCCGATTGAGCTATAGGCGCCTTTATCAGCAAAGTTATCTTACCATACCCATCTCGGTTCTTCAATGGCTTTGTTGAAGGCCGTGACCTTGAACCACTAATCCACATCTCCTGCAGCC
>JBHPHW010000048.1:0-4371 GCA_042570105.1 Candidatus Omnitrophota bacterium | reverse complement strand
ACCTGAAGATCTATTAGGAGGAAGTAAGAAAGGAAAAAATCCCCAGATGCCGGATATAAAAAAATATGTGATACCTGCAGTAGGTGGATTTTTCGTTTTGATGTTTATCTTTTCAGGGCTCTATTCGGTGGGGCCGGATGAAGTAGGCGTTATACGCCGATTCGGAAAATATATTCGAACCACAAATCCAGGGCTTCACTTCAAGATCCCTATGGGTGTAGAAAAGGTCAATAATGTCAAGGTGCAGTATATATACAAGGAAGAATTTGGCTTCAGGACCCTGAGGCCGGGCATAAAGACCCAATATTCCACAAGGGACTATTTTGACGAATCCCTTATGCTTACAGGAGATCTGAATGTCTTGGTTGTAGAGTGGATAGTGCAGTTTAAGATCAAGGATCCCGTTAAATTTTTATTTAATGTAAGGGATCAACGTGAAACTCTGCATATTATATCTGAGGCAGTGATGAGACAGGTTATCGGCGATAATTCTGTAAGCGAAGCGCTGACTACAAGAAGGGTGGAGATAAATCAGGAGGCGCAGGATAAGCTTCAGGAGGTGCTTGATTCTTATGATAGCGGTATCCAGATCGTCACAGTCAAATTGCAGGATGTAAATCCTTCTGATGAAGTCAAACCGTCTTTTAATCAGGTAAACGAAGCGAAGCAGGAAAAGGAGAAGATGATAAATCAGGCATGGGAGGCCTATAACAAGACGATTCCAGCCGCAAGAGGCGAGGCGCAAAAAACTATTAAAGAATCTGAAGGCTATGCCTTAAAAAGAATAAATAGAGCCAAGGGAGATGCGACCAGATTTATAGAAACATGGAAGGCATATAAAGAGGCAAAAGAGGTAACGCGCAAGCGCTTATATCTGGAGGCCATGAATGAGATCCTGCCAAAGGTAGGACAAAAATTTATCATGGATTCTTCGTCTAATAGCATATTGCCTCTTCTGAAACTAAATAAAGATGGAGGTGTAAAATGAAGATGGCGATAAATATTTTGTTAGGGATTGCGATCTCGGTAATGTTGTTTTTTTTGAGCGGGGCGCTCTACACTATCGATGAAACACAGCAGGTAGTTATTACGCAGTTCGGTGAACCGATGGGTAGACCTATAATACAGGCAGGGCTGCACTTCAAGATGCCTTTTATCCAGCGGGCCAATTATTTTGAAAGAAGGATCCTTCAGTGGGATGGGAATCCGAATCAGATCCCGACAAAGGATAAAAGATATATATGGGTCGATACCACTGCGCGATGGAAAATAAAGGATGCGCTTACATTTATGCAGTCTGTAACAAATGAAAGGGGCGCTCATGCAAGGCTGGATGACATAGTGGATTCTGCTTCAAGAGATTATATAACAAATCACAATCTAGTAGAGTTGGTGAGGGATTCGAATCGGCTTGTAGAGTCAGGTGTTTTAGGTGCGGAGGATGAGATAAAGGCATCTGATGAGGCCCTCGAGACAATATTGGTTGGCAGGGATGGTATTACGCGGGGAATACTCGAACAGGCCTCGAAGATAATCCCTCAATACGGCATCGAACTGGTGGACGTAAGAATAAAGAGGATAAACTACGTAAGGGATGTAAGGGACAAGGTATATGAAAGGATGATATCTGAAAGGAAAAGGGCTGCTGAGAGATACCGTTCAGAAGGCCAGGGCAAAAAAAGGGAGATAGAAGGGCAAATGGCCAAAGAATTAAAACAAATTCAATCAGAGGCGTATAGAACGGCAGAAGAGATAAAAGGAAACGGAGATGCAGAGGCAATAGCTATTTATGCTAAGGCATATAATAAAGACCCTGAATTTTATTCCTTTATGAAGACGCTCGATACATATAGAAATACAATAGATGCCGAGACAACCCTCATCTTCAGCCCTGAGAGCGAATATCTCAAGTATTTTAACACGGCAAAATAATCTATGTAGTTCCCTTGACAAATATTGCAAAATACTGTATAGTTTACTTAGTAGTTAGGAAGTAGTAAATAAGGGAGTAGAAAGCTTGGACCGTAAGGTAAAGAAGTGCTCGCCTTACGGTTTTTTGTTTCTGTCATTATTTACTATAATTTTTTAGGAAAGGGGGTAGTGAGTAATGGCAAGAGGAAAAGTTAAATGGTTCAGTAACCAAAAAGGTTATGGATTTATTTCTACTGAATCAGGTGCTGATGTATTTGTACACCACACTGCGATTCAAGGTGATGGTTATAAGTCTTTAGAAGAAGGCCAGGAAGTAGAGTTTGAGGTTGAGCAAGGTCCTAAAGGCGATCAAGCTAAAAACGTAGTAAAGATATAACCTACTATTAGGAAGAACGGCCCGGATTTATTTTATGTCCGGGCCATTTTTTAAATAAGGATTTAGTCATGAAGGATGCTTTAAAAAGAGAGCTTGGTCTTTTGGATGTTTTCTCGGTTGCTACCGGGGCAATGATCAGTTCAGGATTATTTATCCTGCCGGGATTGGCCTTTAGTAAGGCTGGCCCAGCAGTGATCCTGTCTTATATCTTGGCAGGGATATTATGTATCCCTACATTGATGAGTAAGGCTGAGTTGATCACAGCAATGCCCAAGGCAGGAGGGGATTATTTTTATATCATGCGGGGATTTGGCCCTCTTTTGGGAACATTGGCTGGATTGAGTTCGTGGTTTTCTCTGAGTTTAAAGGGGGCATTTGCATTGGTAGGTATGGGGGCATACTTGAGTTTAGTAAGTGATATACCTTTAAATATGATTGCTGTAGCTTGCTGTCTTTTTTTTATCATTCTGAATCTATTAGGCGTAAAGGAAACAGGGAGGATCCAGGTATTTTTAGTCATAGGCCTTCTGAGTTTACTTCTTGTTTATATTGTCTGGGGTTCAAGGACAGTCAGTGTGGCAAATTTTTCTCCATTTTTTAGTAAAGGGGTAGGATCTGTGTTTGCGACAGCAAGTTTTGTATTTGTCTCTTTCGGAGGGCTGACCAAGATAGCGGCCTTAGCTGAGGAGACTGAGAATCCAGGGAGAAATTTACCCCTGGGCATGATACTTTCGATTATAGTCACTGCTATTTTTTATGCGCTGGTTATTTTTGTGACTATTGGAGTTTTAGATCCTGAGACTCTTAAAGGGACCCTTCTACCTATATCTGACGGGGCAGGTGTCTTTGGCGGGGATGTTTTAAAGATCTTGATAATTATAGCTGCATTTCTGGCATTTATCTCTACAGCAAATTCAGCACTTATGACTGCCTCCAGATACCCCTTGAGCATGAGTAGAGATAAACTCCTGCCTGGTTATTTTCAAAGGATAAGCGTTAGGACCAAGATCCCTTATGCTGCAATACTATTTACAGGTCTTTTTATGATCTTAGCGCTTTTATTTTTAAAACTGGGGTTATTGATCAAGATTGCCTCAAGCATCTTGATATTACTTTTTATCCTTGCCAACCTCACAGTGATTTTATTCAGGGAGAGTAAGATTTTAAGTTATCGCCCAAAATTTCGCTCCCCTTTTTATCCATATTTACAGATCTTTGGAATATTAGGAGGGATCTTTCTTTTGATTGAGATGGGGACATTTATCATTTTTCTGACCATGGTTTTTCTTTTGTTGGGATTTGTCTGGTATAGAGTCTATGGCCAGAAAAGGGCCAGTCAGGATTCTGCCCTTATATATGTCTTGGAAAGGTTGGTATCTAAAGATAAAGAATTGACTTCGGACAATCTTCTTACTGAACTAAAGGATATTGTTATTCAAAGGGATGAAGTCACAGAAGATAGATTCCATAAATTGATCGAAGAAAGCAAGGCTTTAGATATAGAGGTACCTTTGAGAATGGAGGATTTCTTTAAGGATCTATCAGATAGCTTAGGGAAGGAATTAAATTTAGAGCCGCAGGGCCTATTTGAAAAATTTATAGAAAGAGAAAAGGAATCCAGCACCGTGCTTCGAAAAGGCCTTGCTATCCCACATATTGTCATAGAAGGAAAAGATTTTTTTAAGATTCTTTTAGTGAGGGCATCTTCAGGCATTATTTTCCCGGAAGATAAACTGGCGCATATTATATTTATTCTTATAGGCTCTTCTGATGAGCGCAATCTTCACTTAAAGGTATTAGCCGCGATAGCGCAGGTTACTCAAAGTCCCGAGTTTGACAAGAAGTGGTTCGAAGCAAAGAATGAGGATGAATTGAAAAATATCGTTCTTTTAGCCGAGAGAAGAAGGATGATGTAAGGTTTTAGCCCCTTAACTGCCTTTCCGCGTCGATTATATCCCGATTTATAATATAGGTTATTTTTTTTACCTTATCCTTAAATCCTAAAGGAGTGGGTGCGTCAAGGATCTCGCGCAATATCTGGATAGCCATCCTGAAGTGCCTTA
>JBHPHW010000047.1:0-4387 GCA_042570105.1 Candidatus Omnitrophota bacterium | reverse complement strand
TGATTATAATTTTTGTATTGGATGATATTTTTTTATTTAATGCCTTAAAAAAATCATATAGATCAAATACATATTCAAGAAGGTTAGAAATAACAACATAATCAAATTTTGCCTTTGCATCATAATTATCTATCGCAGCGTTAGTAAAATTAAGCTTGGGGTATTTTTTGGAAGATATCTCTATCATGCGGCTGCTTATATCCAGCCCAACCCCATAACAAGGCTTTAAGTTATCCAAAAGATAGCCATCAGCGCTACCTATCTCCAAAACATTTTTATTTTCAGGTATGATATCTCTATAAAAACGCTCTATTTCCGAGTGGTAATAATAATTTTTCCTTCTCCAGTATTCATTCCTTGGAGCTATCTTGTCAAATAAACTACTGATATCTTCTGTGTTTTGTTTAAATCCTAGTATAGCCATAATTATAATTTACCTTATTTCATTCAACCCCTTGATATCCAGTTCACAAATCTCCTAAACAAAAACTTAAAGTGCCTGACAGATTTTATACCAAGCATGTTTTTGAAAAAGATTCTGGGCCTGAGGTAGAATTTCAAAAAAGCTTTTCTCTGCAGCCACTTGAGTTCTTTGCTGGTCATACCATCTATATTGTAGGCCGCCTTAAAGAAATAAAATTCATCCAAATTTACCTTGTTTAACTCGCCTGTTTCTTTCAATTTCAAATAGCTCTCAGTGCCAGGAAAAGGCAAATACATAAAAAAGTTTGCTCTTATAAGATTCAATTCTAATGAAAATTTTATTGTCTGATCTATCTCTTCTCTGGTCTCTCCTGGAAAGCCCATGATGAAAAAACCTGCCGCATCTAATCCAGAATCAGTAATAAGTTGCACTGCCTTCCGCATTTTATCAACCTTTAAATTTTTTTTCATCAAACCTAACACCCGATCTGAGCCTGACTCTATTCCTAAAGACACGAGGTATAGTCCAGTACGCTTCATTTGGCATAAAAAATCTATATCCAGATTCTCCATCCTTATGCCGTTCGGAAGCGCCCAGCTTATGTCAAGATGCAACGTTTCTAGCTCTTCTAAAAATCTCTTCGCGTACTCCCTGTCCATTGTAAAATTATCATCTACGATATGAAATTCTCTTATGCCATATGTATCATATAAGAATTTTACTTCGCTAATAACGTGGTTTACGCTCCGTTTTCTTAATTTCTTTCCTGTTATGACCTTGCCTGCGCAAAATGTACAGTCGTAAGGACATCCTCTTGTCAGCATGATCGGGGCTATCGGAAATTTCTTGTAAAAAGCCCCGTGTTGCGACTCTGGATAAGTATCCGGCCTGATAAGATCCCATGCTACCATGCCAAATTTATCTAAATCCTGCTCAAAATAAGGATTGTTCATCTTTACAATCCCATCTTCCCTCCATGCCAGGCCAGGAATTTCTGAAATATTTAATTTATGCGCATTTAAATAATCCACTAAAGATTTAAAACCTCTCTCTGCCTCCCCAATAAAAGCAAAGTCTAATACCTCGCCAAAATAGCCCATTGTTTCTTTCGGCTCTGCTGAAGGATGAGGCCCTCCAATAACTGTAATAATCTTTGCATCAATACCTTTGATCATCGTTAAGGCATTTTTTACAAACTTTAGATCAAATGTATAGCACTGTATGCCAATTAAATCAAACCTTGAAGATCCAATAATATTCTTTAGCCGAAAAATATCTGTCCTTTCCTTTATGCAATCCAATATAGTGACCTCGTGTTCCCCTCTCACAGAAGTAGCGAGGTATCCCAGTCCTAATGAAGGCTGGATATGATCGCTGATATTATAAGGCTTTACCAAAAGTATCTTCATGTTAATCTAAAAACTTATATTTTATAAGCGCCCATATTGCGCTTATGCCGTGATACCATCTTATCTTTTTACCTTCTGCGTAACTTCTTCCGTAATAAGAGATAGGGACTTCGTATATCTTATATTTATTCTTTTTGAAAATCTTTGCGGTCAACTCCGCCTCTACTGTAAAATCCCCTGATTTTATATTAATACTATCTATCACCTCTCTCTTAAATACCTTGTATCCTGTTTCCATATCGCTCACAGTAGTATTATAAAGTACATTGGTAAGAAACGTCAGGAATGTATTGCCTACTTTATGCCAGAACATGTAAACCCTAGCCGGCCTGCCACCGGATAATCTCGATCCATATACCACATCTGCATCATGCATAAGGATAGGATCTATTAAAGCTTTATATTCACGGGGATCGTATTCTAAATCAGCATCCTGCACGAGTATAATATCGCCACTTACATTGGCAAATCCTGTCTTTAAGGCTGCTCCCTTGCCCCCATTTTTATCGTGATGAAAAATCTTTATTGTCTCATCTTTTTCCTTTAGAGACTCCAGGACCTTAGATGTGCCATCAGTAGAACCGTCATCTACAATTATGATCTCTTTATCCATATCTACGCTGGCAGCCTTTACAGCGCTTATTATTTTCGCTATGGTATCGGATTCGTTATAAACAGGCACCACTATGGATATCTTCATTCTCACAACCTTTCTATTGCCTTATTTATCACAAGTGTCTATATATTAGTAGATAAACTAAAACTATCTGATTTTATAGCTTCCTATTTTTGACAGAATTCTCTCAAGCATATTATAACCTGTATATCTACGCAGCCTGCAATCTTGTACGCGCCCATTTCCATAACTCTATGAGGCCTACGATCGAAACAATAAATATATATGGCTCTATCGGCAGCCTAAAACGCGGAGATCCATAAAAAACAAGGCTCATCACCTGAAAATATATAATCGGAGCCAAAATAGGATAAAACCTCTTATACATCCTGCTGGTTAAAAAAAGGCCTAAAACAAAAAATGGCAAAAGCGCTGCATATATAAAATTAAACCACCTTCCACCTACTATCTCCCAATCAAAAGGTGCCCAGAAATATACAAATTTTTTAACCTCCAATATTATAACTCTTTTTGGGTTATTTATAATAAAATCCAGGGTCTTTTTTATAAAAAACTTGCTGCGTAAAGTAGGTGACGATATTTTAAACCCTTCTATAACTACAGGGTCATCCGGTGCAGCATTAAGCCCAAATATGCCATTTGCAGGACAATAAGAAGAATAAAGACCAAATCCTCCTCCTGCGGAAGTAGGTACAAATTTATGATAAACAATATAATTCCTTACTACCCACGGCATTAATGGAAAAGATAACGCTAATAATACTAATAAATACTTTTTTAATACTGTATTAAGGCTATATTTTCCCTTTAAATAAATAAATGCCGATATTATAAAGATAGGAAAAAATAACATTACGGATTTGGTAAGCATCGCTACCCCTAACAATAGACCCAATATAATATAGTTATGCGATGCTTTTTCTTCTTGGATTTTTAATAAATAAAAAACTATTGTGAGCAATAAAAAAGTAAAAAATATCTCTGTCAACAGCATCCCTGCGCTCTTTATAAAAGGGTAATACACTATAGCAATAAACGCGACTATTATTCCTGATGCCCTGCTATAAATCTTTTTTCCTATTAAATACATCAACACGCAACTAAAAGCGCCTATAATCGATTGCATAATGCCTGCTATTTTATAACTATGTCCAAAAATCATATAAATCATAGATAAGAAAAATGGATAAAAAGGCGGATAAAACGAATGAGGCTTTCCACTTTCATCGCTAAAACCCTTTCCTTGGGATACAGAAACTGCTAATTTATCATAAACATATGCATCTGAGGATGGCCTAATATCAGCTTTAAGCACAAAACCCGCTCTTATCAAAAAGGCTGCAATAAATATAAATGCTACTAATTTAAAATTGCCCACCGTTAAATCCTCTATCTTTGACCATACCTATCCCATTTGTTCATTGGTTTATTGCGTACATTATACCCTATATATAACCCTTCACCCAGTAATATATTATCCCAAGATACTCATGCATAATCGCCCTTATCTGTTCTATCTTTACCCCGTAGGTCCTATTATAAAATTGGCTCATTTCCACTGGCGTGTAAAAAACTTTGATATAAGATGCCTGTTTATTAAATATCGAGGATAGCCGCCGCATATTATAGGGTGAGGAGACTAATAATATAGAATCCCAATTGTTTTTATCTAATATCTTTTTAGAAAACATAACATTCTCATAAGCGCTGTTTGCTCTATTTTCCAAGATTATATCTTTATCAGGCACTCCCATAGAAAGCGCCAAAAGGCGCATATTTTCCGCATCATTATATACATAAGTATACCCCGATGAAACTATTACCTTGCCTGCATAACCTCCTAGATAAAGCCTCGAAGCATACATAGCTCTTTCTATAGTACTCTTTCCCGGACTTCCTGTTTCTCCTACTCCTCCT
>JBHPHW010000046.1:0-4491 GCA_042570105.1 Candidatus Omnitrophota bacterium | reverse complement strand
ATACTTTTTACAGCCACAAGAGCGCTCAACTCTCCAAGACTAAGTCCGGTACAGGCAACCGGGCGCAGGGCCTTAGAACCCAATGCCCTTAAACTAGCTATACTAACTACCAAAATCGCTACCTGGCTGTTAGCCGTGCGAGTCAACTCTTCAATGGGGCCTTCAAAACAAAGTTTTTTGATATTTACTTCCGGCAGGCTATTTTCAGCTTCATCAAATATTTTTCTAGCCTCAGCGCAATTATCATATAGATCCTTACCCATGCCAACATGCTGCGCGCCCTGACCTGGAAAGATATAACTGACTTTCTTCATGATCTTTTACGTCCCGAGTTTAGCCGAGGAAAGGTTCTCTCACCATTTTATCGCTATAGCACCATAGGTAAGGCCGCTGCCTAAAGCAACCAAAACAACGTTGTCCCCTTTTTTAACCTTCTTTTGTTGGCTTGCCTCTGCCAGCGCAACTGCTGTAGATGCGGCTGACATATTCCCGTATTTATCTATATTTATAAAGATCTTTTCAAGAGGAAAATCTAACTTTTTCGCAATTGCATTCAAGATCCTGATATTCGCCTGGTGCGGTATTAATATATCTATATCCTTCCACTGAAGCCCTATACTTTTTATCACTTTATCAGCTGATTCTGCCATCAGCCTTACGGCAAATTTAAATACCTCGTTCCCCTCCATCTTAAGAAAATGTAATTTATTTTTAACTGTATCATGCGTGACAGGCAATCTTGAACCTCCTGCAGGCACCATTAAAATATGCCCCCCTGAACCATCAGAACCCATAAAACTAGAAAGTATCGCTCTTCCCTCGCTTTTCCCCACTACACATGCGCCTGCACCATCTCCAAACAATACGCATGTAGATCTATCCTTCCAGTCAATGAGATTTGTCAATTTCTCTGAGGCAACAACTAAAACATGCCTGTAGGTCCCGGCATTTACAAACTGTTGGGCCATAATTATGCCAAATACAAAACCAGAACATGCGGCATTTATATCAAATGCTGCAGCATTTTTTGCGCCTAACTTATCCTGTATAATACAAGCCGTAGCAGGAAAGATCATATCCGAGCTTATCGTAGCCGTAATAATCAAATCAATATCCTTTGGCTCTAATCCTGCATCCCTAATAGCCATCTTAGAGGCCTCCAGACCAAGGTCACTTGAGGCTACGTCTTTAGAGGCCATCCTTCTTTCTTTTATACCGGTGCGGGTAACTATCCATTCGTCCGTTGTATCTACCATCTTTTCAAGGTCGGCATTTGTCAATTTCTTTGGCGGCAAATAACTTCCTAATCCCAAGATCCCAGCCTTCTGCATCATCTCTCCTTATAAAACCTTTTCAATAATATGTTGATTTACGTTCTTGATGATCTCCTCGCCTGCAACCCTTATAGCGTTCTTTATCGCCTTTGCACTTGAAGATCCATGACATATTATACAGATCCCATTGATGCCCAAAAGCGGCGCTCCACCGTATTCTGTATAATCCATTATTCTACCCAATGAACGAAAGGCGCCTTTGCCTAAGAGGGCTGCCAATCGTGAGAGAAAACTACTCCTTAGCTCTTTTTTAAGCATCTCTACTATAGCATGTGAGGTGCTCTCAGAAACCTTGAGCGCTACATTTCCGACAAGGCCATCGCAAACTATGACATCGCAGTCCCCGACAAAAAGATCCCTACCTTCAACATTGCCTATAAAATTCAAACCCGAAAGCTCCAGGAGCCCATACGCCTCCTTCAGAAAACCTGTACCTTTGGATTCTTCCTCTCCGATATTTAAAAGTCCTACTCTCGGAGATTTATTATTCAGTATGTATTTTGAATATGCGCTCCCCATTATCGCATACTGCAAAAGATGTTTCGGTTTTGCATCTATATTTGCGCCTCCGTCAATCATCAACGCAGTACCTTTTAAGGTCGGCATAACAACGCCGATACCTGCCCTTTCTATGCCCGGGAGCAATCTGCACTTAAGGGTAGCTGCGCATACCAGAGCGCCTGTATTTCCTGCGCCCACTATAGCATCTACTTTTTTTTCTTTTGCAAGATTTGCAAGCAGCACTATAGAGGACTGTTTTTTTCTCCTCACACTGAGTACAGGTTGTTCATGCATCCCTATGACCTCTGAGGCATTGAGTATCGATATGTTTTTGGGTATAACTTTATGCTTTCCGAACTCTTTTTCTATAAGATCCTGTCTGCCCACTAGGACAATTTCATAATCAAATTCTCGAGCTGCCAGGATCGCACCCTCTACGTCTGCTGCCGGAGAATTATCAGAACCCATTACATCCAAGGCGATTCTTATCATCTTTTTTATTTCTTCTCCTTTTTCTCTTTCTTCTTCACTTGAATGACTTGCCTGCCTTTGTAATACCCGCATATAAGGCACACTCTATGCGGCAGTTTTGGAGATTTGCAATTAGGGCACACGGAAATACTAGGGACGTGTATTTTCTGCTCACCCCTTCTTTTCCCCTGCCTTGAACTCGAGTGTCTTCGTTTTGGTAGTGGCATTTAAATAACCCTCCTCTTATGGCGCCGCGTACCGTACGTGGCACCATGTATTGTCTTCACTTACATTCACACATACTTACATTGAGATTCTGGCCGCAATTCGGACACAGCCCTTTACAATCGGCCTTACAAACGACCTTCATCGGATAATCTAAAATCATCTCCTGTCTTATATCCTCATCTACATCGAGTATATCGCCAGGTTTTATCTCATGACTCACATTGAACTTTTTTTTAAAGACATCCTGAAATTTAGTCAGGCAACGCGCACATGTATATTCAACAGGCGATTCCATAGCTACGTCCATAAAAAGCTCTACGCCTATTTTTGTGACCTTTGTCTTTATATCTATGGCTTCGGTAAAACTCACACCCTGCATTTCTAAATCCAATAACATTTCATGAGGATCAAGGGCTTCTGTAAGTTCTAATCCCTCTGCCGGTACTTCATCTACATGTATCTTCATAAGTCAACTCGCTATGTTCGAGACTTAACCTTAAACATTGCCCACGATATTATACGCGTCCCTGGCGATCATCAATTCTTCATCTGTCGGGATTATGAGAAGCTTTGTCTTCTCGGACACTGCGCCTTTACATATCTCCTTCATTAGATCAGGGTGGTTTTCACCTATGCCTCCCGTAAAAACCACAGCATCCACGTCGCCCATTATAGCTCGGTAGCTTCCTATATATTTTTTTATCCTATACGTGAATATCTCGAGCGCAAGGGCTGCCTTTTTATTGCGCTTTCTCTCAGCCATTACCTCTCTCATGTCATTGCTTATCCCTGAAATACCAAAAAGCCCGCTTTTTTTATTTAATAACTCCATGACATCACTTATATCCATATCCTCTTTTTCCATAATATACTGGACTATAGCAGGGTCCAGGTCGCCTGAACGCGTGCCCATGACAAGACCTTCCAAAGGGGTAAAACCCATGCTTGTATCGATGGCCTTACCGTGCTTGACGGCTGTCATGCTGCAACCATTTCCTAAATGGCATGTAATGATCTGGAGCTTTTGTATAGGCCTTTTTAAAATGCGGCTGGCTTCTCCTGCTACATATCTGTGGCTTGTGCCATGAAATCCGTATCTGCGGATCTTATACTTCTCGTAGAATGTATAAGGTATGGCATATAAGTACGCGCATTCAGGCATTGTCTGATAAAAGGAGGTATCAAACACCGCCACATGAGGCACCCCCGAAAGTAAATTCATGGATTCAGTTATTGTTAAAAGGCTCGGGGGATTATGAAGAGGCGCCAACTCGCTAAAATGCTCTATCGCCTCTATCACTTCATCGTTAATCAGGGCAGATCCGGTGAATCTATCTCCGCCATGCACAACTCTATGACCCACTGCCTCGATCTTTGCATTGATCTTGTTTAATATAAGATCAATAGCGTCTCTATGGTTCGGGACATCTTCGCCTATTCGCTCGATTTGACCCTTCTCCGAAAGTTTCTCGTTATTTTCTGATATGTCAAAGAGCTTATACTTTATAGAGGAAGAACCACTATTTAATACAAGGATCTTCATGCTGTCTGCGCTATAAGTGCTGTTATGCTGACAGCATCGACGATATCCCGTGAATCGCACCCGCGGGATAGATCGCTGGCAGGCCTTTTAAGGCCCTGAAGGAGAGGGCCTATAGCATGTGCCTTCGCGAGACGTTCTGTTATTTTATAAGAAATATTCCCTGCATCCAGATTTGGGAATATAAGAACATTCGCCTTGCCTTTGACCTTGCTATCAGGGTCTTTTCTCTCAGCTACTTCAGGCACTATAGCGCAATCGAGTTGTATCTCGCCATCTATAAGTAAATCCGGCATCTTTTCGATTACTAGCCGCGTTGCCTCCTTGACCTTTCCTACGCTACTCCCGGAACCACCGCTGCCTTTTGTAGAATAAGAGAGCATTGCAACCCTCGGCTCATCATCCAATACCATGCGC
>JBHPHW010000045.1:0-4961 GCA_042570105.1 Candidatus Omnitrophota bacterium | reverse complement strand
TCCCGTTAGATTTATTGACCAACGATTTACGGTTACAACCTTTTTCAATGCAGCTTGACAGCGATTCCAGTGTGCGGGATCTTTGGGGTAGCCAGGCTGTCAAAGATGGTCAGACTGTGTGGGAACAGACACCAGTAACTTTAGGCATGCAAAGTGGTCGGCCAACTGTAATCCACGATATAGGCAAACCACAGCACCAGGCATCCAACTCTGTGCTAAATAATGCACTCCAGTTTAGCGAGATGAACACACCCTATGGACTTGTCCAGGCTCAACTTGGTTGGTTTGTTGTTGCCAGCACTACTCCAGAAGAATCGCGTTATGCTGTAGAAGAGCTTTCAGGCGAGTTTGAAGATAGATTCTTTCAGCTCTCCTTTAGTCGCATGCTGCCAGAAGAAGAGGGAGAAGAGTTACAAAAACGACATCCAGATGTGGCAAAGGAGCTTATTACTCGCCTGGTCAAGGCAGCTAATGAGTTGCGTGATACTGAAGAAGGCCGTGGCGAACTGGAGCGGACTGTAGCATTCCAAGACCTAAGCGCTACCTTAGCACGCTTTAAGAGTCAGCCAGAGCTCACGATCTTTGAACTGTTTCTCAGCGCCTATGGGGTTGAGCCGACAGGAGATTATGTCGATACAATCAAAGGAGTCTTTGAAAAATATGATTTGATTGAAGAACGTTTCCGCGACTATACGCCACCACCGAGCATTGAAGACATTGTGGCTCAGGAGGATCCTAGGGAGCAGCTTGAACTAATTGCGCGTTTGGTTAGAAGTTTTCGTGGTAAGGATGGGGCGATGCGATCCCACGTAGAATTGGATGCTGATTTGGATCCCGATAAGGAATCCGAGTTAGACGCAACCTCATCAACAAACTATAGATTGACGGTACGAAGAGGCATAGGGCCGGTTAAACTACTTAAATTCATATGCAATTCTTCAGAATTTTTCTCTGACGATGAACAGCAGACAGCGCAGAAATTATTTGATATACTCTCCAAACCTCCTATCGAACTAGACCCTAATGCTGGCTATCTAGATAGTGCGCTCAAGAGCGCTATCGACAGCATTCATACAGAAGATGCGTATTATATTAATAGCGCACTACAAGGCGTTCAGTCATTTTTAGAAAGTGCTGGATTACCTGAGACACAAGAAGCCCGCGAGAACCTTTATGCACTCATAAGGTGGATCGAATCATTTGAGTTGACGCCTGATGATGTAAAGCCAGTGGTAGAAGGGCTCCTTAAGGTATTAGAGGCATTGTCCAGTGCTGATGCTGGAAAGCCAGAGGCAAGTGGACCATCCAGCGCCACCAGCCTCTTAGGCTTGGCCTTGGACGGGGACCATGCTCTTATGCCTTTTCCTACAAAGATTATGAGTAAAAATGAGATAAGTGATCTATATCTTCTTTTGCAGATGCAAGATAAGGAACTCGATAGGATATTACCTTTTGTAGAAAGAGTGTACTACGGCGACTTTATGCATAGCTATGCATCGATTGATATTGATGGAAATAAACCAGTTCTTTGGTTTGACGAGTTATTGAAAGAACAACCTCCTGATGTATCCCAAGATGCATGGAGCTATCTATTGATGCACCTATATGTACATGAGGCAGTGCAGTATTTAATAAGAAAGAGCGAGACTCGATCAGCAGATCTGACAGAAGAAGTGGCATTGTTTGCAGAAGTAGATGCAAGATTTTATAGAAGACATGGTAAGGAACATGAGGAAGATCTGCTCGAATTAGCCAAAGCGCTTGATGAAAAAGAACCAAATAGGCTTAATAGATTATTACCATCAGTGGAGCAATTGATAAGGTATAGCCAAGAAGAAAATGCGGATGATACATGGAAGAGATTTGCAGATGAACTTAAAAAGTCGCCAAAGTTCAAGGGCCAAGAATTAGATATAGAACGATTTTATAATCTACGTGAAATAATAAAACTACATCTTTTTGACTGGCCAGAGTCTTTTGTTGCATTTATTGAAGGTCTACATGTTCAAGATAAAGATACAAAGGTTCCTATAAGTGTCCTCAAGGATGAGCGGTCATATAAAGGTATGATTGGCATTACACGGTCAATGGATAGCGATGGAGCACTTAAAGGCGCCACCTTACAAATCGATAAAAGAAGCGACCCGCTTCTTATTCTAGAACGAATTATAAGTAGGTTTACATTAGATCCACATGATAGCGACCTAGTAGAGCTATTACGCAGGAAATTGAGAGTCAGGGCTGATTATAGTTCAGAAGATAACAGAGAAAAGGGCTCATACAACGAGGAACATGTAAAGGTAGAAAAATTTAAGGCCAATTTAATGAGTGAGGCAATAAAGATCTTGGAGACCATACCGTGGGAGCAGTTTGGAGGAGATGACGGATGGTTTCTTAAAGTAGAAGAAAAAGAAGGCCTTTTTATGAATGATATTGGAATTAGTCAGCCAGAGCAGCTTGAACATCCTTTTGCGATTAAGGCGTATATAATTATTCCAAAAGGTCTTGATAATCCTGTAGGGTTGCTCCAAGAGTTTAAGGTTTATTTAGATGTACTCATAAAAATGGGGAGGAAGGATTTATCTCCACTGAAGGAATATATAGAATTATGCATGGAAGATTTCGAGGAGCTGCAGGCAGGAGGAGATAGGGCAGTAGCAAGGCTTACTTTGTTGGATGCGATAGAGTTTCTTGTAAGCCAGACTTTTTATTCAAGATCAGACAAGCCTTTCAATATTAAAATCAATAGACTTAGTGACGAAAGAGCCCGCTTTTTCGGCGATCAGGATGGCTTTCATATGGAACTTAATATTAAGGGTTGGAGTGTCGTTGATGCTCTTGGCTTGTTTAGAGAGTTGCTGTTTGCGCCCGTAACATTTAGGGAGGTGGAAGATTTCGGGCCAGATGAGAAGAAAAGACTTGGAAAAGTAATAGTTCAGTTTCGTGAACGGCTGATTCAGAATAAAGTAAAAGACCAGCTTATGGATATGGCAGACGAGGCAGTCGCATTTTTGGAAGGGCTTCAGAAAGATTTATCTCCTACAGGTAAAGGATTTAGTGTATTTGTACAAAGATCCTATTCAACTCCCATCCAGTCTATGGTTATTGATGTAGATAGATATGACTTTGGCCCAGATACTCGATCCAACATTGCAAATTTTATGATTACAATACCGAAAAGATTTAATAATCCGCTTGAATTATTGACAACTTTCAGAGAGAGATTGCAGGAAGCAATAGATAGTGGCGAACTTACTGGCGGAGAGGATGCTTTGAGGTTATTAGATGAAAGAATACGCACGTTCCGCAGTCTTATCTCAGATATAAAAGTCAATGGTTTCTTAGAAGCTATGCAATTATTACCTTCTTCGTGGAAAGAAGTTGAATTTAATCCAGACTCTATATGGGAGGAGGATCCGGAACAGGTTATAAAGAGAATTGAAATAGATAAGGACTCTGGCCTTTACGTTGGTATTCCTATAAACACTGATCAATGGGATATTGGATATTACTATCTGGAGGAAGATAGAACGGTGTCTAGTGATGCTCTTTTGAGGATATATAATAATGCACTAGAGATGTTTAATCGTCCACTGGCCGCTCCTTTTCCTGTATTACCAGGTGTAGATATAGAAGAAGACCCAGTGCGGGGGCTTGAATGGGACGGAGCTAATCGTATATTGAAAGTTAAATTTGATGCGCAGCTATTTAAGAATCTCCAAAATAGAGATGAGCCAACAGAAATAGATGGCTCAGAGATTGCTGGTATTGATTTTGATTTTAAGATAATAATCGTGCCAGAACAGGCCCATCATGCAACTAGTCTCTTAGGCTTGGCCTTGGACGGGGATCCCAAACTTAAGCCCTTTCCTATAAAGCCGATGGGTCTAGATGAAATAACTAATATATATATTCTTTTGCGGATCATAGATAAAGAACTCGATATGATATTACCTACCATAAAGAGAGGATACTATGGCGACTTTATGCATAGTTATGCAGCGATTGATATTGATAAAGATGAGCCTGTCCTTTGGTTTGATGAGTTATTGAAAGAAAAACCTTCTAGTGTATCCCAAGATGCATGGGATTATCTATCGATGCATCTATATGCACATGAAGCAGTACAGTATTTAATAAGAAAGAGCGAAACTCGATCGGCAGATCTGACAGAAGAACTGGCATTGTTTACAGAGGTGGATGCAAGATTTTATAGAAGACATGGTAGAGAACATAAGGAAGATCTGCTCGAATTAGCCAAAGCGCTTGATGAAAAAGAACCAGATAGGCTTAATAGATTATTACCATCAATAGAGCGATTGATAAAGTATAGCGAAGAAGAGGATGCAGATGATACATGGGAAAGCCTTGCACAAGAGTTAATGGAATTACCGCAATTTAAAGGTCAGAGTCTGGATATAGAACGTTTCCATGAGATACGTAGCAGGATTCAGGTTCACCTCTTTATGTGGTACGAAGTATTAAGGCCATTTGTTGAAAGTCTAAGTGTAACCGATAATGAAGGTAATATTTTCCCACTTGGATTTATGATAAATGAAGCCAAAAAAGAGGTCCATATTGGTATTGATGAAGAAAAGGTTCCTCCTGAGAAAATGCCAAGCGTGCGCCCAGTTTTTAAATTTGATAGTAAAGATACTAGCCCAACTGGGATATTAGAAAGTATTAATAGATATCTACCATTAACAGAAGATGCTAGAAGAAGGTTTGAAGCAGTATCAGAGGCCCATGGTGTAAAATTTAAGGCCCCAACTACCTGGCAGGAAGCTCTTGATCTTGGAGCAGAAGAGGATCAAAGACTCTATATGTCCGCCAATTTGATGAGAGAGGCGATTGAGTTCCTTGAGGGGAGAAAGTGGTCACGCGTGCGCGTGGGGCTTCAGATAGGATATACACCTTTTGAAGTTAGTGTAACCCCCGAAAGGGCCTCCAGTGAAAAGCCG
>JBHPHW010000044.1:0-5673 GCA_042570105.1 Candidatus Omnitrophota bacterium | reverse complement strand
AGCTTTTTGGCCTTAAAAAAAGTCTGGGTAATATAAAAAAACTCGATAAAAAACACTCAAACATTCTATGTCTTTTAAAAAAATACGCTATCTTTATTTTAAGGCTGCTGCTTCTACGGTCATGTTTATGCTTAAAAATATAGCCATCCGCTAAAGACAAAAAATCTATTTTTATTTTTTTAAATCCTCCCCTTTGCGCGCCTTTTTTCCACTGAGGTATACTGTAAGAAGTATCTCCAAAACCCCTTTTTTTCAATTCTTTAAAATCAGGGTGGATCTCTTCAAAAATACCCCTGGCAGACTCATTTATAAGAACAAGTCTTCCGTTTTTCTTCAACACCCTATATATTTCGGAAAAAACACCTTTTAGATCAGCTGTATGGTGCAGCACAGCTGAGCCAAAAATAACATCAAATGTATTATCCGTAAATGGTAAATTGTGCATGTCTGCAAAGGCCCTATCAAAATAGGCCTTATCTAAATAGACTCGGGCGGCCCTGAGATAGTTGCTTATATCAATGGCAACGACCTTGCATCCACGCTCGGCAAATCTATAAGATGCCCAGGAAAAGCATGCGCCTATCTCAAGGACTTTCTCTCTGCCCGCAAGTCCAAGGTCTTTTAGGGTTTTGTAAAACCTCTCCGAACCATCCTTTATTGAATGAAAATTGCTTCCTCTTCTAAAAAAACAAGAGTCATCTCCTTCAGGCAGAGACAAAAATATATCCTTAAACTTTTCTATCGTCTCATCTGTAACTCTATGCGTATTTCCAGCTTCATCTTTTATATAGGCTTCATCATCCATTGCCTGTTTCTCTGCAATGACAACCTTAGGGGCGTCTTTAAGAAAATCTACTATGCCGTCTTCGATCTTATAGGATGTGCTACAGCCATTACAGAGCACATTAGCCTCGTCTATTTCCAGCGCGTTTTCACAAACATCCCGTACGCTAAAAAAAGATTTTTTACATTTCGGGCATCTTAAAATATCTAAAAACTCTCGCCTCATCTTTTTACCTTATAATACCTGTCATAATAAAATGCCCATATTACAAAATGTCTCCAAGCATTTAATATTGACAGGACAAAGCCGTACATACCGTCTCTAAATCCCTGCCTTTTAACAAATATCTTAAAAAATAGCTTAAGGGGCCTTACGCTCAAATGATATTTTATCTCTCTTAACTCAATACTTTTACCTCTATCCTCATGCATGACCCTTGACTCTACCGTCGCATAATATAATTGTCTATCGATATACTGACTGATCGAATCAAATGCATAATGGTCAAGATGTGAATCCAGCCTTCCGATCTTCCCGTCAACCTTTAGCGTCTCATGCACGCTATGGCCGACATATCTGGCTTTATTCTTTTTAAAAAGGCGCGAGTGCCTTTCCTGCCATCCCCCATATCTCATAAACCTCCCCAAAAAATAATTTCTTCTTACGATACTATATGCAGAACAACCGCTTCCCTTTTTTAATATAGATTTGATATCGTTTTTTAACTCATCCGTAACCCTCTCATCAGCATCCAATTGCAATACCCACTCGCTGTTAGAATTATCTATACCTATGTTCCGTTGTGCATCATGATTTCCATTAGAGGGGTGGGCGACAACGGTTGCTTTGAATCTATGGCATATCTGAAGGGTACTGTCGCTACTCATATCGTCCACTACCACTATCTGATCGCACCATTTAACGCTCTCCAAACAGGGCCTAATGCGTTTTTCCTCATTCTTGGCGATTATTACAGCAGTTATAGTATGCATCATTTATTTTTCGTAAATAATTTCCTTATCTTCCTCTTAAGCCTTTTCTTATATGGCTTGATCCTTCCTTTAATATGGGTCAATAAAAGCCTTAGATTGTAAGGCTGCTTTAACCACTTTCTTATTTCCCTTTTCCAATCCAACGAAAGAGAAAGATCATGTAATTTTCTATACATTTTAAAAAAAGTTTCCTTATCCATATCTGCAAGTATAATTTTATTCTTTACATTTTCCTCATTTACATCATGAAACCCCCACAGCCTATCATCCCATTCATCGGATTTTATAAGCCCGGCCTTTTTTCCATATTCCCAAATCTCTGTTCCTGGAAAAGGGGTGGTCACGCAAACACCGATTTGACCCAGTTCTATTTCCTTTATAAAATCAATAGTCGCCTGAACATCTTCTTTCCTCTCATGCGGAGAGCCTATCATAAAAGAACCCATTGGATAAATGTCATGCTTCTTGCAAAGCCTTACCACTTCCCTTATTTTATCAAGGGTAACTGTACCTTTCTTTAAATATTCTATTATCCTAGGCGATCCGGACTCCATTCCTAAACTAACGGCTGTAATGCCTATTTTCTTAAAACTTTCGAGCACCTCTTCGTCTATATACTTCACATGACAGATAGCATCTATATCCAACTTCCCGCTCAACCCTTTTTCAGCAATTAAATCCGCTATATCCTTTACCCTCTTTTTGTCCATACTAAACAAATCATCATAAATACGTACATTTCTCCTTTTAAAATTACTGACAAATTTTTCTATCTCATTTACCACATATTCTGCTGAATGAAAGCGCGGCTTTTTAAAAAACCACTTCGAGGTGCAAAAACTACACCTAAAAGGGCATCCCCTTGAAGTCATTAAATACGCTGGGCCTTGCCTCGCGATACCTGATTTATCAAAATCCGGAGGAGGAATCCTATCTAACGGCTCAATGGGCTCCCTAGGTTCAGTTATCACTATCTCTTTATCTTTTCTGAAAGCAATACCTTTGATGTCTCTTCTCTTTAAACCATTCCCTTCGTTAAAACTCCTTACAATCTCTAAAAATGTCTCTTCACCTTCGCCGATCACCGCAACATCAAAATATTCCGGCAAATCTTTTGCAAATAGACTTATATGCGTACCACCTATGATCAAAGGTATGGAAGGAAACCTTTCTTTTATAGATCTTGCAAGACTAAATACATCTTTATATCTATAGGTCAGCGCTGTAAAACCAATAAGCGCAGGCTTAAAATCCTGGATCTTTTGAAACACATCTTCTTTAGCAAAAGACACCTCAAACTCTACTCCGGGATAATATCTATTTATGAATGAAATAAGGTAGCCAAGTCCAAGTTTGGGAAAGGCCTCGCCGCGTTTTTCGTCTGAATGCAAAAGGATCCTCATCTAAATTTAATCTACCCTTTCAAAAGTTGAAATTGGAAAAATCCCTAGCGGCATTTTAAATTAAAAACTTTTGATCGTATTTACAGCTAGGCGCGTCCAATATATAAATTCCTTGGGTCCCCTTATTTTTTTAATCTGGCGCAGTACATGACTTGGCCTCAGATAGAACTTCCTTATAAATCCCCGCTGTATATCCTTTAATTCATCTATACTAAAGTATTTCAATCTCCATGAAGGCCGACTTCCATACATTATAAAATCATCCCAATTTTCCGTGCCAAGATATCCCCCTTCTTTCATGATCCTATTAAGCTCTGTGCCAGGGAAAGGAGATGTAATAGAGAAAACGACCAGATCGGGGTCTATTTTCATTATCAGATTAATCGTATCGTGTATATCATCCATTGTCTCCAGCGGATGGTTCCCGAGCATAAAAGTAGTCTCCAGATATCGCACGCCAACTTTTCTGGAGAGTCTGCAGGCCTCCTCTATCTTGCTGATCGAAATATCTTTTCCCATAAGCTTTAAAATCTTCTCGCTTCCGGACTCTACACCAAAAGAAATCTTTTCGCATCCACTCTCTACTATTCTTTTAAGCATCTCCTCGCTTACCCTGTCAACCCTTGTGGAGCAATCCCAGCTAACCTTTTTTGTCTTAAGATAATCGCATACGGGATACAACATATCCTTTTTAAATGTAAATGTATCGTCAAGCATCGAAAAGTGGTTTGTTTTATATTTCGCTATACATTCTTCCATTTCCCCTATAACATTTTCCACGCTCCTATATCTGACATATCTACCAAAAGTCACCTTACTGGCACAAAAGATACAGCTATAAGGACAACCCCTTGCCGTCATTATCTCGGATATATTTTTATTCAATCTCGAAAACGCCCTGCTAGTATGCGTTCTTTTATATAAATCTACATTCAAAAGATCTCTGTCGGGGAATGGTAAACAGTCAAGGTCATTGATAAGGGGCCTTGAGCCTGTATCTAAGACATCTGAATCTGACACCCTATACGCCAATCCTTTGACCTTTGATAGATCCCCTCCGTCTGCAATGGTATTATATAATTCCAAAAGCGATTCTTCTCCTTCACCTTTGACCACTATATCAAAAGATGGGAATTCACGTAACGTCCTCTCCGGTACAGCGGTCGAATGGACCCCTCCCACGACTATTTTTAAATCCGGAAATCTTTCTTTTATAGATGTAGCGACATCATGGCCGGCTTTTATAGTAGATGTCACGCAGCTAAGGCCCACCAAAAGCGGCTTTACGCTTCTAATCAATACATCTATTTCTTCTACATGAAGTTCCTGCACCTCTAGATCTAATAACGTTACATCTATTTTATTTTTCGTGAGCCAAGAAGCAAGATAACCAAGATTTAGAGGATATTGCGTTGAAACTATACCCTTTGGTATATTTGCGTTTCTTGGCCTTATAAGTATCACGCTCATTTTTTAAACCTAATGCCTCACGTCTTTCTTTTTTCCAAGAATATAAAATCTACCGAAATCTTTCTTTATTTCATAATTATTCACAATATAACGCCAGATCTTAAAGGTCAACGGGTTCTTATCCTCATCCGTATAATACCCGGAATTATCCCATCTGTCTCTTTCAGTTGTCATCAGATTGACATCGTGCCTCTTTATATCTTTTATAACATGCTCCTGCTTATCAGAACGAAATAGGTCATGATGCAAGATGTAATAAAAAGAGGGCGGCATCCTATCGGACAAAAAATAAAAAAGTAAACTCTTATACGTATCAAATATCCTCTCGGTTTCTCTGGTATTTGCATCTATGTATCCGACGATATTCTCGATCATATCCTTGTCTTCTTTTGTGACTATAATGCCTCTTCCCCTCTCCACATCAAGTCCCGAATGCATATTTACTAACGGAGGAGAGACCGATCTGAATCCCTCGTCCTTAAGGCTTGTAAAAAATCCAAAATATGAGATAACTATTAATGGCAATATACATATTGCCTGGTTGCTGAATCTGGCAGCTCTCGGATCATCCTTGCCCCTTCCGATCAATACATGACGTACTTTCTGACTTGCGCTATAGAACATAAATGCCAGCAGGATATAGGCTGGCGGCATACCCAAAACAAGATGCAGATGGTCTCTACTTATACATAACGCCGCCCAGGTATAGAGAACAGAAAATAACGTGATAAATAAAAGCTCTCTTGTATGCCGATCCTGGTATTTTCCTTTAAGTATCCTCATCAGGCAGATAATGATGCTAAAAAATATGGAGAAAGTGGCTATGTTGAAAAAACCATTTACAACGCCTGTCTTTATGTGATCCATGATGTAAATCTGGTCCACTTCATTTATCTTAATAATGAAAAAAATACACCCGAGGATCATCAATCCTATAAAAAGAAAGTTTGAGAATAAAAATATAAACTTCCGCTTCTTCCCTGACCATAAGGCACTATAAAGAAGCCACGCGAATGCCAAAAAG
>JBHPHW010000043.1:0-5979 GCA_042570105.1 Candidatus Omnitrophota bacterium | reverse complement strand
CTCTCTATGGCGCTCAGTCTCTTCTTTAGGCTTGTCTCGCTCTCCTTTAAAGATGCGGTCTCTTTATTGAAACGGGATTCTATCTCGGTCTTCTCGTCTTTTGCCAGAGCAAGCTCCTGACTCAACCTAGCTTCAGTATCTTTCTTGGATTTTTGCAGATTGGATAGCTCTGCGGTTAATTCTTTTGTCTTATCTTCTAAGAAGGCAATCTCTTTATCGCGTCGGGATTCTACCTGGGATTTTCTATCCTTTAGGCTGGTTAATTCATTATTGAGGCCTGTTATTATCTTCTGCTTTTCGCTCTCTATAGCGCTCAGTTTATTCTCGAGAGTTGTCCCGCTCTGTTTTAGAGACGCGATCTCTTTATTTAGCCGGGTCTCTACCTCGGCCTTCTCGTCCTCTAAGCTAGCTAGCTTTTGCTTTAATTTAGCCTCGAGGTCATCCTTTTCTCTTTTTAACTCAATAAGGTCGGATAATAAACTTGCGTTTGTCTTCTGCAGTGCCTCTCTATTTTTATGGCTAAATTCTTCATAATCAACTATTTCGTTCTTAGCCCTATCAAATATTATATAATCTTCAGTCGCCTGCTCTTCTGCTTGCGCTGTTAAAACAGCCTGAAATAAGAAAATCGTACAGGCCAGTATTGTTATGCCGATACCCCTGCATATAAAAACTCTTTTCTTCTTCCGTGTCGTTAACATGATTATTCTCCTTTTAAATTTATTTACTATGTTTTAACTAAGTCCATATACTACATACTGTATGCATATATACGAAATGTGTTTCATTCGGCAATATAGTATCTATTATATATTCTGATTGCTGAAAATCCGTCTATTAAAAATCTGACATTCTGTATTTATTTGTTCCAACTATTATGCTATCGTTTATTTCTTTATTTGTCAAGGGGTTACGACGAAGACCAAAATTTCTCTAACTGTTTCTTATTTGATCATTAGTAAAATAAAGGCTAGTAATATCAATGCAACGGCAATAGATGATATTATTCTTGGGATAGGATACTTTAACTTACCCATAAAGCCTATGCTGCGGTTTAGATCTTCCCCGCAGTATAGACATAATAGAGCCTCGTCATCATAGATGGGTTTATTGCAATGCGGGCAGGTATATTCGGACATTTATCTTGCGATTGCTATCGTTTTTGCATATTTTTTAACTATCTTCTGCCATAGCAAGCTTGGACATTACTTCGAGCTCGAGATATGAAAAATCAAAGGGTTTTAACACATAACCCCAGGCCCCTAATTCCATTGCTTTTTTTACGTTTTCATCGGCCTGATTTCCTGTAACCATCATGACCCCGAGCTTGGGATTAATTTCTAAAAGTTTCGGCAGGGTGGCTATGCCATTCATCACAGGCATGTCAATATCTAGCAAAACTAAGGAAAATTTCTCCGATCGCGCTACTTCGAGTGCCTTTTCACCGTTTTCCGCTTCAAGCACCCTATAATCTTTGGTCTTAAAAAATTCCTTCAGCATGAGGCGGATACTTGCTTCATCATCAACGACAAGGATCGACTTCTCTTTTTTCTCTGATGGCTCCTGAAAGGTATCATCTTTGGCTTTGGTTTTAACGATCTTGCCTATCTGTTCTACGATTTGTGGGGTAGCGGTATCTTTTTTCAAGACTTCATTGGCCCCCGCGGCCATTGCTTCTTTCTCGAGTTCGGGCGTAAGGGACGCTGAATAGATTAGTATCGGAAGGTCCTTTTTTGCCTCTCTCACCTTTTTCAAAAGAGAAACACCTGCTCCGCCGCCCACATTAATATCTAGAAGTATCAGGTCAAACACTTCTTGGAAAATAATTGCAAGGGCCTGATCAGCACT
This sequence comes from Candidatus Omnitrophota bacterium, assembly GCA_042570105.1. Taxonomy (GTDB): domain Bacteria; phylum Omnitrophota; class Gorgyraeia; order Gorgyraeales; family Gorgyraeaceae; genus JBHPHW01. The sequence goes on along the minus strand of JBHPHW010000043.1, from coordinate 4,131 downwards.
TGGCACCGTACTAACGTCGTACCCTTTTGCGCTGAGCTCACTGCGGATAGCTTCCCTTAGGCTGACTTCATCATTGACAACCAGAATCTTCGGCATACAAACACCTCACTTTTTAGCAAAATAAACCGAAATAGTTACCGGACCTCCGACTAATTTATCTTTTTTTAAAGCTGTTCGGCCAAATTCAGCAAATCCAAGTCTCATGGCTAGAATCCGTGACTTTAGCGTCTGCACTTCTGTCCTTTGGATTGAAAAAACTGCCAAGGCTTCCGAATCATAATCTATATACCCGCTTCTTTCTCTAATTATATCCAATAGCTCGGATTTTTGATCCTCTCCTCTGATATCAACATGCCAGTGCAACACAGACTCATTCGCCTTTTCAAGATAGACTGATACCTCATATTCTTTATCCGGGAGAAGGGATACCGTTTTAGTGAAATCTCGTAAGCGCAAGGCGCTGGAATCTTGAGAAATAAGCAGGACCTTTTCAAGTACATTTTCTATTTCTTCGCTTTTTATGGCAAGGCTAAGGATATCATTGGCCTGGTAACCAAACCTAGTAGCTGAAGAGGCGAGTATCCTTCCCAGGTCCGTTTTGCGGCTATCTTCTTTACGCCTAAACTTACGTAGGCTATTCTCTGTCTTGTATTTTTCTTCTTCTAAATTCTTAACAAGGCTTTCCAATCGTGCCTTTTCTTTGATGTAGCCTTGCAGCTTCTCGTTCGCTTCATTTTTTTTCGTCTCTATGCTTGTTTTATCGGTGCTGGTAAAAGACGTTAATTCGAAATCTAACTTTTCTACCTCCCGTTCTAAACGCTTTATTTCAGGCCCATACTTTTTTACTTCTTTGAGTTTTTGTTCTAGATTACGCTCTATTTGGAGTCCTGTTCTTAGTATTGTCTCTTGGCCTTCTTCGGAATATTGAAAATGCCAGTGAAGAGGCCTGGGCTCTTCAATCTTAACTACAAGTTCTTCTTCGATCGTTGTGGCTGCGGTATCTTTCCCAAAAACCATCATGGTAGTTTCTTTATCGAAGCGTTTCTTTGTCTTACGACCGCTCAGGGGTTGTTTTTTTTTAATCTCCTGCACCTCGAGAGGGGCATCAATCTTCTGAGAACGGCCGCAGCCTTTAAAATATCTGATCCCAAAGAAAAGCGCTACCCCCAAGAGAACTACGATAACGGCTCTAAGGATCAGCTTTTCGGACATGATAGATTTACTCGTGGCCGCTTGTGCTTGTGGCTGTGCCTTAACTTCCTGCTCAGGGGCTTGGGTAAGTTTAAAAAGTATCGTGGAGCTTAAATCAGACGGCACCTTCACATCGCCCAATTTCCATAATTGATTGGACAGAAAGTCGATCGAGCCTACATACTCCTTGCACTTTGGACATTTGTATAGGTGATCGACATAGGCTTTATATTCCTTTTCCGCGAGCAAATCTTGCTGGAAAGGTTTCACTCTTTTCTTGATGTCGTCGCAAGTTATTATAAAATCATCTCCCACGGCTTAATATCTCCTTTATCTTTTCTTTGATCTGTTCCCGTGCCTGGAGTGTTTGAATCCGAGAAGCACTCTCAGAGATTTTAAGTGCGGCGGAAATATCCTTATAGGCAAGATGGACCTGGTCGCGCAAGAGGAGTAAGGCCTTGGCCTCAAAAGGAAGCGATTGAAGGGCTAAGGTAATAATCTTAAAGAATCTCTTTCTTCTTGGAGCGATATCCACAAGGTTTGATTCGTCAGCAGACGGTATTACTTTTATATCCCGGCTTTTATCGATAGCCACGCCGGCAATCCTCACTAGAAAAGAATCCCCTTCTTCAAAAGGAGACGCGGTGCGAAGCGCCTTAACAAAACTGGAAGCTGTTATCTCGTATGCCTTATTTTTATCATTTCCAGCTAGATACAAGGCCAGCGCAAAAATTCTTTGTTGATAATTATCGATAAGTGATTTTATCTGTGTTTCATCTATCATAATATATGCCTTCTTAAGAAAAATTTATTAAAGACAGTTTAGCATATGAGATTTAGGAAGTCAAATGGAGAATGGGGGGGGATATTCAATTCTAATAAATTAAAGTGCTTTATCTAAACACCTTTTAGCTTCTTTATAATCCTTTAATCTCTCAGCGGTCAATCTCAAGCCTGCCCCTTCAAGGTCTTCTATATAAGTGCTATTTATTAGTATAGCCTTAAATTCATCGTATAACTTTGGATCTTCTATAAAATTACGTAAATTCAAAACAATAACTTTATCACCAAATCTATCAATGCTCCTATGTTTCAGGCTTTTTTCATTATCTTCATCGGTCTCTACCACGATTACTCCAACTTCATTAACCTTAAGATTTAATGCTTTAATTCTTTCATAAATGTCTTCTAAAACAGTATCTTGTATCTCACCCCTTTGGACCAAATTCCTTCTGTGAAATAAAATAGGTGTGATTTCGAGTTCGGAAGAAGTATCGTTCTTGGTAACATCTATTCTAGTCTGCGGAGCTTGATTGATAAGTCTTAATCGTGATTGTCGCTCTGTAACGAGCTCTTTAAATTCCTCTAATGATCCCTTGACATAATCATAACCACCTACTGGTGTATACCGGCGGTTGGGATGCGTCTCTTCTTTCTGAATCAAAGCGGCAATACCTTGTTCCGCCTGCCTGAGTGTCCTAACATCAGATACTTCATCTAACCTTTCGCTGAATTGTCCAACAAATGTTAACCAGTGTCCGGTTGTAAGGCGTTCTGCATCATGGTCACCATCGCTATTATACAACTCAGCTAAATGCATAGCCAGATTAACAAGTGATTCAACAAGCTGTGCTCGCTCCTCAGAGATCCTCTGCTCAACGCGTAGGCGGCTTTCTTGAGTTAAGGGCAATGTTCTGACATATTCCAGTAACTCCAAAGGATCTCTAGCTTGGTCTCCAATCTTTATTATAAATGGATCTATGAACCTATAGCTTGTGTCATAGTAAGGACCGACGCTCTCTATTCCAGTACCTAAATTAGGATCGATTGAAACATTAGTTTGTGCGGTAACGGTAATAGGGCCTTGTCCCCGTCGCTGTGCCCGTTCATAGGTCGCATCAACCGATACTTTCAATCCCCTAACGAAATTCAACGTCTCTTCAAAGAGCTGATCTGTTCTAGCGGGCAATGATGCCTCAACAGGTTCAAACGTAAACACATCCTTTAACTCCTCATAGCGTTCCAAGGCCTCTGATTCAGGAATTATCTCATAGTATGTTTCAGAAAATTCCCGGAAGTATTTTCGATACTCCCCTAAATCTTCATCCCTTATAACCATTATTAATTTCATTCTACCTGCCATTTTTCCTGTTTTTAATCTTTTTAGTCCCATATCAATAGGAAATGTAGATGGACGATCGGGATTGGCTTTATCTAAATAATCACGTATTTCTGAATATTTACCCCGAAACTGTCCATTAATTCTATCGTAAGTCATCCTTTCAAACGTAATCTTTACAATCTCACCCGCCACGAAATAAATCTTAATAATTCCCCCAAATTCACGTTCATTTCTATAGTTCAAGTATACAGAATCCGCATTAATCCCTGCTTCGCAAAATGGCCAACTTACTACTCTTGTTCTCTCGTCTTTGTATTCAAAAGATTTGAAATATTCATACAATTCCAGTTTTCCCCGTGGCACCAGACGTACAGGATAAACCTGTCCTTTGGAAATTATTTGTGATTTACTCAGTTGTTCCTGAGTAGTCTTTCCTAGCTTGGCTAATTCGATTGCGACTTTTGCTGCTAAGGCTAGCCGACCTTTATCAAACAAAGTCTCTATGGCTTCTTTGGCAGTATCTATCTCCCCTAGCTTGGCTAATTCGATTGCAATGTTTGCTGCTGAGACTGGCGAATTTTCATCAAGCAATCTCTGCATGACCTCTTTGGCAGTATCTATTTCTCTTAGCTTAGCTAATTCGATTGCAATTTTTGCTGCTGAGGCTAGCCAACCTTTATCAAAGCATTCCTGCATGGCTTCTTTGGCAATAGCTACTTCTCCTAGTTTGGCTAATTCAATTGCAATGTTTGCTGCTGAATCTGACCGACCTTTATCAAACAAAGTCTCTATGGCTTCTTTGGCAACATCTATCTCCT
>JBHPHW010000042.1:0-6503 GCA_042570105.1 Candidatus Omnitrophota bacterium | reverse complement strand
ATGGGTTCTTAGGTGGGTTTTACTGGACAAATCTATTCCATATGCCGAGCTAGTTACAGAGAATGTAACTACTACAACCAATGCTATTATTTTTGAGATTAAAAGTTTTTTAAAGTTCATCATTCCTAACTGTTTAGGTACGACAAAAATCATGACAAGATTCCTCGCAAAGTAACCTCTTAAACCTGGCTTTATCCTTATCAAGAAGGCAGGTTATCTTAATACCTGCCTCTGGGTCACTGTTTTCATCACGCTTTTTAATCCATACTATACGACCAAACACTCTTATGGGTTTATGTGGTTCATGAGGGTCATTAATGGTAAAGTCAAGGTTTTCACCAACTTTTCTATTCTGTTTCAGCTGTATCCTAAATCCGCCTTCGCCTATCTCTATCGTAGAACCTCTATTGTATTCTTCACTTGAAGATATCTTGCGCCATGAAAGTGTTACTTCTTTCTTAAATCTGGAGTACACTCTCTTATCTTTCTTTATCCTTAATTTAACAAGGATCCTGTTCTTTAGCTCCTCAGCATTATATAGTCCGTCCCCCTTTACCTTTACCTCCTGCATGACCTCAATAAAGGCTCTGATAATCTTATTGTTGGTCAAGCGCTTTCCTGTGGTAAATAAGGCATCTCTCCCTATATTATCTATAAACTCTAGCTCTTCGCGGGTAAGATTGACTACCACCCGGCCTGCCTTTGATCCAGCCTTATTACCATTGGCTTTCTTAATCATCTTACATCACCCCTTTCAGCCCAAAAAAAATGCCCTATCCTTTTACGTTTTTACACCTAAAAAGATAAGGCTTTTTTGACTCTACGGCAGCTAGTCGGCCTTATGAGCTTTTCTGCTCACTTAGACACCTGGCTTTGCGCCTCACCCTTTCAGGTGGTTTGCCCTTTTACAGGAGTATTTATTCTATTTTCCTCTACTTAAATTATACCATATTTTGTGAAATTGTCAATTTGTGCAATTTAACAATTGAGAAGTACCAACCCCTCACCGCACCACTCTTTTAACAACCTCTCTCCTCGCCTACCCCCTCCACCTAACCTCAACCACTGCTCCATCGAATCTTTGACTCTTTAACCGCCTTGCCTGAAAGGCAAGGCCTACAAACTAAAAACATCTACTATCCAACCTAAACCATCTTATAACACACCACACTCTACTACAAAACACTCCAAATAACCACTACCCCTAAAAGCACCACAAAAACCCCATACACCCGCCAAAATCTCTCAGATTTACGTAAGAACCAGTCAATGGTAGATTTAATCACTCTGATTGGACATACGAGTATGAATATGCCTTTAATCAGGGCTATAATGCCCAATACCATTATAAAGGGTGCAAGGCGAGATACAGGGTGAGCCCAGAGAAATCCCACCCCAAATGATAAGGGTATGATAAATAGGGGTTTTACTGGCTTTATATTGCTATAGAGGTTTTTGGATCTTTTGGGGAAGAGGGTAAATGCTAGGCCTAAGATGAGCCAGAAGATGGATATGAGGTATAAAAAGGGCTTCATGAGGCTACCCCCCTTGTGGGAAAGACTCCTCCTCATACATGTACCAGTTGGCTGAGTCTGTTATGTAAGTGTGGAGTTTCATGATTCCGTCGTAATGCGCCTTTTCTTCTTCGAGCAAAAAGTCCAAAAGCTTCACCAGCTTTTCGTCTTTGGCGTCCTTTCGCATTGCTTCATAATATCTGTAGCCGGAGTTTTCGAACTCCATAGCAAACTCGCACGCCTCTTTATCAACGTCGCTTTCCTTTGCCTTGCCTTTCAGCTCAGCAATGCTCATTGCAAAAATAGAAATATCTTTTTTTCTGTCGGCCATGAGTTCATCCAGATTTAGTTCTGGAAAATCACCGTTCTTGACCAGCGAATCGTAAAAACCTTTTATGCTTTCTATATGAAGAAGTTCGTTTTTACCAAGAAACTCGAACATCTTCTTTGTAGCGTCGTTCTCTACCTTTTTTACAATATCTTTGTAGAATGTAAAGCCCTTTTCCTCCATCTCCAGCGCTTTTTTAAGCGTGTCTTTCAATGTAATATTACCCATCTTAGCCTCCTCGCACCATATTTATTTCTTTTGCATTGAATAAATTAATAATACCTCTTTACCCTATAGAGCAAGTGCCACCGCCCAGCTTTGCCTTGTACATATTCTTATTATAGGGTAGCTTCATTAAAAGCATACCCATGAGGCAATTATCGGTAAGACCTGCATAGATAAGGCTGCAGGCGGCAAATATCGATATAATAATAAATGCCTTATTTAGAAATAACGAGAGTAGTATCCCGGTTAATATAAACGAGCCTGCAATGATTCTTACCTGGCGCTCCAGTGATATGCCTGAGATACCTTTTATGACAGGCAATCTCTCCTTTTGCCAGCGGAGCATGCCGCCTTCCATGACCTTTACGCCGTGGATACCTGACTGGATCAGCATGTCTGCTGCCATTGGTGAACGGTTGCCTGTACGGCAAAATACTATGTATTTTTTATTCTGGTGGCGAATTTCCTCTATCCTGGATGCAAGCGTGTCTATTGGGGCATTGAGCGAATCTTTTATATGGGCATCTGCATATTCTAAGACGGAGCGGACATCCAGGAACTTTACCTCAGTGTCTTTAGTGATAAGGTCTCTTGCCTCTCGCGGGGATATCATCTCAATGCCCGCTGCCTCCCCTTTCTGGTTAACCCTTATTATGTTGTCTATATTAAATGGTTTTGCGAGTTTTTTTGAACGCATGTTTTTTACAAACGTTTCTTTATCCTTTTCTTTTAAGAAGGGATTGGTATTTTTTTCTTTCAGGATGGTTGAGGAGCTTTTTTCATGGTAATCATGGCCTGGAAAAAGCTTTGTATCGTCAGGCAATGTTTTTAACCTCTGAAGGGTATCAAACATGCTTTCAGGAGAACCATTCTGAAAATCAGTCCTACCGACGCTTCCGATCAATAGCACGTCTCCTGTAAAAAGCATGTTGTCTCCGTAAATATTGACAGCGTCGTCTGTATGACCCGGGGTGTAGATGACTTTGAGGCTACTTGAGTCCAGAGATATTTCATCATTGTCTTTGAGTCTCTTGTCGGCTATTTGAGATATGGCCTTTTCATGCATAAGGATAGGCGAGTTGTAGGTTTTTTTAAGGACCGCAGCCAAAGAAAAGTGGTCAGCGTGGGTATGAGTATCTATTATGTATTTCAGGGTAAGGTTTTTCTTTTTTAAGTACCTTGCGTATTCATCGAAGAGGCTTATGTGCGGGTCTATTATAAGAGCCTCGGTTCCGGAATCCAAAATATGAGAATAACAGCTTGCGGCCTTGAATTGTTTTAAGGTGAGTCCTTTTGACACAAAAAACCTCCTTTTTATGAGGTATAAAAAGGGCTTCATAATAGCACCTACTTATTGTGTTATATATGATAGCTCTTATGTGGGGGTAAGTAAAGGGGAAATAGTGGGGGCGACCTGTCCCTTTTTGAGGCGCCCCCTTTACCGCTACAAATATATCATTCTTCAAACAAAGCGAGTATTTTATCTAGTGGCAACACCTTCTTCCAGATCTTTGGACCAGAGGTTTTAAAAAAATGGCTCATCTGCTTTTTTACACCGAACAGGGCTGTTGAGGCAGGGCTCTTCCTTAGGGCTTTTAGCCATAACTTGGCCAATTGTACAGGATCCGGCTTTTTCCTTGAAAAGACCAATTCCATATCTTTGATGTCGCGCTGCCAGTACCGGGTGACTTTTCCGATGCTCCAGTAAGATGGCTCAAGAATGTTGACAGTAATCTTCCCGTACTTCTTGTATAGTCTCCCATGTTTATTGTAGTCCAAGAAAGAAATTTGTGACCAGCTGTCCACGTCTTCACTAAATTGGATCTCAATCCCTAGCTTTGCCGCTACTTCCCTAACCTTCTCGGCAAAATTCTTTAATTTTCTCGGGTTTTTTGAGGTAATGGAGACCTCGAAATCAATGTCAAGTGTTGGGCGTTCCCCTCCTATAATAAGCGCAACCGACGCCCCTACAAGAAGGATCTCGGCCGAATAAGGCCATTCTTTGGAAAGCGTCTTAAAAAAAAGATTGATGTCTTTGCGTTTAAGGGCTCTATTCATGCGATTTTTTTATCCACGCGTGCCAAGACCTCATTAAGGAGTGGCTCAGGAAATGCGCGCTGCACCCAGACCGACCGGAATTTCCCACTCAACCGCTTCCCGCTATTTGCACGTCTGCCTGGAGCTAAATGTGCATTTAACTTCTGGCCGACTAGCGAGGCAACAGCATCTGCTAATCTGTTGAGATCCGGTTCCATTTCCCTGGTGCCATTCACCACGGCATCCGCAATCTCCTGAATGTCATGCCTTGAAAGCGGAGACCTTGAAGGCGGAGGCGGAGCTAAGAGCTCCCCCACTCCGATCCCTAAGGTCTTTGTCAGTTTTTCAATCGTCTTAATACTGGCTGTTTGACGCAGGCTCTCTATGCGGGAAACCTGTGCCTGGGTCACCCCTGCCTGCCGAGAAAGGTCTTTCTGCATAAGACCTCTTTGAAGCCGCCATGCTCGAAGATAAACGTTCGTTTTCATGATAATACAAATATATCATATTATATATATTTGTCAAGTATTATTTTTGACTATTTTTAGGCTGTTTTTTCTCTGAGGTAACCTCATACCCACCATCCCTCACCAAACCACTCTTTTAACCCCCTCAACACTCGCCTACTCTCTTCACCTAACCTTAATCACTAACTTCATCGAATCCTAATATCTTTTAAATGCCTTGCCCTGCTCTTTGGGGCAAGGCTTACAAACTAAAATCCCCTACAAAATCCTCTAACTCTTAATCTACAATACCATTATAAAGGGTGCAAGGCGAGATACAGGGTGAGCCCAGAGAAATAACCCCCCAAATACTAAGGGTAAGATAAATAGGGGTTTTACTGGCTTTGGAAGATGGATATGAGGTATAAAAAGGGCTTCATAAGAGTTAACTTCTTTGTTATTTACCACGCCTTTGTGGTTAGTGGAAATATTATAATGCATTGAAACGATAAAAACAAGGCAGGAAAATAATGAGGCAGGGTAGCTACTTATTAAACCTTAAATAAACGACCGTTTATTTATTTATGCTTAACTTACCGGACAAGACTACATCAATCACTCTTTCATGTCTTCTTGTAAAATGATTTTGGTAATATCTAAATACTGCATCTACGATTTCCGGTCTTTTTACCCTAGGGTAAGTCTTTCTAAAAAATTCTGGCTTTACAGAACTTATGGTATCAATGACAGCCATGATATAGCCTGCTCTCGAAATGGGGTCTAATCTGCTATCTAGTATAAAATGTCCAGTAACTCCAACGCTCTCTTCGTTGAATGCTCCCTGTTGTTTTTCGTCTTCCAAGGACACAAGGGGGCTTGTTTCTACAGCCTCAGCGACATCTATCTTGGTCAACACAAGATTAAAAAAATATGAACTTCCTAATAGGATAATTACTACAAAACCGATTAATACCTTCTTCATATCTACCTCCTATTGTGCGGTATGCATTATGATACTACTAATGGGGAATACAGGCAAGTAAATTAACGAGCGATTGTTTATTGCAGGCTTTTTATGCTGGATATATACAAGAATAACAGGGGAGGATTATTTACTATAGCATGCCCCCTTTTTTGATGATTTTCGCAACTTTTTGGTAGGAGTTTAAGAAGAGGCTATTTTCTACTCAAGTGCCTTGGAAATGCCATATGCAACTCCTGCACTAGCGGCTAGTCTAAGTAAGCCACACCCAGAACTGAAAAATAAGCACAAAATAACTAAGATTAAACAAAAAATTCTTTTAAGCATTCTGTATCCTTTTTGTTAGTATACACCAAATACTATTTCGCTTCAAACAAAAACCCCCTTGTGTGTTATATATGAATCTAAAAAGTTAAATTTTTTGAAAGAAATCAAGGAGGTGGCGTGTCTTATATGTTAAAGGAAGGTGTGTTATGGGTAAAATCAATAACGCCCCAAGGGGCGAGATCGCGATTTACCAGACCAGGGATAAGAAGGTTGAGTTGGAGGTGAAACTGCAAGAAAATACAGTCTGGTTAACACAGAAGTGGATTGCTAATCTTTTTCAGACAGATCGCAGTGTTATCACAAAGCATTTACGCAACATCTTTAATAGTGAAGAGTTGGATAAAAAATCAGTATGTGCAAAATTTGCACATACTGCCGAAGATGGCAAGGTGTATAAAACAACATTTTACAACTTAGATATGATCATATCCGTAGGCTACCGGGTCAACTCAAGACGCGCTACCCAGTTTCGTATCTGGGCTACAAATGTCCTTAAAAGACATCTTATTGATGGCTACACCCTGAACGAGCGCCGGCTTAAAGAAAAGACTGAAAAATTAGAAGCTCTGCAGAGATCGATAAGGCTCATAAGCGCTGTCAAAACGCATAAAGAGCTTGATTATAGAGAAGCAATGGGGCTCTTG
>JBHPHW010000041.1:0-6504 GCA_042570105.1 Candidatus Omnitrophota bacterium | reverse complement strand
ATAATCTTTTATATTTTTTCTACCCATAATGCCTATCCTAATCCTGGGAAGCCCCTCTGTCCCCAAACAATCTATTACTGAGCGTAAACCTTTATGCCCCGCGCTAGACCCCTTGGGTTTTATCCTTACCTTCCCAAAAGGTAGCGCTATATCGTCCATGATTAACAATATTTCATCCAGCTTTATCTTAAAAAAGTTCGCTATCGAACGTACGGAACTACCTGAAAGATTCATGAATGTCTGAGGCATTGCAAGACAACAATCCTCCCCCCCTATCTTACCAACTGTAGTTCGCGCCTTAAAGCGATGCCTGGCGCCAAACTCAATGCGATTCTCTCTAGCCAACTCTTCTACTACCATAAAGCCTACATTGTGTCGTGTAAGCGTGTATTCTTTCCCGGGATTCCCCAGGCCTACGATTAGTTTCATATCACTTGCACGGTGCCATGCACGGCGTGTGGCACCATTTTTATTCTTATTTCGCACCTTCCTTTTTCTCTTCCTTCAACTCTTTCGCAGGCTTCTCAGGAGCTTCAGCCTCTTCTTCCAACTTCTCCTTCTTTTCTTTTATTACTTCTGGTTCCTGAAGTTCTCCTTCAGCGGGTGCAGCAACGATCTCTTCAACTACCTTCGGATGTTCCACACTAAACACAACACCCTCAAGGTCATCTAAAATCTTCACATCCCCAGCGGGTTGAATATCTTTTACGTGTATTGTGTCTCCTATCTTCAGGCTCGAGATATCTACCTCTATCTTTTCAGGAATATTGCCAGGCAAACACTCTAACTCTATTTCCCACAACACCTGTTGCAATACCCCGGATTCCTCTTTTACGCCTTTTGCCTCACCTTTTGCAGCTATTGGGACCTTTACCTTGAGGGTTTCAGTCAAAGATATCTCCTGAAAATCCACGTGCAATAGATGGTCTTTAATAGGGTCTCTCTGCACCTCTTTTACAATAACAGTGCGCTCTTTCTCTTCTTTAGCTCCATCTATGTGAAGTTTTATTATAACATTCTCCCCTGCTTCTGTGTGGAGGGCATTAGAGGCGTCCTTTCCATCTATCTTTAGATTCGCGGTAGCTTCACCTTTCTTATAGACAACGGCAGGCACCAGGCCTTCGCTCCTCAGTTTTTTACTGATCTCTTTTCCTTTCCCTTCTCTTAAAGTCACTCTTAAATCTACAAAATCCATCTAATTCCCTCCCCCTAAATTTATTGCATCCTTTATCAATGAAACAGACAACTTACAGATTCCTCATTATGTATCCTCTTTATCGCCTCTGCTAAAAGAGGCGCTATAGATAATGCCTTTATCTTTTTGTGTTTCTTACCATCTTCTACAGGAATGGTGTTTGTTACAAACAGTTTTTTTATCAAAGAGGAATCTATGCGTTTTATTGCAGGGCCGGATAATACGGGGTGAGTGATGCTGGCATAGATATCTTTGGCCCCTGCCTTTTTTAAGGCATTCGCTGCTTCTACTAAAGACCCTGCGGTTGCCACAATATCATCTATTATGATTGCGTTTTTCCCTTTTACCTCTCCCAAGATATTCATCACTGATGTATCCTCTCCTGAAACCCTTCTTTTATCAACTATAGCTAGGGGTGAACGCAGCCTCTTCGAATACGCCCTTGCCATCTTTATGCCCCCTACATCAGGAGAAACCACGACAAGATTTCTGACTTTTAGACTGGAAAAATAATTTACGAATGTAGTCACTGCATAAAGATGATCCATCGGGATATCAAAGAACCCCTGTATCTGGCCTGCATGAAGATCTATTGTCAAAATCCGATCTGCACCGGCACTGGTTAATAGATTTGCGACTAATTTTGCGGTTATAGGGACGCGCGGCTGGTCTTTACGATCCTGCCTCGCATATCCAAAGAAAGGTAATACCGCTGTAATCCTTTTACTAGAGGCCCTTTTAAGGGCATCCAATAGAATCAAAAGCTCCATCAAATTCTTGTTCGGAGGAGTGCAGGTTGACTGCACTATAAATACATCCTTTCCTCTTACATTTTCTCCTATCTGTACAGATATCTCTCCTTCACTAAACGTCCTCACAGTAGCCTTCCCGAGAGGCATTTTTAAAAGCTTGACGATCTCCTTTGCCAATCTTGGATTAGAATTACCTGTAAAGATAGCAGCGGTTTTGTTCATATCTTACCTCTTTTTCTTTTTCTTTAGCGCCCTCGCAGGGATTCCGATGACTGTTCCCCTCGCAGGTACGTTTTTATGTTTAGTGACTACACTGCCCGCGCCTGTTACAGCAGAGCGCCCCACCTTAACAGGCGCTATGAGAATAGTCCCTGTGCCTATAAATGCATTGTCTTCTATTATAGTCTTATATTTACGCTTACCGTCATAATTTGCAACGATAGTGCCGGCCCCGATATTGACTCGCTTGCCTATTTCAGTGTCGCCGATATAACATTGATGTTTGATCTTTGTAAGGCTTCCTATCCTAGAACGCACTATCTCAACAAAGTTGCCTATACTAACATCATCCTCTATCGTAGTGCCTGTCCTTAACCTCGCAAAAGGACCGATAAAACACCGTTCGCCTATTTTAACATTATTCTCTACAAAAGTATAGGGGTATATTACTGTGTCTTTGTCTATCGCTGCCCCTTCTTCTATATATGTATTTCGAGGGTCGATGACAGTTACCCCCCGCTGCATAATACGTTGTGTAGTCCTGTGCCTTACGACCTGTTCTGCCTGGATTAAATCATTCCGCGTGTTCACTCCAAGAAACTCTTCGGGATCATCCGTAGAAACAGAATCTATTGCTATATTGGCCTTCGCCAGCATTCCTACTGTATCGGTCAAATAGTACTCCTTTTTCCTGTTGTTGGGCCTTATGTTTTCCAACGTCTCAAAAAGGATATCCTTATTAAAACAGTATACGCCTACATTGATCTCCTCTATAACCTTTTCATAAATCGAGGCATCCAGTTCCTCGATTATCCTCACGATCCTATTGTCTCCAGAGCGTAAAATCCTACCGAAACCTGTGGGATTTTTTAGATGTGAGGTGAGAAGCGTACACCCTGATCGAGCGGAGGAGTGTCTTTCGACAATCTTCTTTAACGTTTCGGGTCTCAAAAGAGGAACATCGCCATATGATACCAGAATCGAATCTATAGACTTATCCTTTAAAAGGATTTTCTTTGTCTTTAATACAGCATCCCCTGTCCCAAGGGGCTCCTCTTGTTCAATGCATTTAACTCCCTGCAAAATATTTCTCACTAGCCTAGCCTTGTGGCCCACAACTACTACGATCTCTTTTATACCAACGGAACTCACAGTATCTACGAGGTATTTTATCATTGGCTTGCCATGAATATGGTGAAGTACTTTTGGCGTCGAGGACTTCATCCTGGTCCCCTCACCCGCGGCAAGAATTACGCAAGCAATGTTTTTCATATTAAAAACTCCTTAGGTCCTTTAGCGACTGCAATCCTCCTCATATAGTCGGATTGTTTAACGTCGCTTCAGGATCGATTTTTGCGAAACAAAAATTGGCTGGGACGTGTGGACTCGAACCACAATAGCGAGACCCAAAATCTCGTGTCCTACCATTAGACGACGTCCCAGTGCGTTAGTCTATTTTGGCCTTGCCTTCTCTGCTTCGTAGGCATCCAGGACCTTTTTCTGAATATACTCCCTGCACTCTACGGTTATAGGATGCGCCATGTCTTTATGCTCTGATTGGCGCACGTCATGTTGTGCCTCGGCCGTTACAGCCTCAATATTTTTTACAGGAATACTCGTGCCGCATTCGTTGCAGAACTTACTCCTGACTTCATTCTTGTGCCTACATTTTGCACATGGTTCTTTTATCTTACGCGATGGCATCGCCACAAAAAGACCACTTTTGCCCTCTATAACCTTTATGTTTCTTACTACAAATGCATTGTCAATGGTTATAGTAGCATATGCGCGCAGCTTGCTATTCAGTCCTTCTTTGGGGAACATCCTGACCTCAGTTATCTCCATAGATGCCTCCTTTGTAAGTTGTTGCTAAATAGATTCCCCTGTTTTCTTCTTTCGGTATTCTGTTTAATATTTCCATCGCCTCCTTTTTCTCTTTGACTGTACAGAAAACCGAAGGGCCACTCCCAGATAAAAAACTATGCCCTGCACCTGCATCCCTTAATAATGTTTTTGCCTTTTCTACAACATCTTTTTCTTCAGCCAATACTCCTTCAAAAATATTATAACAAGACCTATTCAAGAGCGTCACATCTTTTTTTTCAAGCGAGGAAACCGTCTCTTCGATATTTTGCCCTCTTGAGGTAAAATCAGTTTCATCCAGTCTTTTGTACATTTCTGATGTCGCGATAGAGGCATCTGGTTTTATAACTATATGCGAAAAACATCCATCTGTATCTACTGGCTTTAATAAATCGCCTGCGCCCATACCTATCGCAAAAGATGCATCCATCATGAAGAAGGGAACGTCCTTACCAGTCTTACCTGCTATAAAAAAAAGGCGCCCTTCGTTGACACCTAACTCGAAGACTTCATTTATAGAGCGTAATACTGCCGCGGCATCGCTCGATCCTCCGCCTAAACCGCCGGAGACAGGAATCTTTTTTTTTATCAATATCTCCAGGTCTAAATTGACGCGGGCTTCCTTGAATAGAAACTGGAGCGCCCTATAAACAATGTTATCCTCACCAGAAGGACAAGTAGCTGGCTCTGCAGTTATGTTAACTCCTTTACCCTTCTCCCTTATAATGATCTCGTCTTTTAAATCTATCTTCTCAAAGAGTGTTTTTATGTTATGGTAGCCGTCGCTCCTTTTCTCAAAGACATCTAAATATAGATTCAATTTTGCCGGGGCAAAGACCGTAAACTCACGCATAATTCAACAACGTTATTTCTTCCTCCCTATTGCTCTTTTTGCTGCTTTTACAATATCGGCCGATGTGAGTTCAAATACTTTAAAAAGTTCATCGGGAGATCCTGATTCACCAAACCTATCCTTTACTCCTATAAATTCGATCGGTACCGGGAATTCCTGCGAGAGTACTTCGCTTACCGTGCCTCCTAATCCTCCTATTATTGTATGCTCTTCAGCTGTAACTATAGCCCGTGTCTCTTTTGCGGCTTTTATTATCGCGTCTCTATCAACTGGCTTCAGCGTATGTAAGTTTATAATACGCGCGAAGATGCCTTCTTTTTTTAAAATCTCGTATGCTAGTAGTGCCTCATATACCTCATAGCCGCATGCTATAATCGTAACATCTTTTCCTTCTTTTAACGTATTTGCCTTTCCTATTTCAAAATAGTCTTTTTCATTTGTAATAATAGGGACGTTGGACCTACCAAACCTGAGATAAGCAGGGCCTTTGTAAGAAGCGCTGGCAATCGTTGCCTTTTTTGCCTCTATATAATCGCACGGAACAATTACAGTCATATTGGGAAGGATGCGCATAAGAGCTATCTCCTCAATTGCCTGATGCGTAGGCCCATCCGGCCCCACTGATATACCGCCATGGGTTCCGACTATCTTCACGTTTGACTCCATATAAGCAACCGAAACCCTTACTTGATCCCATGCCCTCCCCGAAGCAAAAACACCAAATGTACACGCAAAAGGCGTCTTACCCGAAAGCGCAAGGCCTGCCGCTGTACAAATCATATCTTGTTCGCTTACCCCCATTGAAAAAAATCTTTCAGGAAATCTTTTTTTAAACCATCCTGCGCGAGTAGACTCTGTAAGGTCTGCGGAAAGCACTACTATATCATTTCTTTTCTCGCCCAATTCTACAAGGGCCTCGCCAAAGCCATCTCTCGTCGGTTTTTTATCCATAAACAACTACCCTTCTAATTCCTTTATTGCCTTCTCAAGCTCCTCTTTAGTAGGGGCTACGCCGTGATATTTATTCTGGTTCTCAAAAAAAGATACGCCCTTTCCTTTTACGGTATGGGCCAGGATAACGGTGGGTTTCCCTTTTATAGATTCTGCCTTATCATATGCGTCCATTACTTCTGTAAGATTATGGCCGTCTATCTCCAGCACCTCCCAGCCAAAGGCCTCCCATTTTTCCTTAAGAGGCTCCATGCCTTTTATATCTTCAGTCCTTCCGTCTATCTGAAATTTATTGTAGTCCACTATGCCACACACATTATCCAATTTATAATGCGCCCCTGTAAGAACCGCTTCCCAGATCTGGCCCTCATTAAGCTCTCCGTCACCCATGATGCAATATATATGTTTCTTGTCTTTATCTAATCGCGCGGCTAGGGCAAATCCATTTGTGATGGATAGGCCCTGACCCAAAGAACCGCTTGACACCTCAATGCCAGGTAGCCCTCTTTGAGGGTGACCTTGAAGCCTAGTCCCAAGTTTTCTCAATGTGCACAGTTCTTTTCTCTCGAAAAAATTCATATGCGCAAGCACCGCGTACAACGCAGGACAGCCATGACCTTTTGAAAGAATAAAGATATCGCGCGTCTCGCACAAAGGCCTTTCGGGGTCAC
>JBHPHW010000040.1:0-7047 GCA_042570105.1 Candidatus Omnitrophota bacterium | reverse complement strand
ATGTGCTCTGTTAAAAAATGTTTACCCGAATATGTCAGAACACCTTCTATTTTCTTATCCTTTATAATGATCTCTCGCGCGCGTTCGCCTGAGAGGACTTCGGTGTACTTATTTTTTAACCTTGATCTCAAGACATTCAGGATATCGCTAGATTTATCGCTTTCCGGAAATACGCGGCCGCCTCGTTCTGTCTTAAGCCTAATGCGAGCATCTTCAAAAAATGACATAAGGTCAACGTTAAAGAACTTTGCGAAGGCGTTTCTCAGGAAATCTCGCGATTCAGAGAACTTTTCAAGAAACTCTTCGATATCACAAGAATTCGTAAGGTTACATCGGCCTTTTCCTGAAATAAGGAGTTTTTTGGCGGGGGTATTGTTACGCTCAATGAGGAGGATCTTTCTTTTTCTTTCTGCGGCGCGAATCGCGGTCATCATGCCGGCCGGCCCTGCCCCGATTATAATTGCATCGAATCGCTCCACTAGGCCTTCTTATCAAATATGTATCTGGTTCTTAAACAGACCTTCACCAACATAAGCATTACAGGGACCTCGATCAAGACGCCTACGACTGTTGCCAATGATGCGCCTGATGAAAGGCCAAAAAGCATACTAGCTGTAGCAATCGCAACTTCAAAATGATTGCTTGCGCCGATCAGGGCTGAGGGTGCAGCATCCCTATACGGTAGCTTTAACCACTTAGCTAACGCATAGGCTATAGCAAAAATAAGGCAGGTTTGTATGAGTAGCGGCACTGCGATCAGAAGGATAACCTGCGGCTGCCTGATGATAAGCTCGCCCTTAAAAGAAAAGAGCAATACAAGAGTAAGGAGTAAAGCGCTTATTGATACAGGCGTTAGAAAATGGAGGAACTTTTCCTCAAACCATCTAATGCCTTTTTTTGCAATGATATATTTCCTTGAATGATAGCCTAGAAAAAGTGGTATTCCTACATAGATGACCACTGATAAAACAATCGTCTGCCATGGAATAGGCATTTTATTCACCCCTAAAAGCCATCCCCCTAAAGGGGCATACAGAAATAGCATTGTAAGTGAATTTATGGCTACCATAACAAGGGTGTGTCCGTCATTACCTCTGGATAAATGCCCCCAGACAAGGACCATTGCCGTACAAGGGGCTATACCAAGCAGTATGCATCCTGAAATATATGACCTGTACGATTCCACTTGAGAGCCGCCTTTGATTATTTCAAATCCGGGAAGAAGATCCTTGAAAAATACCCCCAAAAAAAGACTTGCTATAAAAAGCATAGTAAATGGTTTAATGCACCAGTTTACAAATAAAGTAAGCAATACCGGCTTAGGCGTCTTTCCTGCTTTAAGGACTTCGGCAAAATCGATCTTTACCATGATCGGATACATCATAAAAAAAAGACATATTGCTATAGGTATGGATACTTGATAGATAGAAATTTTATCCAATCTGACGACAGCATCAGGAAATGATTTACCCAACAGTATCCCCAGGCCGATACAGACTATAACCCATACGGTCAGATATTTTTCAAAAAAACTTAACCGTCGCTCTTCCATTGCTATCTTCTCCTAATCTCTAGAATGTGTGGGAGATTTGCGCAGTTTTTTCTTTTCGGAACGCATTTTTTTATATCTGAGAATCTTCTCTTTGGCTCTGCGGGAACGTCTTCGTTTCTGACGCCTTATCTTTTCTATTCTCCCCTCTTCTTCTCTATTTCTACCCAATACGAGTGACTCGATTTTATTAACAAGTATCCTCCTGGCAAGAAACCTATTTAAAGCTTGAGAGCGTGTTTTTTGGCACTTGACCTCAATGCCTGTAGGTTTATGTTTTAGATAAACGCACGTTGATGCCTTATTGACCTTTTGCCCGCCTTTCTTGCTCGAGCGTATGAATTTCTCCCCTAAGTCTATTTCTTTTATTCCCAATGAAGCCATTTTTACGTTTAAGGCCTCTTCTTTGTCTATCTTTACGCTAAATCTCATATCCATTTAAGACCCTACCTTCTTTCTAAATCCAATCTGATTAATTATGCCATAGAGTATATATTATTGCAAGAGATAGGTACAGTTTGGGTGCCAAGGTATGATAAAATTTATGGTGATTTTGCGGACTAGCTAGGAAAGTGAAAATTTATTGCAGAGAGATGAGAAATTCTATCTAAATGGCTTCGAGTCGAAAATTAAAACATGCCCCTTTATCTCTTTCGGCATCCACCCATATCCTGCCTCCATGCAACTCTATGATTTCTTTTGCAATTGATAGGCCTATGCCTGTCCCGTTAATATCGGTCACGGACCTTTCCCCTGCTTGATAAAATCTATCAAAAACTTTAGGGATGCTTTCTCTATCTATCCCAATGCCTGTATCTTGAATACTAACCTTAACGTCTCTGTCATTCTCTAATATTGCCTCAATAGCGATAGCCCCATTCTCGGGGGTAAATTTAACAGCATTACCTATCAGATTGTTCAAAACCTGAATTATTCTGTCTGAATCTACGTTAACTTTGGGTATATCTTCCTGGATCCTTCTTTCAATCTTAATGGATTTGGCTCTCGTCCATGCGTCTAGACCTTCGATAGATTCATCAATAAGTTTTCCTACAGAAACCATCTTGCGTTTAAGTTCCATCTTCCCTGCCTCTATTTTAGAAATATCCAAAATATCATCGATCAGAATACTGAGGCGTTTTAAATTGCGATCTGCCAGGGAAAGAAACTGTTTTTGCTTTTCTTCGGAAATTTGGCCTCTTTCTTCACTGAGCAGCATCGATATAGCTTTTTGAGTAGATACCAGCGGCGTACGCAATTCATGAGTAACATTAGATACAAAGTTTGATTTCAACTGATCCAGCTTCTTTTGCTTGGTAATATCGCTCAGAACGGAAATCATGCCGATTATCTTACCGTTTTCATCTTCTACAACTGCATTACTCGAGCGAAGGACCCTCTTGGTCTCGTCATCCTGACTGATTATCTTTATTTCTTTATCTACTCCGCCAGAAGAATCCTTGACTAAAGTGACTAATAGTTCCTTTTTCAGTTTATCCGAGAGGCGTCTCTCTAAAATATCTTTTTTTGAGACACCGAGGAGGCCCTCAGCGGCAGAATTCATCATAATCACATTGCCTTCTGTATCTAACACAACCAAGCCCTCGGCAACACTGCGCATAACCATCCCTGTCGTTTTCTGATCAGAGAGTACTTTTTTATATTTCGCCCAGGAAATCTCTGCATTTTGTGTAAGTGAGGTATATTTTTTATCAAATTCCTGCATATTAGAATGTCTTTCTTTCTCCAGCTCTTTAGTAAAAATACCCGACAGTGTACCGGTAATTTCCTGACAGCGTTGTATGGGGGATACCTCTTCTTTTATCTCTTCAAATATAGTATGCCTTAAAGACGCATGCATGGGGATATTTGAAGGTTGGTATTCTTCTTTTTTTAGCCTCCCTTCAAATTCTATTTTTGGCTGACTTGTCGATTTTGCTGCGCGCGTTAATAAAAGCGCGATTGTTACGCCGATGACTACCGTTACCACATATACTGTCATTACCGTATCCATACTACATCACCTCCATATGTCATTAAGAAAATCTTAAATTATTATTTATCAATACTTTTTTAAGGTCTAACATAATGTAGACAAAAAAAATCTACTTCGCTGCGCTATTTTAGTGTTCAGCTTCGTAGAAAGAATCGCCCAGCCTTATCTCTTATGAAATCTCGTCTCTGGCAAAGGCTATGTTAATACTAATTATACCAAATTATATACTGCAAGTCAATCGATTAAACGTTCCATCTTTTTATACACAGCCTCTTTTAAAAAAGCGAGGTCGTCAGGCTGAAGATCCTTTGTTTCAACCGGCGGAAGTACCCTCAACTTGCCGTTTACCTCTGTCTTGAAAAGCCAGCTCCCTTTGGGAATAGCTTCTCTGGTACCGTCTATTACAATAGGGAGAATGGGTTTCTTCTCCTGTATAGCCAGCTTAAAAGCACCGTTCTGAAACTCGCCCATCTTGCCTGTTCTGCCTCGTGTACCCTCCGGAAAAAATAGTACCGATACATCACTCTTCAGCCAATGCGCAGCTTCTCGATATATCTTTTTGATGCTTCCGAATTTTCCTCGCGACAGCCTTATATGCTTAGTAAGGGAAAGGCACCAGCCAATAAATGGTATTTTAAAAAGACTCTCCTTTGCTACCCATTTGAACTGCATGCGAGTCTTATATATTACCGCAATATCAGCGAGGCTTTGATGATTGGCAACCACTACGTATGTTTTATGCCTATCAATGTTCTCTAATCCGCTCACCTGAATATGCCAGTATGGATTGAAACCAAAAACTGCATCTGTCCACCAGAAGCATTGCGAGTGGATAATTTTTCTTTGTCTATCAAAAGGAAAAAGGACTATAGTCAAGATAGCTTCTACAAAAAAGAGTAAGATGGTAAGAACTGTGATAACTATCCATACTCCTGCTGAAACTATGATTGTCATTTTATCTTCTTGATTGCTCTGGGTATTGACAATATTAAGGTTGGTGATTAACGAGTTGACAAAATAAGGCCTGCAGTTTATATGCAGGCCTTATCTGTTTTTAGGTTATAACTTTACTACGTTCTGAGCTTGGTTGCCTTTAGGGCCTTTTGTGATCTCAAACTCTACTGCCTGGCCTTCTGCTAAAGTCTTAAAGCCATCACTCTGGATTGCGGTGTGATGTACGAATACATCAGGGCCGTCTTCAGGTGTAATAAACCCAAAACCTTTCTGGTCATTGAACCACTTTACTGTTCCTTTTGCCATTATCTACTACCTCCTTCCTCTAAGATTATAGTAAACAACGGCAGAAAAACAAAAAAACCGTAGGGCGAATTCTTAACTGCCTTACGGCTAAAGACTTCTACTCACTTATTTACTACTTTATACTGTATGCTATTATACATTAATTTGTTACCACTGTCAACCAAATTAATGAAAATCTAAAAATTGCGGCGGTGATGTTTACGGTGTCCATGCCCATGGAATCTCGAGTGTCTTCTTCGTCTAGCTTGGTGCTGTTTTGGGCCCTGGTGATATTTTGACTCTTCAATAAATTTTTCTTTTGGAAATTCAGGGTGTTCTACTATTGGCAAGGCAGTCTTAATAAGTTTTTCGATACTTCTGACATCCTTGCCCTGTTCAGGTGTCGCAAAAGATATAGCACGGCCTTCGTGTCCTGCGCGGCCTGTGCGGCCAATACGATGCACATAATTCTCAGTGTCATCCGGGAGATCATAGTTTATAACCAGCTCTATACCTGTAACATCAATGCCCCTGGCAGCAATATCAGTGGCAACAAGTATCTTATACTTTCCTGATTTAAAACCATTCAGGGCCTCTTTTCTCTGGGCAAGCGAACGGTTTGAGTGGATCTCAGCAGCTCTGCGGTTCATCCGTTGTAAATCGCGCGCAATCTTTTTAGCGCCTATTTTTGTCCGGGAGAAGATAAGTACTGGACCGTGATAGCGGTCAAGCAGCTTTATTAAAAGCTGACGCTTCGAGGTTTTCTTAACAATAAAGACTTCCTGTATAATGCGCTCCGCGGTAGTCCCTGAGGGAGCGACTTCAACATGTATAGGGAGCTTCATTTGTGCGGCTGCCATTCTCACTATTTCTCCTGGTATAGTTGCGGAGAAAAACATGGTCTGTCTGTTTCGTGGGACAAATTTAAGGATTCTTTCGATCTGCGGCAGAAACCCCATGTCAAGCATGCGATCCGCTTCATCCAAAACCAGGACATTTACATCAGCCAAAAGAACTGTGCGTCGCTCCATGTGATCGACAAGACGTCCGGGAGTAGCAACGAGGACACGCGGGTTTTTTCTTAGTGCGTTTAGCTGCAGATGCATGGATGCACCACCTATAATAACAGCTGTCTTTATGCCGAACGACGGGGCAATCTGTTGAAACGCCTCATTAACCTGAATAGCAAGTTCCCTAGTAGGTACCAGAATCAACGCGCGGCCCTTTCTCTGGGAAAGGCGCTGAATAATAGGAACAGCAAAGGCAAGCGTCTTGCCAGTGCCGGTCTGCGCAACTCCTATAACATCTTTGTCTTCTAGGGCAATAGGTATGACTTTATGTTGAATCGGCGTAGGGACTGTAAACTTCATTCGATCCAGTATATCCAGTATTCTCGGGGCAATCCCAAGGCCGTAAAAAGAAGTATTTGTCTGGCGTAGCGTTTGTGTCATTATAGTGCATAATAACACTATTGGATGGCATTGTATATAACTATTATTTTCTTATATGGTCCCCCAAATGGGCACAGGAAGTGATTGAAATAAGGTAAGTCTGTAACTATATGTAGAATTTAAGGTTAGAAATGGTAAGAATTACTGGCGGAGAGGGAGGGATTCGAACCCCCGATGAGTTTACACCCATAACGGTTTTCAAGACCGCCGCGTTCAACCGCTCTGCCACCTCTCCAAAAATCTACGTAAGCTTAAAGATTACGCCAAGAACATCTTCTGCTTGTATTGTAAATCTTGAATCTTGTCTTATCTGGTCAATCAATCCGCTGAAGTAATTTTTGCCTATATATCCGTATTTTACCTTAAAAGTATTCTTTAGTACAGTGTATGGGTCTTGTGTCCTACCGAAGGCAACATCTCTATATAATTTATAAAGCCTTGGATCGCGATTATACATATAAACAGGATCCAGTGTTACAAAATAATCATTTTTAGGATTGAGCCCTATAAAATACTGCGAGTCAGACCAGTTGGCATGAAATATAAGCTCTCCTTCAGGAACATTCGCCTCTATCCACTTACCAACCTCTTCATAATGCGTATTAACTACCCTGGTCGTAAATGCATTGTAACGAATAGCCCTAAAAGAATTTAACCCTAAAAGAATCATCACGATAGATATAAAAACTATTATTTTTTTACTAATACCTTTTGCATCACCCAGAGAATCAGAAAAATAAGACGAGAATGCTATGAGCATAATAAGATATCCATGCAAGAGATATCTCCTGCATATAAAAGAAAGCACAAAG
>JBHPHW010000039.1:0-7506 GCA_042570105.1 Candidatus Omnitrophota bacterium | reverse complement strand
ATAGGTCATATCTATTATATATAATACTATGAAATAAGGTAGATATCGAAATCTTGAATGGATTTAAAAAAGGTAGGGGTGCGTGGATTTTTTTGTGAGTGTTGGTGAAAATCAGATCTTTTTAACCGTGTTCTTAGCATGGCTTCTTGCTCAGACCATAAAAGTCGCAATAGGGGTAGTGCGCGAGAAAAAATTTAACTTCAAGTGGTTTGTAGGGACGGGGGGCATGCCTAGTTCTCATGCCGCGACTGTATCGGCTCTTGCTGCCTCTGTTGGATTTACATTTGGTTTTTCATCCCCATTTTTTGCAATCTCGTTTTTCTTTGCATTTATCATAATGTTTGATGCACAGGGCGTGCGAAGGCAAAGCGGCCAGCAGGCAGAGGTACTAAATAAGATCATCGAGGATATTTATCTACAGAAAGGCATCAAGCAGGAAAGACTGATACAGCTTTTAGGGCACACGCCCGTACAGGTACTTATAGGCGCCCTTTTGGGCGTCCTCGTGGCATTTTTTTGTTATAGATAAATAGGAGGGCGAGAGAGGTGAAGAATAGATTATTAGGCGCAGGGATTGTCTTGGCATTGATACTGGTTTTGATATTCATTGCTTTTAAAGCAGGGAAAGAGAAAGAAACAAAGGACCTTTCAGAACAGAAGATTATTAGAGAATTGATTTCAGAAGATAATCTAGACGAGGCAAAGAAGAAGATAGATGAGATTGCAGTTAAATTTCCCGACTCAAATGTATTGGGGGAGGCATATTTTGATATAGCAGATTCCTATGAAAAGAAAGGAGATCTTGTTAAGGCAAGAGATATATATGGACTGATACTTAGTAAATATCAAAATGTAGACAATATACTTGAGGTTCAGGAAAGGCTAGGCAAGCTTAATGTAAATATACTTTTTTCTTCCGTTGCTACTAATAAAGATGTATTTTATAAGGTTGCACCAGGAGATACGCTTTCCAAGATCGCTAGAAAATTTGGGACTACAATCGACCTTATAAAGACTTCAAATTCGCTTAAAGACGACACAATACGCGCTCATTCAAAACTCAAGGTTTCAAAGGCAAGGTATAAAATACTTATTGATAAATCTCAGAATCTTTTAACGCTTCTTACTAAAGATGAGACAATTTTTAAGGTATATAGAGTTTCAACAGGCAAAAACAATTCTACACCGGTAGGGACTTTTAAAATAGTCAATAAGATCAAGGACCCTGTGTGGTATAAACAAGGCGCAATAGTCCCGGCAGAAAGCCCAGATAATATTCTGGGGTCACGGTGGCTTGGTTTTTCTGAGCCGGGTTATGGTATCCACGGGACAGTACAACCAGAAAGCGTAGGCCATCAGGCTACAAGCGGCTGCATAAGGATGTTTGATTTTGAAGTAGAAGAACTTTACACAGTAGTCCCTGTTGGTATTGAGGTCGCGATAGTAGACTAAGAACCCAGCCCCTCTATAGGCACATTAGGCAAACTTTTCTTGTTTTCCTTAGAGGGCTGGGTTTAATTCGCACAGCAACTTATGTTTACTTTGTTCCATAAGTCGCGTGCTCATTAAATATGGCTGGTGAATTAGATTTTGAAAAACCTATACTGGAACTGGAGATCAAACTTTCTGAGTTAAAATCTCTTGCATACGATGGAAGCATAGACCTGTCAGAAGAGATAAAGACTCTGGAGGCGAGACTTGAGAAGGTAAAGAAAGAGGTGTTCGAATCTCTTACTCCATGGCAGAAGGTCCAGCTTGCAAGACATCCAAAAAGACCCTACACCATAGACTACATACATATGATAATGGTGGATTTTATTGAGTTGCATGGGGATAGGATGCTTCAGGATGATAAGGCTATTATTGGCGGGTTTGCTAAGATAGACGGAGAAAGAGTTCTTGTAATCGGACATCAAAAAGGCAGAGATACAAAAGAAAATCTAATGAGAAATTTTGGCAGCGCCCATCCAGAAGGATATCGTAAGGCAATAAGATTGATGAAGCTTGCTGAGAAATTTAATACACCTATTATTGCTTTTATTGATACTCCTGGCGCATATCCTGGAATAGGTGCTGAAGAACGAGGGCAGGCGAATTCTATAGCTCATAATTTAAGAGAAATGAGCACATTAAAAGTCCCCATTATTGTAATAGTCATAGGAGAAGGCGGCTCGGGAGGCGCCCTTGGGATAGGGATAGGTGACAGGGTTTACGTGATGGAAAACGCTTATTACTCGGTGATATCTCCTGAGGGGTGTGCAGCTATTTTATGGAAGGATAGACTAAAAGCGCCTGAAGCAGCAGAGGTCTTGAAGCTTACTGCAAAGGATTTGGTTGAGCTGGAGATCATTGATGGTGAGATAAAGGAGCCATTGGGAGGCGCCCACAGGAATTCGGAGAAGGCCGCTCATGCAGTAAAGAAGCATATAAAAAAGGGATTAAAGGAACTCAAGGCAGTTTCTGTAGAGGAGTTGTTAGAGGCACGTTACGAGAAATTTAGGAGGATGGGAAGTATATAGAAAGCGCCGGAGTGGCGGAATTGGCTGACGCGCACGACTCAAAATCGTGTGAGGTAACCCCTCATGTGGGTTCGACTCCCACCTCCGGCACCAGCGTTTTTGAAGGGGAGTCGAATGGAGCTTTTCGCCGAGCGAAGCGAGGAAAAGATGCGACAAAAAGGAGCATCGGCAGAAAAGCGGATGGCCGACTTCGTCCGAAGGACGAAGCGCCGACTCCCACCTCCGGCACCAAAAACGGCGAAAAAATGGGGCTGTGGTGAAGCGGGATCACACGACAATGGCATTGTTGGGTCACGGGTTCGATTCCCGTCAGCTCCACCAAGATAATGAGAACCCTAAAAAGGGGTTATAGGGAGCGAATGTTCGCACGAATAAGTGCGAACACGCTATGAGCGCCGCCGAGGAGGTGAGGCGGCAAGATTGTTTCCCCTTTTACAAGAACTATTCATAACTTTTATGGCACAAGAATTCTATCCCTTTAAAGAGATCGAAAGGAAATGGCAGAAGAGGTGGCAGGAAGAGGGTCTATTTAAGATGGATCCCGATTCTTTAAAGCCAAAGTATTATTGCCTCATGATGTTTCCATACCCTTCTTCTAGTCTACATGTTGGCCATGGGAGAAACTATATCATAGGGGACGTAGTAGCCCGCTATAAGATTATGAGAAAGTTTAATGTCCTAGCGCCAATGGGTTGGGATGCCTTTGGCCTGCCTGCCGAAAATGCAGCAATAAAAGACAACATACACCCCAAGGTCTCCACCCTAAATAATATCAAGACTATGAAAAGGCAACTCCATTCCTGGGGCGCAGAATATGACTGGGACAGAGAGATAACTTCCTGTATGCCGGATTATTACAAATGGACACAGTGGATATTTTTGCAACTTTACAAAAAGGGCTTGTCTTATAAGAAAAAGGCATCTGTAAACTGGTGCCCTACTTGCCAGACAGTCCTTGCAAACGAACAGGTTATAGACGGTGCATGCGAAAGATGTTCTTCTCAGGTCGAAATCCGCAATTTAGAACAGTGGTTTTTCAAGATCACAGACTATGCCCAGCGCCTGATGGACGATCTAAAATTATTAAAGGATTGGCCGGAGCGGGTGAAGATAATGCAGAAAAATTGGATCGGTAGAAGTGATGGCGTCGAGATAGATTTTAAGGTCTCTGGAAACGTTCAAGGCCGAGCCCCGAATATCTCCTGCTTTACTACGAGAGTGGATACGATCTATGGTGCGACTTATATGGTGCTTGCTGCAGAGTATCCTTTGGTCGATGATCTAATAAAAGGTTCTAAAGATGAGGGCAGAATAAAGAAATTTATAGACGAGGTTAAGAAGGAAAGCATCGTAGATAGGGTCTCGGCTGATATCGAGAAGAAGGGTATTTTTACGGGGAGATACGTTATAAACCCTGTTAATAATAAGAAGATACCGGTCTTTATCGCAAATTATGTATTGATGGAATACGGTACTGGCGCTGTAATGGCAGTGCCTGCCCATGACCAGAGGGATTTCGAGTTTGCTAAAAAATACGATTTACCTATAGAGATCGTGATAGATAATCCTAAAAAACATCTTAAAGTAAGCACCATGAAAGAGGCATATATTGAAGAAGGTGTCATGGTGAACTCTGGAGAATTTAATGGACTCTCAAACCTTGATGCGATGGGAAAGATCGCAGATTACATGGAAAGGGAGTCTATGGGCAGAAGAAAGGTCCATTATAAGTTAAGGGATTGGCTGATCTCCAGACAAAGGTACTGGGGCGCGCCTATCCCCATAGTCTATTGCGATAAGTGCGGCATCCAACCAGTAAAGGAAAGCGACCTTCCAGTAATGTTACCTGAAAAACTTGAGTTCAAGCCGCATGGAGAATCGCCTTTAAAGGATGCCAAGGATTTCGTGGAAACAAGTTGTCCAAAATGCAATTCAAAAGCAAGGCGCGAGATAGATACGATGGATACCTTTGTGGATTCAAGCTGGTATTTTTTGCGATTCTTATCTCCGGATGATAAGAGAAAACCTTTTGACAAAGATATGGTCAATAAGTGGCTGCCAGTAGATCAGTATATCGGGGGAGTGGAGCATGCGATTCTACATTTGATGTATTCTCGGTTTATTGTAAAAGTGCTCTATGATATGGGGCATGTAGGTTTCAAGGAGCCCTTTGCAAGGCTTTTTACTCAGGGAATGATCGTAAAGGATGGGGCAAAGATGTCCAAGTCAAAAGGGAATGTTGTAAGCCCTGATACGCTCATTGATAGATATGGCGCAGATACACTTAGATTTTACACACTGTTTATCGGGCCGCCTGAGAAGGATGCTGAATGGAATGAGCGCGCAGTAGAAGGCGGCTTTAGGTTTTTAAACAGGGCCTTTAGACTCGTTGAGGGAGGGGGTAATCCTCAAGGTGCGCAAAACATTTCGCAGGCTAAGGCCAGTAGCCATCCAGACCCGCTTAAACGTAAGATCCACCTTACGATCAAGAAGGTTACAGAAGACATGGAAGGCGCATTCCATTTTAATACTGCCCTGAGTGCGATAATGGAGTTAGTCAATGAGATCTATGCTTTTACGAGTCACGCCTCACGCCTCAAAAGTCACGAATTGAAGAAAGCTATTGAAACTGTTGTGATCCTACTTGCGCCATTTGTTCCGCATATTGCCGAGGAGATGTGGGAGAAGTTAGGCAATAAAGAAAGCATTTTTAAGGCAGATTGGCCTGTATATGAGGAAGCAGCGCTTAGTCAGGACAAGATCACAATGGTTATCCAGATAAATTCCAAGGTAAGGGCGAGGGTAGAGGTTTCTTCTAAAGCTCGCGAGGATGAAATTAAAAAGATTGTGTTAGAAAATCCTACTGTCAATAAGTGGACAGAAGGCAAGGCCCCTAAGAAGTTTATAATAGTAAAGGGGAGGTTAGTGAATCTGGTGGTTTAGTTCGACATTTATATGCTAAGAAAATCCTTTCTTATTGCGATTTGCATTTTTTCGTTTTCTCTATCCCACCTATTTGCAGACACTATACATTTAAAAAATGGGAATAAGGTCTCAGGTATTATAGCTAAGGAAGACGAAGAGACTATAGAGATAAGGATAAATATCGGGGCCGTAGTTTCTTTTTCCAAACAAGACGTGGAAGAAATAGAAAGGGGCCCAAATACTGAACATGCGAGGATGAAAGATGCATGGGAAGACGAACAATCCAAGAGAGAAGCGGAGGAGATAAAAAAAGATCTTCTTGAAGAGGAGCGAGAGAGAACAGGGCTTGTTGAATATAAGGGTGAATGGGTTAATCTGGAGCAAAAGGAAAGACTACAGGCCGCAAGCATAGTCAAAGAGATCGATAAGGGATCCGGCGAGAAGAGATTTTCATATAAGGGCGACAAAGAAGAAAGGTCTTCTTTTGCGAAGAGATTGCTCGAGAGGGGTAATTGGTTTATTCGAGAGACCGAACACTTTTCGATATTTTATAGAGAACTTTCTCAGGGAAAGATAGTCAGCGATAAGGCGGAATATTATTTTGAGAAGATATCTTACGATCTTGGCGCTGAAGATGAGATAAAGTGGGATAAAAAATGCCGCATATATATTGTTGAAAACGTTAGTAAATGGAAGGATTTTTTGGAGGAGATCGGATTTAATGCTGGGCTAGTAGGGGGGTTTGTGCCAAATTACAATGAAAGAGAGATGTTTCTATGCGCCATATCAGACGGGTATCTGGCCATTACCTTTCCTCATGAATTGACCCACCTTATATTTAAGGAGATAGCCAATGATCGCACTATACCTTTGTGGCTGAATGAAGGTCTTGCAAATTACGAGGCAAGTGTTACCAGCGTCTCGAATGAACTTCTTATGAAATATATAAGAGGACAGAAGCATATCCTGCTAGGGGATCTTATACGCATGGTGAGTTATCCTGCAGGGAAAGAACTTAGAGAACTTTTCTATGCCCAGTCAGAAAAGCTGGTGGAATTTCTCATTACACAATATGGCAGGAAGAAGTTCAGAATATTTTCTGAATTGATACTCGAAGACAGGGCTTTTAGAGACGCGCTTTTTAGCGCTTACAGAGGGGATTTTAAAGATATAGAAGATTTTAATATAAGACTAGTGGAGTATATTGTTAAATAACCAAGGCCATGCCTTGAACATGGGGAGGATGTTATGCGTAGCATAGCTGTGGGGTTTTCTTTAGTAATGATGATTGTTTTATGTTTATCAGGCTGCGCGGACGTAAAAGTGCCAACTGCGCAGTACGCATTGACTCACCCCCTCGGGACAAAGACGATGGTAACCCCTGGCACGAGTAAAGGGGACGTCATTGAAAACTGGGGTGAGCCTACCGATGTAATAGATATGGGTTATGATGATGCCGGGCTTAAAAAAGAGGCGTGGATATATGAAGCATGGTTTCCCGGCACCCCTCTCGACTTTAGACATTTCTCAAGGAGGAAAAAGATCTATTTTACAGATGATTACGTAACAGGATCCGAAGACATAGAAGATGCGGACAAGAAAGATTAAACTAGTTTTCTTTATAACGGTCCTTACATTTTTCTCTTTCAATGGTATCGTATATTCAGTAGATAAAAGAGACGAGATGAAGGAATATCTGGGAAAGATCAATCCGATATTGACGAATATCCAGGTCACTTCGAGGAATTTAAGTCAGAAATTATTGCCCTTAGAAGGGGCCATTAGAGAGATGCATAAAGGCATAGATATTTTAGAAACTTTAACGCCGCCGGAATTTATGGCGAGACAGCATAAGATGATATTATTGGCCTTTAAAAAACTGAAGATGGGTTTTTATATGTTGACTCGCGGGGATAGGCCTTTATCTATAAGGCTAGTAAGGCGCGGACGAGATCTATTGCGTACAGCAGCAAAGGACATAGTAGAATTTAGTAAGCGAGAAGGCCTTATTAAAGAAGAAAGAGAATAATAAATAAGGAGCATAATATGAAAAACTTGATCA
>JBHPHW010000038.1:0-8295 GCA_042570105.1 Candidatus Omnitrophota bacterium | reverse complement strand
TTTACTCTTGGAGGATGGATACTCTCTTACAGAACATCCAGAAGATGCCAGCGTAGTGCTTTTCAATACCTGCAGTGTCAGAAAACATGCCGAAAATAGGGTATTTGGAAAGGCAGGGCTTCTTAAAACTTTAAAAGAGAAACGGCCTGGGGTGATTTTTGGTATCCTCGGCTGCATGGTAGAGGCGCAGAAAGATTATATTTTCAGGAAGCTGCCTCAAGTGGATTTTTTATGCGGCCCCAGTGATTTAGATAAGGTCCCGGAGATCATAGAGAGGGTAAGGGATGGTGCAGGACACCTTATTTATATCAAAGGCTGTAAATCGCAGGATATCCCTAAATTCTCAAAGAATAGGATTTCCGGAAAGACTATGTATGTAAAGATAATGGAAGGATGCAGCAATTTCTGCTCATATTGTATTGTCCCTTATGTAAGAGGCATGGAAAGGAGTAGATCCTCAAAAGAGATCATAAAGGAGGTGACCCAGCTTATAGATAAAGGTGTTGAACGGATTACACTTTTGGGTCAGAATGTAAATTCTTATGGAAAGGGCTTAAAGGAAGGAATAGATTTTCCGGAACTTTTGAAAAAAATAGATAAGATCGTAGCTGGAGGGATAGAAATAGATTTTGTAACAAGCCATCCTAAGGACGCGGGCCTTGATTTATTCAGGGCAATGGCTGGGCTGGGATCTGTCTCAAGGAAACTCCACCTTCCTTTACAATCAGGTTCGAATAAGATCCTCAGGAAGATGGATAGAGGCTATACCATTGAGAAGTATAAGAAACTTGTAAGGGATTTCAGAAAGTTGGTTAAAAATTCAAATCTTACCACTGATCTTATTGTGGGATTTCCAGGCGAGACAGAGGAGGATTTTGAAGATACGCTAAAGGCAGTTAAAAATATCAAATTTGATGGCGCGTATATCTTTAAGTATTCACCGAGGCCATTTACAAAGGCGAGCGAATTTAAAGATGATGTGCCTAAGAGCGAGAAGGAGAAACGCCACGCCCTTCTTTTAGAGACACAGAAAGAGATATCCCTTAAAAAGAGATGCCTGTAATTTTTTTAATCGGACCCACCGCATCAGGAAAGACCGGACTTTCGATAAAATTAGCCAAAAAGCTTAATAGCGAGATCATATCCTGCGACTCCATGTGCGTATATAAGGGTATGGATATACTTACCTCTAAGCCGACTAAGAGCGAGAGAAGAGAAATAAAACATCATCTAGTAGATATCATCTCCCCTAGTCAAGAATTTAGCGTTGCTGAATATAGGCGTCTTGCGCTTTTGGCAGTAGAAGATATCTTGAAGCGAGGAAAAACACCTTTATTTGTAGGCGGTAGCGGCTTATATGTAAAATCAGTTATTGACGGATTATTCCCATCTAATAAAAAGGATGAAAGGTTTAGAAAGAGACAAGAAAAGCTTTCTAAGGATTACGGAAAGAAGTACTTGTATAAAAAGCTGGAAAGGATAGATCCAGTTACTGCTCGAAAGATACATCCCAATAATCTGAGACGCGTAATAAGGGCGCTTGAAGTATTCCACACCGAGAAAAAAAGACCATCTGAACTGAAGAAAAAGACAGAACCTATAAAATACAAGGTAAAGATCCTTGGTATGAAGGTAGATAGGGAAGAGCTTTATAAAAATATAGAGAAAAGAGTTGAAGAGATGTTTAAGGAAGGACTCATGCAGGAAGTAAAAAGACTTTCAAAGACCAGATTGAGCCTCACTGCCAGGAAGGCGCTCGGATATAATGAAGTTTTGGGATATTTAAAGGGGCGCTATTCAGCCGCAGAGGCAGAAGATCTTTTGAAAAAGAATACAAGACACTTTGCCAAACGGCAGCTTACGTGGTTTCGTTACGACACGCGCATAGAATGGATATCTCCCGGCAGTCTGTTCGAATCTAGCAAACTTCTTAATGGTCGCGAGTTTTGAAAAGGCATATTTATGGAAAAGGCAATATTAGTAACAGTGGATTTAAAGAGTAAAGGTGGGTGGGCAAGAGAGGAACGCGCGCGTGAACTCAGGGAACTTGTACGTTCAGGCGGCGCTTCAGTAGAGGGGGAGGTGATAATCAATAGAGAAAAACCCACCCCTAGCCTATTTATTGGAAAAGGAAAGCTTGAGGAACTTGTTTTACTTTCTAGTAGTAAAAACATAGATTTAGTCGTATTTAATAATGACCTTACCCCTACACAGCTCAGGAATTTAGAAAGTACCCTGGATGATATTAAGGTGATCGACAGGACTCAGCTTATATTGGATATCTTCGCGCAACACGCAAAGAGCATGGAGGGAAAACTCCAGGTAGAACTCGCTCAGCTGGAATACCGATTGCCAAGACTTACGGGGAGAGGTGTAGAGCTTTCAAGATTGGGTGGCGGTATTGGTACGCGCGGCCCAGGCGAAAAGATACTCGAATATGACAGGCGCAGGATCAGGCAGCGTATTGCGAAATTAAAAGTAGAATTAAAGGATCTGGGCATAAGACGCCAGGCCTTACGAAAACGGCACAAGGATATGATGCTTATAACTATAGCAATAGTCGGATACACTAATGCAGGAAAGACCACACTTTTAAATAGGCTTACAAATTCCAGAAAATTGACCGCTGACAAACTATTTAGTACGCTGGACCCAGTCGCAAGGAGTTACATGCTGCCCAATAGATTGAAGGTGCTTTTTCATGACACAGTGGGTTTTTTATATAATCTTCCCCACCATCTTATAGAATCTTTTAGGGCTACGCTGGAAGAGGTTAAGGCAGCAGATATACTGATAAATGTGCTTGATTCTTCAAATCCACAGATCCATAAATTAGACGAGGCGGTATATAATGTACTGGAGGAATTAGGCGCGGAGAATAAGACTATTATCAATGTGCTCAATAAGATCGATTTAGTAAATGACGGTCATTATCTTGGGCGTCTTAAGAAGGGGTTCAGAAACGCAATATTGTTGTCTAGTTTAAAAGGAGAGGGGATGGAGCAACTGATAGATGAAATCGTAAATTTATTGCCCGGACTCGTTACCGATATAAAAATAGAACTCGCAAATACGAGGATGGATGTAGTAAACTTGATCTATAAATACGGCAAAGTACACAAAATAGTCCATAGACCTGAATCCATATATATCGAGGCAACAGTCCCTGTGCGATTAAAAAAGTTGTTGCCATGGAATGCTCAAGGCTCGCGGTCAATCTAATGAGCTATTTTTTTTGCTTGACAAATAGCACTCTAAGTGTTAGAGTGCTAACTTACTATGAAACATTTTGACCTTGAAGAGAGACGAAAAAAGATATTGTGCTCTATAGTGGAATCATATATAGAGAGTGCTATTCCTGTGGGGTCACGTACTATCTCACAGAGATCCAGATGGGCTATGTCTCCTGCGACCGTGCGCAATATCATGGTAGACCTTGAAGAAAGAGGCCTTATTACCCATCCCCATACTTCTGCGGGTAGAGTCCCCACTGACAAGGGGTATAGATTTTATGTTGATTGTCTTTTAGAGCCAAAACACCTGACAAAAGAGGAAGAGGCTACGATCACTAAAATAGTTAATAAAGGTTGTGAGAATTTTGAATCTTTGATGGAGGCTTCCTCAAGGGCTGTCAGCATTATAACAAATGTAGCCGGTATAGTGCTTACTCCCAGACTTAAAAGAAGTGTTTTTAAACAGATAGAATTTATACACATAGATTCTTCACATATCCTCGCAGTGCTTATTACGGGTTCGGGGATAGTGAAAAATTCTATGCTGGATATAGAGGAGGAGCTTACCAGATCGGAGCTTTTAAGGATATCCGAATTCTTAAATCAAGAACTTGATGGTATGTTTTTGGAAGAGATACAGAATTATCTTAGACGGAGACTCTTGGAGCAACGCGATTCTTTTTACACATTTTTTAAAAAGGCGATGCTTATACTCTCGGCTCCAAGTTTATTAAAAATGGAAGATAGGATGTATTTCGAAGGCGCGACCAGCCTCATGTCCTATCCAGAGTTCAAAGATATATCAAAGGCAAGGTTATTTTTAAAACTTTTTGAAGAAAAAAAAGATATACTGGATTTATTTAATGAAGACATAGAGACCGATGGCATAAAGGTGCATATAGGCAGGGAAAACGCCTGTAAGGCTATCCAAAATTATACAGTTGTTACCTGTAATTATAAGATTAGAAATAGGGCAATAGGGGTATTGGGGGCAATAGGCCCCACCCGGATGGAATATGGCAAGGTGATATCTGCTGTTGGGTATCTATCGGATATTTTGGGGAAGGCGTTAGAAGACCTTGGCTGAAGTAAGAGAGACTCACAACAAGAAGAATAAGATGCTTTTGAATTTTGAGGAGTTTCAGGCCTTAAAGGATAAGGCCGAGAAGTCTACGGAGTACTTTGATAGACTCTTGCAGCTTCAGGCCGATTTTGATAATTACAAAAAGCGCCTCGAGAAGGAAAGGATAGAATTCATCAAGTTTGCCAATGAAGAGATAATATTGGAGATCTTGAAGATATTGGATGATTTTGAACGCGCAGTAAAGGCGGGTAAATCCAAACATGATTTTGACGTATTATATAAAGGCGTTGAGATGATAGGGAAAGACCTGAAGGCTTTTTTAAAGCAGGTTGGCGTAAAGGAGATAGAGGCAAATGGAAAACCTTTTAATCCTCATGAGCATGAAGCGATGATGCAGGAAGAGACTGATAAACATCCTGAAGATCATGTAGTTGAAGAATTTCAGAAGGGATACACCTTAAATGGGCGCATTATACGTCCGGTAAAAGTAAAAGTTTCGAAACGAGCAAAGGAGGAACAAAATGGCTAAGGTAATAGGGATTGATCTAGGTACATCGAATTCTGCGGCATCAGTAATGGAAGGTGGACGCCCTTCCATTATACCAAGCGCAGAAGGGGCAGGGGTAGCGAGCGGGAAGGCGTTTCCGTCTTTTGTAGCATTTACTAAGGATGGCGGGAAGCTTGTCGGAGAACCGGCAAGGAGACAAGCCGCAGTAAACCCTGAGGGTACGATTTACGCCGCAAAGAGAAAGATGGGGACTGACCATAAATTCAAGGTCAACGGCAAAGAATATTCCCCTCAGCAGGTCTCATCATTTATCCTTCAGAAGATAAAGCAGGATGCCGAAAGCTATCTCGGGACTAAGGTCGAAGAAGCAGTTGTTACTTGTCCTGCTTATTTTAACGATAACCAGCGCCAGGCAACAAAGGACGCAGGAGAGATCGCAGGGCTTAAGGTCTTGAGGATAATCAATGAACCAACTGCTGCCTGCCTTGCATATGGCCTGGATAAGGTCGGTAAAGAGTTAAAGATCATGGTATTTGATTTTGGCGGCGGCACGCTGGATGTTACCATTATGGAAATGGGATACAGCGAAGAAGCAAAAGCAAGCGCTTTTCACGTAATAGCAACAAGTGGAGATACACATCTTGGTGGGACAGACATGGATGATGTATTGATAGACTATATCGTAAATCAGTTTAAGAAAGAGACAGGCATAGACCTTAAGAATGACAAGATGGCAACCGAGCGCCTACGGGAAGCAGCTGAGAAGGCAAAGGTAGAGCTTTCAAGCACCCTGACAACAGATATAAATCTTCCGTTTATCACTGCAGATGCCAGCGGGCCGAAACATCTCACGATGGCTATTAACAGGGCAAAACTGGAAGAACTGGTCTCACCTATCGTAGATAGATGTCAAGATCCTGTAGACCAGGCACTGAAGGACTCAGGTTTTTCTCCGGGAGATATAGATAAGATTATTATGGTAGGCGGCCCTACAAGGATGCCTATTATACATAAATTTTTAGAAGAGCATGTAGGTAAGAAGATAGAACGCGGCATAGACCCTATGGAATGCGTTGCGCTGGGGGCAGCAACACAGGCCGCGATCATAAAAGGCGATGCAAAGGAAGTGTTGTTGCTTGATGTAACGCCTCTTTCCCTGGGTATCGAGACGCTCGGAAGTGTGTGCACAAAACTTATTGAACGAAATGCTAGTATACCTACAAAAAAGAGCCAGACATTCTCAACAGCCGCTGATAACCAGACAGCGGTTACTGTAAGGGTTTTACAAGGTGAGCGCCAAATGGCGAATGATAATACTGAGCTAGGGAGGTTTGACCTGGTGGGTATACCTCCAGCCCCTCGCGGCATGCCGCAGATAGAGGTTAGCTTTAATATTGATGTAAATGGTATTGTACATGTGAGCGCAAAGGATCTGGGAACAGGCAAGGAACAGACCATTAAAATAACAGCGTCTAAAAAATTATCAAAGGAAGAGATAGAAAAGATGGTCAAGGAAGCAGAAAAGTTTTCCGAAGAGGATAAGAAAAAGAAAGAGGAAGTAGAAGTAAAAAATCAGGCAGATACACTTGTGTATTCTGTTGAAAAATCCTTAAAGGATTACGGGGATAAGGTAACGCAGGATGAGAGATTGAATATTGAGAGAAAATTGAATGATCTAAAAGAGACCATAAAAGGGAGTGACGCAGAAAAGATTAAAAAAGAGATGGAGGAGCTATCCAAGGCAGCGCATAAATTAGCCGAAGAGGTATATAAAGCAGCCCAGGCGAAGCAGGCACAAGGCGCCCAGCCGGGGACAGCAGGTGTCGGGGCTTCTCAAGCTACAGCAGGTGAATCCGCTGAAGAACCGAAGAAAAAAAGTGATGATGATGTGATCGACGCGGAATACAAGGAGAAGTAATCACTAAACAATGATGTCTACAAAACGCGAATACTACGAAATTTTAGGAGTTCAAAAAGGCGCAAGTCTTGATAATATAAAGAAGGCATACAGAAACCTTGCCCTTAAATATCACCCGGACCGCGTTAGTTCTGATAAAAAGAAGGAATCTGAGGAAAAATTTAAGGAGATTTCAGAGGCATATGCTGTGTTATCCGACCCTCAAAAGAGAAGTCAGTACGACCAGTTTGGTCATGCCGGTATAGATTCACACTATAGCCATGAAGATATTTTTAGGGGAGCTGATTTTGGCAGTATTTTTGAGGACATGGGTTTTGGCGGGGGCATCTTTGAGGATATATTGGGCAGCTTCGGGATGTTTGGCGGAGGATCTACCTCGCGAAGAGGCCGTGGCCCGAGACGTGGAAGGGATTTAGAGTACGAGATCGAGATTTCTTTTGAGGGTGCGGCATTCGGTGTAAAAAAGACAATAAATATTCCCCGCAACGAAACATGTGATATTTGTGATGGCGAGGGGTCGAAACCCGGCACAAAGAAAACTAAATGTCCCACTTGTGGAGGCAAAGGGCAGCTTTTGCAGTCCACGGGTTTTGGTATTATGACGCAGATATGCCCTAAATGTAGAGGTGAAGGCTCGATTATAAAAAATCCATGCCTCAAGTGTAGTGGCACCGGGAGGTCCAGGGTCACAAAAAAGATCGAGCTCTCTATACCAGCTGGCGTTGATACAGGTTCGCGATTGCGAGTGCAAGAAGAAGGGGAGATAGGTTCGAAAGGCGGAGTGAGAGGGGATCTTTATATTTATATACACGTGAAAGACCACCCTATTTTTGAAAGACACGGTTATGATATAGTGTGTGATGTGCCGATTAGTTTTACAGTAGCTTCTCTCGGTGGAGAAATAGAGGTCCCGACATTAAATGGCAGCGTGGAGATGAAGATACCAGAAGGCACTCAGAGCGGAAAGATTTTCAGACTCAAGGATAAAGGCATAAAGAGATTAAGAGGTTATGGTTCGGGTGATGAGCATGTGAGGATCGTTGTAGAAACTCCCACCCGTCTCAATTCAGAACAGAAGCGCATATTGAAAGAGTTTGCGAAGGCCTGCAGTGATAATGTCAGCCCGCTAGCCAAGTTATTTATGGATAAGGTAAAGGGATTATTCAAGGCTCGCGGCCATTAATAAAGGAGCTAGAATGCCTACATACGAATATAAATGCCAGAAATGCGGAAAGGTTTTTGACGTATTCCAGAAAATGAGCGATAAGCCTCTGTCTTTATGTTCTGATAAGACATGTAAAGGCAAGGTAAAAAGATTAATAGGCGCAGGCGCAGGTTTTATTTTTAAAGGAAACGGTTTTTACGCGACTGATTATAGAAGCGAGAGTTATAAGAAGAAGGAAAGAGAAGAAAACCCGAAATCCGAATCCCCTTGCTCTACATGCAGTAAAAAAGAAGAGGGTGGCTGCAAACTTGAGAAATAGTTTTTTAAAATACTGGGTCCCGTTGTATTTATATGCAGGGCTTATATTTTACATATCAGGCATATCCA
>JBHPHW010000037.1:0-9359 GCA_042570105.1 Candidatus Omnitrophota bacterium | reverse complement strand
GAAGCAATCCTCCAATATGGATAGAAAGGTGAGAGCGAATATCCGCCAGGTTCCCAGATTAATTCAGCGGTTAACTCTGTGTTCAAAAGATCGGGATATTCTGAGCATAAAAGCGCCATTGCCTTTTCTCTATCGATCTGTATGAATCTCGTGGGCTCCTTAACCCATGAGGCCTCTTTAAAGCTTCCGTCTTCGGTATTGATACTTATCGCTACATAAGTCAGAAATTCACCTTTATCGTATTTATCGAATGGGATTATATAGTAGAAGTTGTTTTCTTTATCAGTGCGTCTTACCTTTATGAAGCTTCTTGCCTGAGAGCCGTTAAAGGCATTCTTAAATCCTTCATCTGTTAAAAGAGAGGAATCGACTATCTTTTCCCAGTCAAGTTCAATAGGAGATTCTTGATCAAAGGTAAAGACAGATTCTAGCGAGCTACCTTCTTTTGCTAAAGAAGATAGATTAGTATCCTCTTTAAGATCTACCACCAATGCCCTATCGTAGATGTGCCTTTTGGCGCTCATTAAGTTCTTCTCAAATACGGATAGATTCTCTGGGATATCTTCAGTTATAGCATTGGCTATCTCTATTGCTTTAAGGGTCTGGTCATTTACCTTTGGTTCTGCCATCTCGACATGCGCATCGCTTTGCTCTGCAGGAGGCTCTGCTACTTGTAGATACTTACCATTATAGTGATCAGAAGTTACAAGCGGCAGTAGATAGGTATCCTGTAAAGATTGTGGTGTTACATATAGATCCTGACCTATCCCGCTGGGTGAGGGATCTGTCAACCATACTCCGTATACTGTAAAGTCTGGTGTATGCCCGGGGTTACTAACTGGCGCGGGCATGGGATCTTGATCTGTTGCAGCGCCATTTACTACAATCCAGTGTTCATAACTTCCATAGGCCGGTACAGCCGAGGGTGTATTAGGCCATGCTACAAGATCCCCACCTAACCACCAATAGCCGATTGTGACAGGAAAATCCATCCAGTGGATAATATCTCTTAAATATTCAGTGAATTGGTCGTCGTTAAAGGCCGCTATTGAAAAATTATATCCTTTATAAGGATCTCCGTATCCGTATGCATCAGATGCATCATATGGATCAAAATGTCCTAGGGCATAATTCATTGCCCTTGGATCCATCTCCAAAATAGAGTTATTTTGATAATAATTCAACGGGTGGCCATAGTTATAGATCTCTTCTTGAGTAAGTTCATCTGCTACACCACCTCTTATATAGTTTAAAATCATCTGCGAAGAGGCTGCGCCGCTATAGTAATCTCCTATCTCATAATAAGGGATGTCTAAATGCAGGACCCAGCCTAAAAACACAGTGATATTGTATTCTCCTTCATTACCTGCTATATCTCGGGCTAAAGCTGTGATGTTGTTTGGACCGCCAATAAGGTCAGCCCCTCCTAGAGAAAAACTGCCATCACTCTCAAGTGTAGGTGTATAAAATGTACCCTCTACATCGATCTCGATATCCTCCACATCAGAACAATCATCACTTACTGTGCCATCGATCTCTATATGAGCTTCGGTAAAGACGGCTTCATCTTCCGGATTTGTGATACTAAGAGATGGAGGGGTCTTATCTAGTTTAATGCCTGAAAGCATATTATGTGGTAATTCTTCATTGTCATATTCATCTACACTCCAGTATTCTAAGGTATTGTCCGCTCCTTCTATGGTTACAAGAGGCTGGCCTGCTACACCTACAGATTCTTGCGGTCCTTCATCGACCTTATAATAGGTATCTACGACTTCACTTTGCGTATCGCTAGCAGACAGATTAATGGTAAAGTCTGCGCTGCGCCATGAATCATCATAGTCATGTTTGGTCTCGGGTGGAGTAGCATCGATCTCGACTATTACATTAAAGACACAAGTCTCCCCTGCCCAAGCGCATGGCACGGTTAATATAAATATAATAGCAAATAATATTATTAAAACTGGTTTTTTCATATTAGCATCTATTCTTCATCAGGCCTTCCTATATTAAAAAGTAATTTACTTTTGATGCCTAGCCCTATTGCCTCTCCTATCGTATATGACCAGATAAATACATGGAACCTTCTTCCGAGATAATCATCATCATCTGGAACATGGATCATTACGTCAGTCTCAGCTTCAGCACGAGGTCCTATTATGAAGATCTCTTTTTCCAAGGTTATCCAATCTGCATCAGGGATAGCCTCATATCCTTCCTGGATCTCTTCTCCTTCTGGCACTAAAACTTCTATTTTCAACTCAACCGTCCTGTCACTTTCGTTCTCAATAATCAGGGGAAATTTAGAATCCCTACGCATGCTGTACTCCTTCCCCTTAGGAACGTTTTCTAATATGACCTTGCCAAATCCTGTTCTTAGGCCATCTGCGTAAGATGGAACTGGACACAAGATCCACACCACCAAAAACATAGTAACAATAAATCTAGTCTTCTTAAAAACTTTTATTGACATATACCTCCTTTCATCAGGCACATGCTTCTCCTAGAAGTCTCTCTGCTAGCATTATACGCCAGGCGAACTCCTTTTATCAATCTACAGAAGCTGTTATACTAACCTGTATTGTTTTTGCGCTCGGGCTTGCTGTTGCCGAAGGCGTCTCTAGCTGTAAATACAGGCTTCTGGTTTCGTTGTAGGGCACAGCTGTCCCTGACTGATCACCAGCGAACTTACTCGCGCTTGATGCTGTAGATGTTGTTGTTAACGCATGATTGGTCGGACTCCAGGTGATTGATGCACCGTCAGCGTCAAATGCGGCACTCAAGCGATACTCATCGAATCCTGGTGCAGCAGTTACTGCTGTCCAGCCACTCGGGTCAACCAAGGCTACTGAATACGTCTGATCGCTCCCTGAACCATCGTTTGTGACTGTAATGGCGCTGCTGGAAACATCCGTACTACCAACACCCATTGTCCCGAAATTAATCGGTCCACCTGTTACTGAGATACTAGCTGATGCTGTGATCGAGACAGTCACGTCAAATGTCTCTGACTCTCCTGCGCCTGCAGTTGATGAAAGAGCTAGTATCAATACTGCTGTTGCAATGATCGTTCTTAGATGTTTTTCCATTTTTTGTCTTTCCCTCCTTTCATTTAAAGTTTATTTATATCATAAGGCTTTTTTCTTGGCTCCTTTACGGAGCTTCAGCGTTTATAGTTACGGAGATAGACTGCTCTCCTCCTATCGTATCCTTTGTCGGTGCCTTAAACTCAAGCCATAGATTTCTTACGCCTGTAGAGGGGACTAAAAGGCCGTTCTGCGATGTGCGATCGCTTCCAAACGTGGTAGCGCTTGCATTTTGCGCAGTATCTACTAATATTACATCGTCATTGGCTGACTCATTGAAGTATGTAGCATCTATGTCTGTCTCTAGTTCCCCGCTAAATATTGCGCTCAATACAAAAATATCGATATCTGCCCCATCTTTATCATTAGCAGCTGACCAATTTGCCTCACTGATTATTTTTAGACTATAAGTCTCTACTCCATCCCCGCTATTGGTCACCTGGATCTTATTTAAACTGTCTATAACATGCATGGAACCTGCCTGGATGTCCAATAGCGACCAATTCGCGCGATCTATTGTTATGTTTAATGTCTGAGATATATCAGGTTTATTTATGGCAGTTGGCGAGCTGATTGCTTGAGCGATATTTCCAGTTGCAAAATCTGTCCCATCAGAAAATCTGAAATAATAAGCGCAGTTTGCGCCACCTGAAGAATAAGGAATGGTGGTTGTATAAGTATAGATCACACCATTTACATAATCGCTCCCACTTGAGGTCATATTAACTACTTCGCTTGCATCTACGTAATCTCCGTCGCCATTTCTGTCTACATAGAGTTCATAGACTGTGGGTGCATCTCCATCTAAGTCTATATACTTTATCTTGAATATGAAATTAGTCACGGCATTACCTATTTCTGGATCAAGGCCGTCGCTTACATATCCTGCTTCGCCTGTCCATTCGAGCACTGGTTCGGAATTAA
This sequence comes from Candidatus Omnitrophota bacterium, assembly GCA_042570105.1. Classification (GTDB taxonomy): domain Bacteria; phylum Omnitrophota; class Gorgyraeia; order Gorgyraeales; family Gorgyraeaceae; genus JBHPHW01. The sequence continues at coordinate 5,349 of JBHPHW010000037.1, read as the reverse complement.
GAGCAACGGTAACACTGACCCCATTGCTTTCTCCGCCTTCAGTAATAACTTTTATCAGGCCTGATTGAGCAGCCGGGGGCGCGTTACATGTAATCTCGGCATTAGACCAACTTTCTATATTTGCCTGCGTACTATTTTCAAACTCTACTCGCGAGGTACCCTGACTATACCCAAAGTTCGTTCCAGCAATTGTAAAAGTGCGGCCTACTATGATGCTTGTAGGATCGACAGAAAGAATTTGTGGAAGAAGGACAAAGCTAGCCATATAGATATCGTAGTTTCCATTTCGGTTATCCTTCCAGACTATTTTGTCCTCGTAGATAGCAGCATCATATCTCATAGAATGGCCAACACTACTTATTTGAATTTCATAGCCTGTAGATATATCGTACATATAGATCTCAAGATTTCCGGTTCGGTTGTCATCCCATACAAGCTTATCTTTAAAAATATCAACTCTCCAGTTATTAGAGGAGTCGTTGATTATTGGGGTCTCCTGGCTTGTAGAGAGATCATACATATAGATATCCCAGTCTCCGCTTCGAGTATCCTCCCATGCAATTTTGTCATCATAAATGGCTGGGTCTCTTCCATTAGAACTGTCTGTGGTTATTCGAATCTCCTGGCTTGTAGAGAGATCATACATATATATGTCTCTCGCATCATCCCCGCGCCGCCAGTCCTCCCAGACAATTTTTTCCTGGTAGATAGCTGGCCACTGTTGAATATAAGTGTTACTGGTTATCTGGGTTTCCTGGCTTGTAGAAAGGTCATGCATCCAGATGTCCCAGTTTCCGGTCCGTTTGTCATGCCAGACGATTTTGTCTCCATAGATGGTGGGGCAATTTTGACTATAAGAATCGCTAGTTATCTGGGTCTTCTGACTTATAGAAAGGTCATACATATAGATGTCGTTGCTTCTAACCCAGACAATCTTATTTTCATAAATAGCTGGTCTGTATTGACGAAGAAAATCATTGGTTATGTTGGTTTCCAGGCTTGTAGAAAGGTCATACATATAGATGTCGTTGTATCCGTTGCGAAGGTCCCTCCAGACAATTTTATCTCCATATATGTCTGGGGATCCTGGATCGTAAGGGTCGGGAGTGATTCTGAATTCTTCTAAGACTAATGTCATAAAAGCAATATCTTGAACTACCGTAAACTCACTATCACTTACAGTAAAAGTAACTGTGTGGATACCTTTATCAGTGTCACTTGGCTGCCAGGAGAAAATCTGAGTCGCTGGATTAAACGAAGCCCCTGTAGGAAGGTTTGCCGCAGAATATGTTAAAGTACCTTCAGGAGTAGATGGATCATCAGGGTCGACTGCCTCTATCTCTAATTCCAAGAGCCTGTCTATTGCGGCTCCTTTCTTGTCATAGGTAGTAAATTGAGGTGTCTCGCTGACATTATCTATCGTTACATTTATGCTTGTAGTAATTTCTTCTCCGAGTACACGAATAACCTTTAAAGAAAGCACATATTCCCCTTCTGAATCTTGAGTAGTATCCCATGTCCCCAATACGTCATTTTGCGCAGGAGTAGTAGATGAAATGATCGAAGTAGTGCTTTCTGGAGTATCTACAGGCGCATAGTAAAGTTCATAACTCTGTAAACCATTTTCAGCAGAACCAATAAATGCACTCCCTATTATATCTGCGGTTCCTACTACATAGCCTCCGTCAACGGGGGAAGTTATCGAAACTGCAATCTCGTATACAGTTATAGTTATATCCTCTGAGTCAGTTAGCGAGCCATCTGTTACTTCAAAATGTACATTGTTATAAATGCCTGATTGTTCATATGTCGGCGTCCAGCTAAATACTTGAGTCGCTCCATCAAAACTTGCACCAGCTGGTAAGTTGCTGGCTGAATAACTTAAGCTCTCTCCGTCAGGGTCAGTGGCAGTTATTGCAAAAGTCAAAAGAACATTTTCATCAACTGTCTTATTGTCGATTGCATCAAGGAGAGGAGCTCTATTAGCATTGTTTACTGTTATTGTTATATATTCTGAATCAGTATATGTCCCGTCACTTACTTCAAAATACACGTTAGGATATGTCCCTGCATCATCATATGTAGGCGTCCAGGTAAATGTCTTAGTGGCAGAGTTAAAATTTGCGCCTGTGGGTAGATTTGATGCTGAGTAAGTCAAGGTTTCTCCATCCGGCTCCTCTGCATTTATAGTAAAAGTTAATAGTATATTCTCATCGATTGTTTTATTACCTATCGTGTCAAGTACAGGAGGGCCGTTTATGTTATTTACAGTTATGGTTATATCCTCTGAATCGGTGAGCGAACCGTCTGTTACCTCAAAGCGCACATTTGAATACACGCCCGCGTCATAATGTGTCGGGGTCCATGTAAAAGTCTTTGTTGCTGGATTAAAACTCGCACCCGCAGGTAAGTTGGAGTCTGAATAAGTTAAGATATCATCCTCTGGGTCAAATGCAATAATTGTAAAAGTTAATAAGACACCCTCATCGACTGTCTTATTACCTATCGGGTCGAGCGCCGGTGTGCCAGCTACTTCATTTACGGTTATGATTATATCCTCTGAATCCGTGAGCGTACCGTCGGTTACTTCAAAGTGCACACCAGAATATACCCCTGCCTGATCAACAGCCGGAGTCCAGCTAAAGGTTCTAGTGGCAGGGACAAAGGTTGCCCCAGTAGGTAGATTTGACGCTGAATAAGTCAGACTATCTTCGTCACCGTCAGTTGCTGAAACAGTAAAACTTAATAAACTCTCTTTGTTAACTACTTTACTGCCAATAGGGTCTAATACCGGCGGGTGAGCGACAGTAACATTGATCCCGTTACTCTCACCGCCAGAAGTAACTACCTTTACCAGACCTGTCTCTGCCGCAGAAGGGGTGCTACATGTAATTTCAGTATTAGACCAGGATCCTATAACTGCCTGTACTGCATTTGCAAACTCTACGTACGAGGTACCCTGGGTATAGCCAAGATTAGTTCCGGTAATTGTAAAAACATCTCCTGGCAAAAGACTTGTAGGGCTGATAGAGGTGATCTGGGGGAGAAAACTAAAACTAGCCATATAGATATTGTAGTTGTTTCCGGTTCCGTCCTCTTCCTGCCAGACAATTTTATCCTGGTAGATAACTGGTGAACATTGAGGATGAGATTCGTTGGTTATCTCTGTTTCCTGGCTTGTAGAAAGGTCATACATATGGATGTCATTACGGTTTCCATTCTCATACTTATAGCGCTGCCAGACGATTTTGTCTCCATAGACGGCGGGGCCAAGCTGGTAAGAAGAATCACTGGTTATCTGGATCTCCTGGCTTAAAGAAAGGTTGTACATATAGATGTCAGCGTTTCCGTTTCGTTCATCCTTCCAGACAATCTTGTCATCGTAAATGGCTGGATATTTCTGGTCAGAACCGTCTGTAGTTATCCGAATCTCTTGGCTTGCAGAAAGGTCATACATATAGATGTCGTAGTTTCCGTTTCGTTGGTCCATCCAGACAATTTTATCATCGTAGATAACTGGGTTATCTTGAGTAGAAGGATCGCTAGTTATCTGGGTCTCCTGGCTTGTAGAAAGGTCATGCATATAGATGTCGTAGTTTCCGTTGCGTTCGTCTTGCCAGACGATTTTGTCATCATAAATAGCTATGGTGTGTTGAGTAGAAGGATCGCTGGTTATCTGAATTTCCTGGCTTGTAAAAAGGTCATACATATAGATGTCGTAGTTTCCATTGCGGTAGTCATTCCAGACAATTTTGTCTTCATAAATCGCTGGGTTTACTTGATTAGACGAGTCATTGGTTATTTGGGTTTCCTCGCTTGCAGAAAGGTCATACATATAGATGTCGTAGTTTCCGTTGCGGTTGTCATGCCAGACAATTTTTTCCTGATGGATGGCTTGGGATCCTTGATAATAAGAATTGTTAGTTATTTGGGTCTCTTCTAACACTACAGTAGTAAAAGTAATATCATGGTCTACACTATATTCACTATCGCTCACAGTAAAGGTAGTTGTGTAGATGCCTTTGTCGGATACAGTCGGCTGCCACGAAAAAACTTGAGTAGCTGGACTAAATGTAGCACCTGAAGGGAGATTAGCTGCAGAATATATTAAACTCCCCTGCGGAGTTCCTGGATCATCAGGATCTGTAGCCACTGCTTGAAATTCTAAGAGTCTTCCTATTGGAACTCCTTTTTTGTCAGGGAGGCTAAACACGGGAGGTTCACTAACATTATCGATAGTTACGTCTATACTGTTAGTAATTTCCCTACCCGATACGAGGTGCAGAGTCAGAGTAAGAATATATCCCACTTCTGAACATGACGTAGTATCCCACGTCCCCAACGTCCCATTTTGTACAGAGGTAGTAGAAGAAGTAACTAAAGTAGTGCTCCCAGGGTTATCTGAAGGCGCATAGTGAAGTTCATATTTTTGAAACTCACTTAATACAGAATCAACAAATGCGCTTCCTACTATATTTACAGTATCCTGAATATAGTCCTCATCAGCGGGAGAGGTTATAGAAATCCCAAGATCATTTACTGCTGTTGCCCTGTAAGCATCTACCCTTCCATAGCCAAAATAGATATCCTTTCCCGCATCGCCCAGATCATCAGAAAAAAAGCAGATTCTATCACGCACTTCCTCTTGCGATAAGGCCGGATTTTTTTTAAGTATAAGGGCGGCCATCCCTGAAACATGAGGACAGGCCATACTTGTTCCGCTCATTCTACGATACTCCATTACTCCTGAACGCAATGAAAGGATATCAACCCCTGGCGCTGCTACGTCGATCTCATCACCCCAATTTGAAAATGAGGCCTTTGCATCAGTATGGTCAACTGATGCTACAGCGATAGTTTTGGAGTAGTTGGGCGGAGAGTAATAAGCGACATCGTCATCCTCATTCCCAGCAGCAAATACTACTACGCACCCAAAATTGTCATATGCGTAGTCAATGGCATCTTCTGCTACAGGGATCGAAGGCGTTCTAGACGAGTTCCCCCAACTATTACTAATCACACTCGCCCCTTTGTCAGCAGCATATCTAATGCATTGAGCTAAATTAGATGTAAAACCACTGTTATTGTCATCAAGTCCTTTTACTGCCATAATCCTTGCTTTTGGTGCAACTCCTATAATGCCAACGCTGTTATTCCCAACTGCAGCAATAGTGCCTGAAACATGAGTCCCATGGCCATAGCCATCAAAAGGATTGTTGTCATTATATGCATAATCCCAGCCAAACATGTGATCAATAATCTCAGACGCGTCTATCTGCCCATTACTGTTTGTATCGCAATCATCCAGATCAATCCTTGTATCTCCGTTTACATCGCTTATTACAGCGG
>JBHPHW010000036.1:0-10628 GCA_042570105.1 Candidatus Omnitrophota bacterium | reverse complement strand
TAAAGGCCCTAAAATAGGGGAGCCCTTGAGGGATCTATACCAACGCGCTTCAATATTCATATACCCTTCTTTTTATGAAGGATTCGGCTTTCCTATAGTTGAGGCATTCGCCTCCGGCGTGAGCGTAGTTACCTCAAAGACATCCTCTTGCGCAGAAATAGCAGGCGATAGCGCTCTTTTGATCGATCCCCTTGATCATAGAGAGATAGGGGAAGCAATATTGAAGCTTATTAAGGATGAAGATCTAAGAGAAGGATTGGTTAAAAAAGGCATTGAGAGGGCAGGAGAATTTACATGGAACAGGACCGCAAAAGAAGTCTTGAAATTATTCAGCCAATAGTCACCAAAAATATAGCCCAGTTATAGTTTTTGTGGTATAATATTCACCTTAAATGGCAAGTAAAATCTTAATAATAAACCCATTTGGCATAGGGGATGTTTTGTTTTCAACGGCCCTTGTTTCGGCAGTTAAAAAGACATACTCTGGGTGCTATATAGGTTATATATGTAATATAAGGACAAAGGAGATCCTCAAGACAAATCCTGATGTAGGAGAGGTCTTTGTATTTGAAAGAGATGAATATAGAGCGCTCTGGAAGAAATCAAAGCTAATATGCATAAAGAAGATTTTCAGTTTCTGGAAAGAGATAAAGAAAAGAGGATTCGATACACTGATAGACCTTTCGCTTGGCAAGGAATACGCATTTTTCTGTTGGCTTGCGGGCATAAGAGAGAGAAGAGGGTTTAATTACAAGGGCCGCGGGAGGTTTTTAACGCATAAAATCGCATTTCACGGTTTTAACGATAAGCCTGTTGCGGAATACTACTTGGATCTTGTTGGTTTTCAGGGCGAGAACGATAAATTGAGGACAGTTTTAGTGCCTACCAAGGATGATAATGAGTATATGGATAATTTTTTAAGGAGTGAAGGAGTTAAAGAGCATGATATCCTGGTGGGCATTGCCCCTGGCGGAGGTATTAGTTTCGGGAAGAAGGACTGCGAAAAAAGGAGATGGGGTATAGAAAAGTTCAGTGGGCTGGCGGATAGGATTGTAGAGGGGTGCGCTGCAAAGATAATCTTAATATGGGGACCAGGCGAGAAAGATTTGGTCAAGGAAATTAAAGGCCTGATGAAAGAGGAGCCCTTAATTGCGCCAGAGACGACTATAAGAGAAATGGCAGCGCTGTGTAAAAGGTGTAAGGTTGTAATCTGCAGTGAAGGCGGCCCGCTTCATATCGCGTCTAGTCAAAACATCAAGACACTTTCTATATTTGGCCCGGTGGATGAAAGGGTCTACGGCCCTTACCCGACAAATAAGAATAGTGCAGTTATCTCGCGAGATATAGAATGTCGTCCGTGCTATAAACATTTTAAATTACCAAAATGCGATACTAAAAGATGTCTAGAGGAGATTTCAGTAGATGAGGTTTTTAATGTGACATGTTCCCAGATAGGAGTAAAATCATGAAGGTAGATATATTAAGTTTCAGGAAACAATATGAGGCAATAAAGAACGAGATCAAGACCCCCGTAGAAAAGGTTATACAATCAGGGAAATTTATACTGGGAGAAGATGTAGGGTTCTTTGAACAGGAATTCGCGGAATACTGCAGCGTAAAATACGGCGTAGGCGTAAATTCCGGCACAGATGCATTGTTTTTAACGTGTCTTGCATGCGGCATTGGAAAAGGGGATGAGGTAATAGTAATGCCCTATACTTATATCGCTACGACGCTTGCAATATCTATGGCGGGCGCTAATCCAGTATTCGTAGATATAGACGAAAAGACATACAACATCGATGTTTCAAAGATAGAGAAATCGATTACTAAAAAGACAAAGGCAATCCTACCAGTGCATCTTTATGGCCATTCGGTAGACATGGACCCTTTGATGGAGATCGCAAAAAAATACAATCTAAAGGTTATCGAAGATTGCGCCCAGGCGCATGGGGCATTGTATAAGAATAAAAAAGTGGGTAGTCTTGGAGACGCAGGCTGTTTCTCATTTTACCCTACAAAAAACCTCGGGGCATTTGGAGATGGGGGAATAGTAGTGACAGACTCTGACGAGATAAAAGAAAGACTCAACTTCTTGCGGGATTATGGCAGAAAAGGCAGGTACGAACATATTATAAAAGGCTATAATTCAAGGCTCGATACGCTGCAGGCTGCGGTTTTGAGGATCAAGCTCAAATATTTGGATAAATGGAATGAAAAAAGAAGGCAGAATGCGCGGCTTTACAGTAAACTCTTCAAGGAAAAAGGAGTGGATATAACAGTTCCATACGAAGTAGAATATGCAAGGCATGTTTACCATCTCTATGCCGTAAGGATAAAGAATCGAGAACGCATAATGGAAAAACTTACGGATAAAGACATCAGGACTCTGATACATTATCCTATACCAATACATCTACAAGAGGCCTATAAAGAGCTTGGTTATAAAAAGGGAGATTTTCCTATATCAGAAAAATGCTCTGAGGAAATTTTAAGTCTACCCATGTATCCTGAACTGGAAAAAGAAGAGATCAGCTATGTAGTAGATACATTGGCCGAGTCATTATGAAGCCACAAGGTCTAACTCTTTTCAAGAAAGAACAGGAGTCTCTATGATACAGATTTTTTCAAATTCTCTGGGCGATGAGGAATTAAAGGCCATAAAGAGGGTTTTTAAGTCAAAATGGATCGGCTTTGCAAATGAGTGCAAATTATTTGAGAAGGAGTTTGGCCAGAAGATAGGCGAGAAAAAGGTCCTGGCAGTTAATTGTTGTACTGCCGGACTTTTTATGGCAATGAGAATTTTAGATATAGGGCCAGGCGATGAAGTCATCATCCCTACGATAAATTTCATAGGGGTGCCCAATGCAGTGATAAATGCAGGGGCCAAGCCTGTCTTTGCGGATGTGGATAGAAAGTACCTCAATATAATTCCCTCAGAGATACAGAGGCTCCGAAATAAAAACACAAAGGCAGTATTTCTCCTTCATTATGGAGGACATCCATGCGATATGGATGAAGTACGAAAACACTCTAAAGGACTTTACATAGTCGAAGACAGCGCTAATTCGATCGTCTCAAAATATAAAGGCAAAAATTGCGGCACCCTTGGAGATATAGGATGTTTTAGTTTTGACGCTATGAAAATACTCTCCATCGGAGACGGAGGGGCAATCACCATAATGGATGAGAAGTTATTTTCAAAGGCAATGGAGGTCCGCTATCTCGGAATAAAGAATAGACAGTCAGGTGTTGACTCATTGAAAGAAAATAAAAATAGATGGTGGGAGATAGAGCTTGCCTCCAGTGAAAATAGGTATTTGACCAATGACATATTGTGCGCAATAGCAAGGGTCCAGCTGGGGAAGCTCGATTCTTTTATCAAAAAGAGAAGAGATGTCTGGCTTACTTATCAGGATGCGTTTAAAGACCTGGATTTCATAGAGACGCCACCCGCGCCTTTAAAGGAAACAGAAAGCTCCTTCTATCTCTACTGGATCAAGGTAAAAAATGATCTGCGGGATAAACTGGCTGCCTACATGATAGAGAATGGTATATACTGCACGTTTCGCTACTATCCGCTTCATTTAATATCTCAATACGGATGCAAGGAAAGATTGCCCAATGCCGAGAGGTTGAACGATGAAGTCTTAAATCTCCCGCTTCATCAGAATCTTTCGGATAGTGATGTGGAAAAGATCGTGGCCACAGTCAAAATTTTTTTTAAAAAGGCGTAGAGATGCTTATAGATTTAATAAGGGTGCCTGATCCTACATGTATCGACGACCTTCTGGATGAACCTTTAGGTCTCATGTATCTGGCAGCGTGTTTAAGGGTAAAGGGTTACCAAGTCAGGATCACCAATCTTGCGGGTCATTCTTTTGAAAGTTGCAAGAATGAGATAAAAGAAGCAGATCTATACGGGATCCAGCTTTATACGCCCACCTCAAAGATAGGTATAGGCATAGCAAAATTCATAAAAGAAAAGTTCCCAGGGAAACCTCTTATCTGCGGAGGCGCTCATCCCAGCGCTTTGCCCGAGTCAGAGGAGCTGGAGATCTTTGATAATGTTGTAATTGGGGAAGGCGAGATCTCCATAGTAAAGATCGTAGATGCTTATAGAGATAAAAAGAAGATCCCTAGGATAATAAGAAGCGACTTTATAAAGGACCTTGATTCTATGCCTCTGCCTGCATGGGATATGGTGGAGATGATGAGATTTCACAGGAAGGTGGATGGTGAAAGATGTTTTGGGGTAATAGGCTCGAGAGGTTGCAGCTTCCGGTGCGCTTTTTGCGATCAGGCAATAATGGGAGGCAAGGTCAGATTTCGCTCCATAGATAATATAGTATATGAGATAAAAGAAGCGCTTAAAAGATACGGCGTCAGGCATTTCGAGTTTTTCGACGATATGTTTACCGTAAGAAGATCACGTCTCCTTGAATTTAAGGAAAAGACAAAGGGCCTTGATCTCAGCTATAGATGCAATGGCAGGACAGATATATTGACAAAGGATACATACGAGCTCTTAAGAGAATCGGGATGTAAGGTGGTGTGTTTTGGCATAGAATCCGGGTCGCAAAAGATTTTGGACAGGATGGTCAAGCAGAATTCCGTTGAGAATAGTTATAAGGCGATAAAAATGGCCCAGGAAGCGGGGCTTACTGTCATAGGCTATTTTATGATAGGTTTTCCAGGCGAGACCATCAAGACAATAAATGAGAGTATGGAATTTGTGGAAAAGTCTAATCTTGACCAGGCGCAGTTTTATACATTTGTGCCTTTGCCGGGCTGTGATGTATATAGACATCCCGAGAAGTACGATGCCAAGATAACATCCCATGATTTCTCAGATTATTATCTTGTTACAGGAAAGGATGGCCTCGGCGGTAAGACAGTAGAAACAGAAACTTTAAGCGCTGATGAGCTTCGGGATCAGATGAAGAGGATAAGAAAATTTTTAAAGGGACGTGGATTTAGAGGAAAGACCCAGGATTATTATAAAAACAAATTAAAATACAAAGAAGCCTGATTTAAGCGAGGCGGAAACTCTGTAGGACGCCTACAAATACCCAAATACCGAGTCGGGAAGAGGAATGAGATGAGTTGCGATATAGTAATAGCAGTCTGGGATCTGAAGGGATATACAAAGAACTGTATTGAAAGCATTATAAAAAATACAGATTATCCGTATCGGCTTATAGTCACGGATAACGGGAGCCAGCGTGAGACAAAGGAATACCTGGAAAGCCTGAAGGAAGATCCCAGGTTAAAAGGACACGATTATACACTTATACGGAATGAGGAAAATCTAGGCGCCACAAAGGCCCTGAACCAGGGACTTGAGATATCAAAGGGCGATTATGCCATGATACTCAATAATGACACCCTTGTTACAAAAGGCTGGCTTTCGGAGATGGTAAAGGTGGCTGAGTCTTCAAAAGAGATCGGCATAGTCAATCCAAACAGCAATAATTTAGGCCTAAGAAGGCCACGGTGGATTTCCTTAGAGAAATTTTCTGAAAGACTTATGAAGAAGTATAAAGGCCAATATATGGAGATGGCTACCGCGGTCGGGTTTTGCTATATGGTAAAGCGGGAGGTCATAGAAAGAATAGGCATCTTAAGCGAAGAATATGGGCTGGGGAATTTTGAGGAGACGGAATACTCTATACGCAGCGCGCGCAACGGCTATAGATCTGTTTTTTCCAGGGCAAGCTATGTGTGGCACAAGGAACACGCCTCTTTTGACCTGATAGATGATTTTGAGGAGATGTTTGAGAAGAATCAGAAGATGTTTTATGAGATGTTCGGCAAGCCCCAGAGAGTCCTTTATATACTGACGCGAAAGGACGAGGGATATCTTAAAAGGCTGAAAGATATAACTTATGAACTTGCAAAAAAATGCAACTGGATATGGGTAATATCAAAGAAAAGCTTAGGAAAACTACCGCTGAATGTCCATACAAATATAGTGAGGTTTAGATATCAGTCGCCCTTCTTTAGAATAAGATGTGTCTTCAGGGTCCTTGTCAGAAAGAAAAGATTTAATAAAATCTTGATAGATGACAAGGTGGTTTTTTGGATCCTGAGCGCCTTAAAAGGATTCCATAAAGCCAGGGTAATAGAGATAGGGAAATATATATATTTTGATGATTCTGAATTTTTGAGGTTGAACCTTGGTTGCCTGGGAAGGGCCTGTTATGGCTATGTAAATATTGATGAAGAAAGCACCAATAAAAGGGTGCTTAAATCCAGCTTTTCAAATCTACCTTTTGATGATGAGACCGTAAAGAATATACTTTTAGATTATAATGCTATATCAGGAAAACGCCCTGATGAGCGAGATATTATATTTAAAGAACTCGAAAGAATATCTGTTCCGGGATGTATTCTTAGTATAGATAATTTTAACGATGACCTGAAGGATCTATTGGATAGGCATAATTTTTTGGCTATATTATCTGATTATAATAAACTTTTTTCAGTAAAGAGTTTCATATACAGCCCTTTTTATGCAAAGGACAGCATAAATAGGTTTTTGGAAAAGTTAAGAATGGGTTTAAAAGGGGAAGGTACTTTAAAACTGTCAGTTCCGAATGAGAAGGTTGCCTCTACCAAAGAAGAGTTTATAAATTTTTTTGATAAAGCATCGTTAGCGCAGATAGTTGATGAAAATGGTTTTTTTATAGATTCACTCGAAGTAAATAACTCTTCGATTGAGGCAACGCTACGCAAAAAGGACATCTCTTCAAATATCCATGTCCCCGAATCCAGAAAGAGGATATGCGCCATCGGTCAATATATGTTGTGGAGATATAGAGGGCTTGGTTTTGACTGGGATGCGTGGCCCCGCTCTTTTGAAAGGCTCGGGATGGACCATCTTCTTTTGGAAGGGATGAGGAACATAGAGATCAAAAAACTTCAAAAGGCCATACTCTCGTTCAAGCCGCATTATTTACTTATTGTGCTAAAAGATACATTACCTATCATCCGCGACATTAAAAAAGAACTAAAATCAATAGGCACACGGGTTATATATTGGTTTTGTGATCCTGAGCATCCCAAAAAAGAGGATTATTCTGATATTATTGATACGATGTTTCTTACCAATCGCGGACAGCTTGCCGAATACAGGGATTCGTATAATCTAAAACGGGTTTATTATATGCCGCAGGGTTATGGCCCTTACATACAGCATAGACTAAACCTTCCCCAGAGTTGGGATGTGGGTTTTGTGGGTGCCATCAGTGATGCGCCGCTACATAAAACGCGCAGAAGATTTATTAATGAGATAAGAAAACGCTACAGTCTAAAAGCGAGCAATGCTGTGCGTAATAATATTGCGGAGTTTTATAGTCATAGTAAAACTGTTTTTGGCTCAAGCGATTTTGACTATGAGCTATATACGTCGAATCGCTTCTTTGTGGCGTTGGGGTGCGGCGCGTGTTATATCACCAAAAAGTTTAAGGGCATAGAGCTTCTGGCAGAGAATAAAAAACATCTCTTGTGGTTTGAAGATAAGGAAGAACTTTTTGATATCCTGGATTATTATCTCTCGCATGATCGAGAGCGCGAAAAAATAAGAAGGTCTGCTGCAAAGCTTGCTTTAGAGAAGCATACGTATCTACATAGGATGAAGAATATATTTGATATCTTAGAAGGCAAAACGGAAAACTTTCATGGATTCCTTTCTTAAATAAAGATATGCAGGATAATATAAAGACCCCAGATATATCGATCGTGATCCTCTGTTATCGCACGGAAGATTTTGCGCGCAGGTTTACCGAGAAGATCGTATCTTTTCTTGAAAAAGAGCGCGTAGATTACGAGTTGGTCCTTGTGGGAAACTATACTTCCAGATCTGGAGACAGAACGCCGGATATTGTTAAAGAACTTGCAGAAGAATACCCTAAGGTTATTGCTGTTGTGAAGCCAAAACAGGGGATGATGGGGTGGGACATGCGCTCAGGCCTGGAAGCGGCAAATGGGAGATACATAGCTATTATAGATGGCGATGGCCAAATGCCCTATCAAGATTTAGCGAAAATATATAAGATGATAAAGACCGGAAATTTTGACCTGTGCAAGACGTATCGCACAAGACGCGACGACGGCATCTACCGAAAGCTTCTTTCGAAGATTTATAATATTATCTTTTCTGTCATTTTTTATAAAAACCCGGGAGGGGATATAAATTCAAAACCAAAGATCATGACAAAAGCTAGCTACGATAAATTGACCCTTACATCCGATGATTGGTTTATTGACGCAGAGATTATGATACAGGCCAATAGGCTAGGTTTTAAGATAGGGGAGATACCTACAGTCTTTGAGAAGAACATCAGACGGACTTCATTTGTTAAGATTTCAGCGATCTTAGAGTTTATTAAAAATATAATTATCTATCGTATCAGGGAATGTTTTATTAAGCGACAAGGTTAGTTATGGCCATGTTTTTGATTACAGGCGCAGGTGGTTTTATAGGGCGGTGTCTTGCAAGATCGATGCAGCTTAAAAACGAGGCCATTAGGTTACTAGTTAGATCGGATAAAGTATTAGGTGTTGAGGAGAGCGCTTCTACCGAATTTATTCGAGGAGATTTGCTTGAGCCAGAGACTTTGATAAAGGCAACAGAAGGCGTTGAGGCTGTAATCCATATTGCAGGGGTAACCCATACCTTTGATAAAAAACTCTATTTCAAGGTTAATGCTCAGGGCACTAAAAATTTAGTCCAGGCATGTGAAAAGAATAGGGTAAAAAAGATAATTTATATAAGTACGCGGGCCATTTCACCATCAGGAGGTCCATACAGTAGATCAAAGCGTGAGGCCGAAAGTATAATCAAACGCTCATCTCTAAATTATACTATTTTGAGAGTAGCGGAGGTTTACGGGGGGGATAAAGAAAAAGGAATCGAGCAGCTTATACAAACGATACGTAACTCATCCATCATCCCTGTTATAGGTAGAGGTGACTATGGACTTCAGCCGGTCTATGTCGGAGACGTTGTCGATATTATAGTTTCAGCATCCCGGAATAATAAAGCTAATGGTAAGAGTTATAATATTGCAGGCCCGGATGTAATTACTTATATCGATTTAGTAAAGCTGATTTGCGAAAGTTTAAATTTAAAGCGTCGGATAGTTAAGGTCCCGGTTTTTGTCGCTTTTATTAGCTCTTACTTAAGCGCTTTACTCTTAAGGAAAACAATAATTTATCCTGATCAGATACCTAGGCTTATCTCGCCTAAAGAAGAGAGCATCAAACAAGCTGTGGATGATCTTGGTTATAAACCGATCAGTTTCAAAGAAGGCCTCAAGTTGATCTTGGGCTAAAGTAGGCTATTATGGCTGATTTTGATGTTATGTGCGATACTTACGGAGATGTGCTGGATAAAGATCTGCATATATCCGGAGAAAGGCATAGCTATTTTGCAGAATTTAAGGCGCTCTGGATAAAGAAATTTTTAGATAAAAAAGCCATTTGTCAAAATCCTAAGCTTTTGGATATTGGCTGCGGCACAGGAACCCTGCATGATCATATCAACAGTCATATCCCAAAGGCCACCTGCTATGGTATTGATATATCCTTTCGCAGTATTGAAAAGGCAAGACTGGAGAACAAGGGCATCAGATCCTTCTATTGCGCTTACAACGGTATTAATATTCCTTTCAAAGACGATAGTTTTGATTCGGCCATATTAGCCGGGGTTTTACATCATGTCTCAAAGGAGGTCACTTCGGAGATCCTCAAAGAGGCCCGTCGGGTTGTAGCTCCAGGAGGATATCTGATCATATTTGAACATAATCCCTGTAATCCTGTGACTAGATATATCGTAAAGAAGTGTGTTATTGATAAGGGGGCAAAGCTTTTAGACTTGAAGACAACGAGGGGTCTTCTTTCAAGATGCGATTTTGAGGTGATCCGCGCGGATTATATAGTATTTTTCCCGCATTTTTTAAGGATCTTCAGATTTTTGGAAGAGCGATTATCATGGCTATTTTTAGGAGCGCAGTATGTTATTGTTGCTAAAAAAATATAAAATCGAGATATCTCTTTTTCTATTCAGTTTAGCCTATTTTTTATTATTTTCGCGGTATGGCATTGATATAGACGACGAAGGTTTTCATCTTCATGTCTCCAACATGATACTGAAGGGATTGATCCCTTACAGGGATTTTGTGATCCACGCCTCTCCGGGGTCTTTCTATCTGCAGGCGTTTATATTTAAGATTTTTTCACCGACACTATTTGTCGGGCGTATGTCTATAGTTGCCCTGGGCCTTTATATGACCATCGTGCTTTATAGGATAAGTAGATATATAATACCCTCGCCTAATTTCGCGGCTATTTCCAGCATCTTATTTATTTTCTGGGGGGTTTCCCAGATAAGGCATCCTTGGTATGGGTGGTATGGATTGGCCCTGGCACTTAGTTTTGCGTATCTTGCCCTTAAATATATTAAGACAGATAAGGGGATATATCTATTCCTTACAGGTCTTTTTTGCGGACTGACCTTTTTTACAAAACAGAATTTAGGGGCAGCCTGCTTTGTCTCGTGCAGCTTCTTCCTGGTAATAGATACAGTATTTTCAAAAGAAAACATCAAGGAGAAAATTTCTGAT
>JBHPHW010000035.1:0-11435 GCA_042570105.1 Candidatus Omnitrophota bacterium | reverse complement strand
ACTACGCGATTGAAGAGGAGGTATGAAATGGCTAACGAAAAGAAGATCGAAGATATGCTTGGTACTATCGAAGAGATGTCAGTTCTTGAGCTTTCGAGTCTTGTCAAGGCTATCGAAGAGAAGTTTGGAGTAACTGCTCAGGCCCCTATTGTGGCTGGCTTCCCAGGTGCTGGAGCTCCAGGCGCAGCCGCGGCCCCAGAAGAAGAAAAGACCACATTTACTGTTGTTTTGGTTTCGGCAGGCGATAAGAAGATACAGGTCATAAAAGAGATCCGGACCGTTACCAGTCTCGGACTAAAAGAAGCAAAAGACCTTGTGGAAGGAGCCCCTAAGACAGTAAAGGAAGGCGTTGGCAAAGAAGAGGCAGAAGAGGTAAAGAAGAAGCTTGAGGCGCAGGGCGCAAAGGTCGAATTAAAATAATCGCGGGACTAGTTATTCGAGGGCCGCGGGTATTAAAAAGAGCAGGTAAAAGAGGTGCAATCTATGCCAAACTGTAAAAATTTTGCAAAGTTAAAAGAAGTTATTAAAATACCTTATCTCCTGGAGATACAGAATGAATCTTACGCTAGTTTTCTTCAGATGGATGCCCCGAAGACTAAGCGCAAGCAAGAAGGGCTCCAGGCTGTCTTTGAAGAGGTATTTCCCATAGAGTCTAAGGACGGGAATCACAGGTTAGAGTATCTGTATTATACAATTGGAAGACCTAAGTACGATAGATGGGAGTGTCAGAAGAGGGCAGTTAGTTTTGCGGCCCCGCTTAAAATAAAGGTCAGATTAAAGTCAAAGAATAATATAAAGGAACAAGAGATATATTTGGGAGACCTGCCTCTCATGACAGAAAACGGCACATTTATTATTAATGGAGATGAAAGGGTGGTAGTGAGTCAGCTCCACAGATCTCCCGGGGTGTCATTTGAAGAAAATCTGCACCCCACCGGTAAGAGGTTATATTCCGGAAGGATAATACCTGCCCGCGGCGCATGGGTAGAGTTTGAGTTCGATGCAAATGATGTTTTGTATGTTTTTATAGATAGGCGCAAGAAGTTATTGGCCACCATCCTTTTACGCGCCATTGGTTATGAGACAAACGAAGATATTATGAGGCTTTTTACAGGCGTGGAAAGGGTAAGGCCTGCAAGAAAGTCATCTCTCTCAAAATATGCAGGCCGCGCCGTAGTAAAAGACGTAAAGCATCCTGATACAGGCGAGATCCTGTTAGAGAATAATAGTGCGCTGAATGAGGAATCCATAGACAAGATATGGGATGCAGGGGTGAGGTATTTAGAGGTATTCAACGATGTAGTCCAGGAGATAGCCAATACATTAGAAAAGGACCACACGAAAACAAAAGAAGAGGCGCTCATTGATATATACAGGCGGCTTAGGCCGGGTGATCCTTTGACAGTAGAAAGCGCAAAGCTTCTATTGGAAAGATTATTTTTCGATAGAAAAAGATACGATCTGAGTAAAGTAGGCCGCTACTTATTGAATCGTAAACTGGATATGAACGTATCACTAAACAAGACTACTTTAGATAAAGAGACTGTTGTAAATGTAATAAGGTATTTGCTGAGTCTGAAAAACGGGGAAGGGACTATTGACGACATAGATCATTTAGGAAACAGGCGCGTCAGGACAGTCGGAGAACTTTTGGCGGAACAATTTAGGATAGGGCTAGCAAGGATGGAACGTTTCTGTAGAGAACGTATGGCTATCTATGATATCGAGACCATGATGCCATATCATATAATAAATTCAAAGGTCTTATCAAGTGTGATAAAGGATTTCTTTGGAAGGAGCCAGCTCAGTCAGTTTATGGACCAGACAAATCCTATGGCAGAGATGACACACAAAAGGCGCCTGAGCGCGCTAGGTCCTGGAGGATTATCCAGAGAAAGGGCTGGTTTTGAGGTCCGCGATGTCCATCACTCGCATTACGGAAGGATCTGCCCTATTGAAACGCCAGAAGGCCCAAATATCGGGCTTATATCCTCGCTCAGCACATATGCAAGAGTCAATAAATTTGGATTCATAGAAACGCCTTACAGGAAGGTTGAAAAAGGAAGGGTTACAAACAGGATCGAATATCTGACCGCTGATATTGAAGACCAGTATATAGTTGCCCAGGCAAATGCAAAAATAGACAAGGAAGGCTATTTTATAGAAGACAGGGTGCCATGTAGGCACAGGGGGAATTTTCCTCTCGTCCAACCCTCTAAAATTGACCACATGGATGTTTCTCCAAAACAGCTTGTGAGTATTGCCGCAGGTCTCATACCGTTTCTTGAACACGATGATGCAAACAGGGCCCTTATGGGTTCCAATATGCAGCGCCAGGCAGTGCCATTACTCTTTACTGAAGAGCCTTTGATCGGGACCGGACTGGAAGGGAAGGCAGCCATTGATTCCGGCGCTTTAATTATAGCCAAATCAGGAGGAAAAGTCACTTCTGTCCAGACAGACGAGATCGTAGTCAATAATAGCATCGTATACAGACTAAGGAAATTTACAAGAAGCAATGCAAATACTTCAGTAAATCAGAGGCCGATCGTGAAGTTAGGGGAGCGAATTAAGGCAGGCGATGTTATTGCTGATGGACCTGCTACAAAAAACGGAGAGCTTGCGTTAGGAAAGAATGTGCTCGTTGCATTTATGCCGTGGCGAGGATATAACTTTGAAGACGCTATACTTGTGAGCGAAAGACTTCTAAAGGATGACAGGTATACCTCTATACATATAGAAGAGTTTGAGATAGAAGCAAGAGAAACCAGGTTAGGAAATGAAGAGATCACTAGAGATATTCCTAATGTGAGCGAAGAGGCCCTTAAAAACCTCGGGGATGATGGCATTGTAAGGGTTGGGGCCGAAATTTGCCCTGGCGATATCCTCGTAGGCAAAGTCGCCCCTAAAAGCGAAACAGAACTTTCGCCGGAAGAAAAACTTTTACGGGCAATTTTTGGAGAGAAGGCAGGGGATGTCAGAGATGCATCTCTGACGGTGCCCTCAGGGGCAGAAGGGATAGTGGTAGACACAAAGGTATTTTCCAGAAAAGGCCAGGCTAAAAAGACAAAAGAACAACTTAAAAAGGAACACGCCCAAATCGAGAAGATAAGAGAAGAATATGAAAAGCGCACGGAAAATATAAAGCGCGAAAGAGAGAACCGTTTATTCAAACTCCTTTCCGGCATCAAATTGACAGCGCCTCTTTTATCTGATGAGACAGGGATTACATTGATACGAGAGGGAAGGCCAGTCAGAAAAAAGGATATACTTAAATTTGAAAAATGCGACATTACCAGCGTAAAGATAGAATCAAATATTGAGCTTGAGTTTGAAGTAAAACGCACGTTGACTATTTATAATGACCAGATAGAAGAAGTCCTTTATGAAGAAGAACATGAGGTGGATAAGATAAAAAGAGGAGATGAGTTGCCGGCCGGCGTTCTGAGGAGGGTCGTTGTATATATTGCCAGCAAAAAGAGATTGTCCGTAGGCGATAAGATGGCAGGCAGGCACGGAAATAAAGGCGTTATCGCCAAGATCTTGCCCGAAGAAGATATGCCATACATGGAAGACGGTACACCCGTAGAGGTAATCCTAAATCCCCTTGGCGTTCCTTCAAGGATGAATGTGGGGCAGATACTCGAAACACATTTAGGTTGGGCGGCTAAGGTAATGGGATTTAAGGTTGTTACCCCAGTATTTGACGGCGCAAAAGAAGATGAGATAAAGCTGGAATTGAAGAAGGCAAATCTTCCGGAAGAGGGAAAAGTGACTCTGTGCGATGGGTTGACAGGAGAGCCATTTGGGCAGAGAGTTACAGTTGGTTATATATACATAATGAAGCTTGCTCATCTTGTTGATGACAAGATACACGCCCGTTCAATTGGCCCGTATTCTCTTGTGACGCAGCAGCCTCTTGGCGGCAAGGCGCAGTTTGGGGGCCAGAGGTTTGGTGAAATGGAGGTATGGGCTTTGGAGGCATATGGGGCTGCCTATACATTACAGGAGCTCCTAACAGTAAAAAGCGATGACGTTAGCGGCAGGACCAAGATATATGAGTCCATAGTAAAGGGTGAACAGGCGCTTCGTCCAGGCACTCCAGAGTCTTTTAATGTTTTGGTTAAGGAACTGCAGAGTTTATGCCTCGATATACGCACAGAATATAAAGACGGCGGTGTTGCGCCTATCGTCATTTCGAAAACGGCCTTAAAAGAAAGGCGCAAAGAACGTAAGAAGGCGAAGAGAAAAAAGAAGTAGCTCTAAAGTTTGTTCAAGGCTCGCGGCCCTGAACAATAACGAAGGAGATATATGCTAAAACAAGATGTAAATTCTTTTGATTTTATAGCAATAAAGATCGCCTCTTCAGAAGCTATTAGGTCGTGGTCCAAAGGAGAGGTTAAAAAACCAGAAACCATCAACTATAGAACACTTAGGCCCGAGAAAGACGGGCTCTTCTGTGAGAAAATATTTGGGCCTACGCGTGACTGGGAGTGCAATTGCGGAAAATATAAACGTATCAAATATAAAGGTATTGTGTGTGACCGTTGCGGAGTAGAGGTCACCCTTTCTAAGGTGAGACGTGAGAGGATGGCACACATAGAGTTGGCTGCGCCATGTTCACATGTATGGTTTTTTAAGGCGATGCCAAGCCGCATGGCATTGTTATTGAATATAGGGCTTAGAGATCTTGAAAAGGTAATATATTATGAAGAATATATTGTCGTTGATCCGGGTGATACACCGCTTAAGAAAAAAGAACTCTTGAATGAAGAAAAATACAGGCAGTATAGCGAAGAATATAGCAATAAATTTAAGGCCCTGATCGGTGCCGAGGGTATACGGGAACTTTTAAGAGAGCTTGATCTTGGTGACTTGATTAAAGAGCTCAAAGGAGCCTTACCTGGACAGAAATCCGAACAGACTAAAAGAAAGATATTGAAGAGATTGAAGATAGTAGAGTCCATTAATAAATCAGGCAATAGACCTGAGTGGATGGTGGTGGATGTAGTACCTGTTATACCGCCTGATCTGAGACCACTTGTCCCTCTTGAAGGCGGTAGATTTGCGACAAGCGATCTGAATGATCTATATAGACGCGTTATAAATCGTAACAACCGCTTAAAGAAGTTACTCGAACTTAGAGCGCCTGATATTATCGTCAGGAATGAAAAGCGCATGCTTCAGGAGGCAACGGATGCCTTATTTGATAACGGAAGACACGGAAGGGCTGTTCTGGGCCCGGCAAACAGGCCCTTAAAGTCTCTAAGTGATATGCTGAAAGGCAAACAAGGCAGATTCAGACAAAATCTTTTAGGAAAACGTGTAGACTATTCAGGCAGATCGGTCATTGTAATAGGACCTGAGTTAAGACTCTGGGAGTGTGGCCTTCCAAAAAAGATGGCACTTGAGCTTTTTGAGCCGTTTATCATTAAAAAATTAAAGGAAAAGGGATTTGTACATACAATAAAGAGCGCGAAGAGAATGGTGGAAAAGGCGCGCCTGGAGGTATGGGATATTCTAGACGATGTAATAAAGGATCATCCGGTGCTCTTAAATAGAGCTCCGACCTTGCATAGGCTCGGCATACAGGCGTTTCAGCCTGTTCTCGTAGAGGGCAAGGCAATCAGGATACATCCTCTGGTGTGCACTGCGTTTAATGCTGATTTTGACGGTGACCAGATGGCAGTTCATGTGCCCCTGTCCATGGAGGCACAGATGGAATCGAGGCTGATGATGCTTGCCTCCAATAATATATTTTCTCCTTCTGACGGAAGGCCTATTATAACGCCGACACAAGATATAGTTCTCGGCTGCTATTATTTAACGCAGGAAAAACCCGGACTAAAAGGCGAAGGAAGGGTTTTTGGCACTCTATCCGAGGCAGAACTTGCATTTTTTGACAGGGAAATACAACTGCACGCCAGGATAAAGGTAAGGATCGAGGGTGAACTTATAGAGACTACTGCGGGAAGGGTGATCTTTAACCGCATAGTACCCGAAGGCATGTCATATGTAAACAGCCCCCTTGAGAAGTCGAATCTCAGTAACGTGATATCCGATTGCTATAAAATGCTCGGCCATGATGTTACCGTTAAACTTTTAGATGATGTAAAGAAGGTCGGCTTTGAGTATGCGACTCTGGGAGGTCTGTCTATTTCAATAGACGATTTACATATTCCCGAAGACAAAAAGAGCGTTATCGCCAGTTCAAAAAAAGAGGTAAATTCTGTAGAAGACCAGTACAGAAAAGGGATCATAACGGAGCGGGAAAGATACAATAAGATAGTCGATATATGGACGCATGCCACTGATAAGGTCTCAGATCTGATATTTAAGGAGTTGGATTCTTTTAATCCGATATTTATGATGGCCAATTCCGGCGCGCGTGGATCAAAACAACAGATAAGACAGCTTGCGGGCATGCGAGGGCTTATGGCTAAGCCTTCAGGCGAGATCATAGAGACTCCGATAACTGCTAATTTCAGGGAAGGATTGACGGTGTTGGAGTATTTTATATCTACCCATGGCGCGAGGAAAGGCCTGGCTGATACAGCTCTAAAGACAGCTGATTCTGGTTATCTCACAAGGCGCCTTGTCGACGTAGCGCAAGATGTCATCATAAGAGAGAAGGATTGCGGCACACTGAACGGGATCTTGATAGGCGCGATAATCGAGGCAGACGAAGAGGTCGTATCTCTCGAAGAAAGGATTGTCGGAAGGGTGGCGGTAGATAATATTGTAGACATCATTACCGATGAGACTATTGTGGAGGCATCTGATGAGATAGATGCAGAGAGCGCTCAGCGTATAGCAAGAGCCGGTATAGAGAAAATAAGGATCAGAAGCGTTTTGACATGTGAGATAAAGAATGGCATTTGCGCAAAGTGTTATGGCAGAGACTTGGCAAGCGGGAAGATCGTAGAGCTTGGAACAGCCGTTGGTATAATTGCTGCGCAGTCTATAGGAGAACCTGGGACACAGCTTACAATGAGGACATTTCATATAGGAGGAACAGCGTCCAGGATCATAGAGCAGTCGTTTATAAAATCCAAGTCAAAAGGTATTATTAGATACCATAATCTCAGGATAGTACATCAAGAATCAGGAGATACAATAGTTTTAAACCGCAATGGGCAGATAAGCATAAATGATAATACAGGGCGGGAGCTTGAAAAGCATACAGTTCCTTCCGGGAGTGTGTTGTTCGTAACGGATGGTCAGGAGATAGATAAGAATGTGGTTTTCGTAAAATGGGACCCGTACACATCTCCTATATTGACAGAGGTAAGCGGGAAAGTAAGATACGAGGATATTGTGGAAGAAGCGACAATGGTCGAGGAAGTGGATGAGGCTACAGGGCTTACGGGGCGGGTTATTATAGAGCATCGCGGAGAATATCATCCGCAGATAGTCATAGAGGATGAGAAGAAGGAAGTAGCGGCAATATATCCTATTCCAGCAGGCGCTCATATAGTGTGTCAGGATGGGGCACTTGTAAAAGCAGGCAGCATGATCGCTAAGACACCAAGGCAGATAAGCAAGACAAGAGACATTACAGGGGGATTGCCTAGGGTTGCGGAGCTTTTTGAAGCGCGAAAGCCAAAGGACCCGGCAATGATAAGTGAAATAGACGGCATAGTGGAGTTTGCTGTTTCTAAAAAAGGGCAGCGGAGGATACTTGTTAAATCTCAGTCCGGCATGAAGCGGGAATATGTTATACCGCATGGCAAGCACTTGAACGTTTACAAAGGTGATAGGGTTACAGCAGGCGATCAATTAGTAGATGGCCCGGTAAATCCGCAGGATATTTTAAAGGTAAGCGGCGAACAGAGACTGCAGGAGTATCTGGTAAATGAAGTTCAGGAAGTTTACAGGTTGCAAGGCGTGAGGATAAATGATAAGCATATAGAAATAATTGTAAAACAGATGCTCAAGAAGGTCAGGATAGAGGAATCAGGGGATACAGAATTCTTAGTCGGCATGCAGGTGGATAAGGTAGCGTTTGAGGAAGAGAATAAGAGGGCAGTAAAGTTAAAGGGTAAGCCAGCGAGCGCAGCGCCGATACTTTTAGGTATTACCAAGGCGTCTCTAAGTACAGAAAGTTTTATATCCGCAGCGAGTTTTCAAGAGACAACGCGTGTCTTGACAGAGGCCGCCGCAAGCGGGAAGACGGATGAACTTAGAGGCTTGAAAGAAAATGTTATTATGGGCCATCTTATTCCCGCAGGCACAGGATTTAAAGATCATTCGGATATAGAGATGGTAAAAGATGTGCTGGAACTAAAAGGGGAAAAGGAAAAAGCTGTTTCTAAAACCAAGGATAAGGCGCAACAGAAGAAGGGTAAGGGGAAATAGAATATGCCTACAATAGGCCAGTTAATACGATTCGGTAGGAGTAGTAAGAAAAGAAAGACAAAGGCCCGCGCGCTTGAAGGAAGTCCTCAAAAGCGAGGCGTATGCTTGCAGGTAAAGACACAGACACCCAAAAAACCAAATTCTGCATTAAGAAAGGTTGCCAGGGTCAGGTTGACAAATGGCATAGAAGTCACCTCTTACATACCAGGAGAGGGTCATAATCTTCAGGAGCATTCAATAGTTTTGATACGAGGCGGAAGGGTAAAGGATCTTCCTGGGGTAAGATATCACATAGTAAGAGGAACGCTTGATACGACAGGCGTTCAAAACAGAAGAAAGAGCCGTTCTAAATACGGAGCAAAAAGACCAAAGGCGTAGAAAGTCTCTTCAAAGAGCGCTAAACCTTGAACGAAGTATACGGAGATACAATATGAGACGCAGGCGAGCAGAAAAAAGAGATGTAATCCCAGATCCTAAATATAATAGCAAGCTCATCACAAGGTTTGTTAATGTTATAATGGTCGGGGGTAAGAAATCTACCGCCGAGCGTATAATGTACAAGGCCCTGGATATAGTTTCAGAGAAGACAGGCAACAAAGAGGCCTTAGAAGCGTTACAGAAAGCAATGGATAATGTAAGGCCGCTTTTAGAGGTCAAGCCCCGCAGGGTAGGGGGCGCTACATATCAGGTGCCGATTGAGGTAAGAAGCGAAAGAGGTTCTTCCATTGCGATGAGATGGATAAGGGATTTTGCCAGACAGAAAAAAGGTAAACCCATGGAAGAAAAGCTCGCCAATGAATTGATAGATGCCTTTAATTCTCAGGGTTCCAGCATGAGAAAAAGGGAAGATATGCACAAGATGGCAGAGGCCAACAAGGCATTTGCTCACTATAAATGGTGATTAATATGAAGAAAGAGGGAATTGGGATAACAAATGGCCGTAGCATATCAGGAACAAAGAAATAAGAGACATATGATAAGAGATCTACCTTTACAAAAAGTAAGAAATATCGGGATTATAGCGCATATAGATGCGGGGAAGACCACGACCACTGAGAGGATGTTATACTACGCAGGGAAACTCTATAAACTTGGGGAAGTGCACGAAGGCACTGCTACGATGGACTGGATGGAGCAGGAGCAGGAGAGGGGCATTACTATTACAGCAGCAGCGACAAGTTGTGACTGGAGGGATTGCAGGATAAATGTCATAGATACGCCGGGACATGTGGATTTTACTGCAGAGGTTGAAAGGTCTTTAAAGGTGTTGGACGGCGCAGTTGTGGTATTTTGCGGTGTTGGCGGCGTGCAGCCGCAGTCAGAGACAGTATGGCGTCAGGCAGACAAGTACAAGGTCCCAAGGATAGCTTTTGTGAATAAGATGGACCGCGTAGGCAGTAATTTTTTAAAGGTCGTAAAGGATATAGAGGTAAAATTAGGGGCCCATGCCTTTCCCTTGCACTTACCTATCGGGAAAGAGGCAGATTTCAGAGGAATAGTAGATCTTATTTACATGAAAGCATTTATTTTCGAAGAAGGCAAGGTAGACGATAATTTTAAAGAAGTCGACATCCCGGAAGATATGATGGAAGAGGTAAAGTTATTCAGGCACGACCTTATTGAGAAGCTGGCAGAACACGACACCAAGATAATGGATAAATATGTCCACAACGAAGAAATAAAGGAAGAGGAGCTAGCTATTGTATTGCGCAAGGCAGTTATAAATGACCTGTTTGTACCTATATTGTGCGGCGCAGCTTTTAAAAACAAAGGCGTACAGATGTTATTAGATTCAGTGTGCGAGTATTTGCCTTCTCCATTAGATATCCTTCCTGTAAAAGGCATAGACCCTGTTTCAGACGAGGAGTTGTCAAGAAAGACAGATGATGATGAGCCTTTTTCCGCGCTGTGTTTTAAGATCACGACAGACCCTTATGTAGGCAGGCTTACCTATATAAGGATTTATTCAGGGACAGTAAAAAAGAGTTCCTATGTTTATAATATAAGCCGCGACCAAAAAGAACGACTAAGTAAGATCGTCCGTATGCATGCTAATAAGCAGGAAATAATTGATGAGGCAGGGGCAGGGGATATTGTAGGCATGGTAGGGCTTAAGAGCGCCCGTACAGGCGATACGCTTTGTGAAAAAGATTACCCCATAATGTTAGAGAAGATGCATTTTCCTGAGCCTGTTGTTTCCATGGCAATAGAACCGGCTACAAAGCTGGACCAGGATAAACTCGGCCTCGCGCTAAATAAATTACAAGAAGAGGACCCTACATTCAAGGTGAGGTATAATGCCGAGACAGGAGAGACCCTTGTATCAGGTATGGGAGAACTTCATCTCGAAATAATCATGGACCGGCTTTCTCGAGAATTTAAGGTTCAAGCAAGGACAGGGATCCCTCAAGTGGCTTACAAGGAGATGCCGATTCAGGAGACAAGAAGTGTAGGTAAATTTATACAGCAGACCGGAGGAAGAGGTCAATACGGTCATGCAGTAATTATCTTAAAACCGGGAGACGCTGGTATAGGAGTAGACTTTAAGAACAAGATCGTAGGTGGAGCGATTCCCAGGGAATATATACCAGCTGTCAAGGCCGGTATTCTAATGGCTTCAAAAACAGGGATCTTGGCGGGTTATCCTGTAATAGATACTGAAGTTATGTTGATCGATGGTTCTTTTCATGAAGTGGATTCTTCAGAATTGGCCTTTAAGATGGCAGGGTCTATAGCTTTTACAGAAGGCTTAAAAAAGGCAAAATGCAGACTTATGGAGCCGGTAATGAAACTGGAGGTTACATTTCCTGAAGATTACACAGGTGTTGTTATAGGTGATTTGAATTCGCGGAGATGCAAGATACAGGAGATCGTGCAGAAGGGAAATGCAAAGTTTGTAAAGGGCAATGTGCCCTTAGCAGAGATGTTTGGGTATGCCACAGCAATAAGAAGCTTGACGCAAGGAAGGGCTTCATATACAATGGAGCCTTCTCATTATGCGGAAGTGCCTTTAAATATAGCGGATAAGATAATAGGGAAGAAGTAAAGAATCGGCTGCCGAGGCAGGGTCTCGGAGG
>JBHPHW010000034.1:0-11455 GCA_042570105.1 Candidatus Omnitrophota bacterium | reverse complement strand
TATAAGGGCTATGGTCGCAACTAAAACAAGCATCAGCGTCACTATGGGACTTACGAACATCGAAAGCACGCTTATCCCTCCAAAAAACATACTTATAAAATATAGCGCAATGACAGTCTTCTTGTCAGAAAGCCCCAGGACTACCATCCTATGCGATATATGGTCCTTACCACCTTGAAAGATTTTGTGTGAGGATAATGCCCTGGCAATCGTCACAAACACTGTATCAAGTATCGGAACAGCAAGCACTAAAACAGGTATAGCAAGCATCATTATTAAATGCGTGGATCCTTTCCAGCTTCCCTGTAGTGTTATCGTAGCAAGCATAAAACCTATGAACATGCTCCCACAATCACCCATGAATATCTTGGCAGGGCTGAAATTATACCTTAAAAATCCCAATAAACTCCCCGCAAGGATCAACGCAGGTAATGCCAACAAAAAATTCCCTGTTAAAAATGAAAACAGAAATATAATACCACTTACGATAGCTCCTATGCCAGCTGAAAGCCCATCCATATTATCAAGTAGATTAAAGGCATTGACAATTGCCACCATCCACAAAACTGTAAGCGGTATGCTTATTATCTGGTATGGTATTACTTTTATGCTCACTCCAAGACTGACCAACAAGGATGCAATAATAATCTGGCCTATGACTTTAGTGTAGGGCCTTATACGTTTAATATCATCGAAAAGGCCAAGCCCAAAGATAATGCTCCCGCAGATGATAATACTTATAGCTTCCCTATTAAGTTGCGCAAAAATAGCGTAAGGAACCATGAACGCAATAAAAATAGCTATGCCGCCAAAAAGGGCAGTTTCTCTTTTATGCCACCTGTCTGCCTTGGGCTGGGCAACATAACCCTTACTTATAGCTATTTTTTTAACAAGGGGGGTCAAAAGCAAGGAGAGAGAAAATGATATTAGGAATGGGATAATGTATGTCATTGCTCACCAATATACTCAACTACACTCTTAATGATACCCTCGAGGTCTACAGTCGGCCTGAAGCCTACTGTCTTTCTTACCTTCGTAGTATCAGGCTTACGGCGCTGCATATCCTCAAAACCCTCTTCGTAGGCCTTATCATATGGTATGTAGACTACTTTTGATTTACTCTTTGCGATCTCAATAATCTTCTTAGCGAGATCTTCTATGGTTATCTCGTCCTGGCTTCCTATATTATATACATTACCAATAGCTTCAGCATTACTCATCAAGTTTATAAGCGTCCTTACAGCATCTTTTACATGCAAAAAACACCTTGTTTGCTTTCCAGTGCGTGAAATTACTAACCAAGAGTTCGTCTAGAGTTTTATGTAGCATAGAGAAATCGCTATTTTTGAATTTACCTTTATATAAGACTAATATGGAATCAGACAGAGACTCAAACCATTTATGAGGTTCTAAAGGTAAGTTGGACACAATGGCTATATTATAGCAATTGTGGGAGTGATGTCAAGGATGGGTCTTTTTACGAATGGCGCCATGCACCAGTGCGCGGCACCACATTTTTATTGACAATAGCCCATATTTTGCTATAATAATTCTACAATAAAAGAAGAGAAGGATCTTCGGGAGAGGGTGGATAAGAGGGCAGATTCGGTGAAACTCCGGAACCGATAGTAAAAGGCTAGATGGGAGAAGATTGTAAGAATGTATTCTTATCAATATACCCGAAGATTAAACTTCGGGTTTTTTTATTTATTAGGAGTAAAGCATGAGATTCAATACGATCCCAGAAGTTATTCAGGATTTAAAAAGAGGCAAGGTAGTTATTGTCATAGATGACGAAGGTCGCGAGAATGAGGGAGATCTTGTTTTGGCGGCCAGTTTTTCTAATGCCGAGGCAATAAACTTTATGATAAAGCATGCCAGGGGCCTTGTCTGCGCCCCCATGGAGGGGGAAAGACTTGACGAATTAGGGCTGCATCCTATGTTTGAAGATAACCAGGATCCATATAAGACTGCCTGGGCTATTTCTATAGATGCCAAAATTGGAGTTACAACAGGCATATCTCCCCATGATCGATCAGTTACTATAAAATCCCTCATAGATCCAAAGACACGCCCAAGCGATTTGGTTAGGCCAGGTCATGTATTTCCTCTTCGCGCAAAAGAAGGAGGGGTTTTGATCCGCGCAGGGCACACAGAGGCGTGCGTGGACCTTATGAGGCTTGCAGGTCTTTATCCGGCAGGCGTTATATGTGAGATAATAAATGAGGATGGCGCGATGGCTCGGACCCCTGACCTTGTTGAATTCTCAAAAAAACATGGACTCAAGATTTGTACTATTGCGGACTTGATAGAATACAGGAGGCGTTCAGAAAAGTTAGTAAGTCTTATTTCTTCCACAGAGCTTCCAACAGAATTTGGAGTATTTAAATTGCATCTTTATGAATCCAATATAGATAAATCGCATCACATTGCACTTGTAAAGGGAAATGTTCATACTAATAAAGGTGTGCTTGTGCGGGTCCATTCAGAATGTCTTACTGGGGATATTTTTGGCTCAAAAAGATGCGATTGTGGAGGGCAGCTTCAAAAGGCGATGAAGATCATAAGCCGTGAGGATAAAGGGGTGTTTCTATATATGCGGCAGGAAGGTAGAGGCATAGGGCTTCTGAATAAGATACGGGCATATGCTTTACAAGATAAAGGCCTTGATACAGTAGAGGCCAATGAGGCGCTTGGTTTTAAGCCGGATCTCAGGGATTATGGTATAGGGGCTCAGATACTAGTAGATCTAGGTCTAAAAAAAATAAACCTCATGACTAATAATCCCAAGAAAATAGTGGGCATTGATGGATATGGCCTTAAGGTCATAAAAAGGATCCCCCTGGAGACAGAGCCAACGCATTTGAATAGACGTTATCTAAGGGCTAAAAAGGAGAAATTGGGACATAAGTTGCGGATCGGTGCAACTGAAAAGGTAACAGCGAAGCCTTTAAGCCGAGTGTCATAGGGGGAAAGCCCCTTTGATTCGCTCCGCCTGAGGCATAGCAACAAGGGAGGTGCAGGATGGTAAAGACCATTCAGGGTCAGTTGGTTGTAAAGGGTCAGAAGTTTGGCATTATCGCTTCCAGATTCAACGATTTTATAACAAATCGTCTTCTGGAAGGGTGCAAGGACACTCTTTTAAGACATGGCGCAAAAGAGAGCGATATAGAACTTCTATGGGTGCCGGGCGCATTTGAGATCCCGGTCTTAGCTCATAAGATGGCGAAGTCGAAAAAATACGATGCCTTAATATGTCTGGGCACCGTGATCAGAGGTTCAACGCCTCATTTTGATTATATAGCGAGTGAAGTAGCAAAGGGCATTGCGCATGTTTCCTTTACTACAGGAGTACCTGCTATATTTGGAATCATTACAGCTGATTCGATTGACCAGGCAATAGAGAGGGCAGGCACAAAAGATGGCAATAAAGGACGTGACGCAGCCTTATCAGCTATTGAAATGTCAGATCTAATGGAGAAGATCTAATCATGCGTAAACGCACATTGGCGCGCGAGTGTGTCCTGAAGATCTTGTATAAGATAGAGATTTCCAGGGACTCTATGGAATCAAGCATGGAGGATTTCTGGTCAAGAGAGAAATTTGGCGAAGACATAAAAGATTTTGCCGATTCATTTGTAAGGGGCATAAGCGAGAACCGTACCAGGATAGACGGCATTATCTCTAAATACGCAGACAACTGGGATATCAAGAGGATGGCTGTCATAGATAAAAATATCCTGCGTATTGGTACATTTGAACTGCTTTATAGGGATGATGTACCCAGTAAGGTTTCGATCAATGAGGCAATAGAGCTTGCCAAAAAATACGGTGATATTGATTCCAGCAAGTTCGTCAATGGGATTTTAGACAAGGTCAAGAGCTCAGAATGCAAAAACTAGCTGATTTACACGTGCATACCTATCTATCAGATGGCACATTCTCGCCGGAAGAAGTAGTAGAATATTCAAAATCACGTGGTCTAAATGCAGTTGCAATAACAGACCATGACTCTTGTGGCGCGATTACGCCTGCAGTTAAGAGAGGCAAGGATTTGGGCCTTGAGGTTATCCCGGGAGTGGAGTTGAGCGTAGAATTAGATGAGGAAGAGATGCATATGCTTGGCTATTTTATAGACTGGCAGAATACATCGTTTATAAAAAAACTAGAAGATATGACTAGGATAAGGAAAGAACGCGCGAAAGAGATCTTAGGAAAGTTAAAAAAACATGGAATTGATATATCCGAGGAAGAGCTATTTGAATTAAGCGGGCCTGGTTCTGTAGGCAGGTCGCATATTGCCAATCTATTAGCTAGAAAAGGGTTTGTAAATTCAATCTCGCAGGCCTTCAGTAAATATATAGGCAATAATGGACCCTGTTATGTAAAGAAATTTAAACTGTCCCCCAAAGAAGGAATAGATATAATAAAAGGAATTGGCGGGATCAGCGTACTAGCTCATCCAAAGACAATCAATATTAATAATAGACCTACAGAAGAAATACTCAAGGCCTTGCTGAAAGACGGAATACAGGGGATAGAAGTCTATTACCCTGAACATACACCCCAGGATGAAGAGAACTTTAAGAAGCTTGCCGAAAAATATGATCTACTTATGACAGGTGGATCCGACTGTCATGGATCCAGTAAGAAAGGGCCTCTTATAGGCAAGGTAAAGGTGCCTTACGAATTGGTAGAAAAGATGAAGGAGAGTTTGCATCTTAGTCAGTGATTAAAGTATAGATTTTCAGGTTAATGATATGGATAAACATGAACTTTTTATGAGAAAAGTACTGGAACTGGCCAAGAAGGGAAGGGGCATGACTAACCCTAACCCCATGGTAGGGGCAATTGTGGTAAAGAACGGAAAGATCATATCAAGCGCTTATCACAGAAGGGTAGGTACACTACATGCAGAACGGCTTGCTTTAAGAAAGGCCGGGAAAAAGGCAGAGGGCGCAGAGCTTTATGTTAATTTAGAGCCGTGTGCCCATATAGGTAGGACGCCCCCGTGTACAGATATAATCATAAAGAGTAGGATTAAAAAAGTTTATTGCGCCATGATAGACCCTAATTCCTTAAATAATGGTCGCGGTGTAAAGACATTGAAAAAGAATAATATTGATGTATCTTTGGGGATATTGCGTAAAGACGCAGAGAAGTTAAACGAGGTGTTTATAAAGTATGTAACAAGAAATAGGCCATTTGTAACGTTAAAGATGGCGGAGTCGCTGGACGGTAAAATAGCTACAAAGGCAAGGGATTCCAAGTGGATAACTTCTGAAGGTTCCAGAGATCACGCGCATAGATTACGCAGTGTTGTCGATGGAGTCTTGGTAGGCGTGAATACGATTATAAAGGATGACCCACTCCTAACATCAAGACGAGAGCGCTCACCCATAAAGGTCGTGCTGGACCCCTACTTAGAGATCCCGGAGAAAGTTAGAATTTTCTCAAAAAAATCACAGAGACTCTCTATTGTCGCTATCCTAAAAAAGTCCTTACGCAAAAAGGATGTTATAGAGAAAATTAAACGCTTAAATAAAAAAGGCGTCTTAGTTATAAGTTGCGCTGCTAAAGGCGATAGGATTGAGTTAAATGGGCTTTTGAGGGAACTGGCTGAACTTGAGATCGCACATTTATTGGTGGAAGGCGGCGGTGATACTGCAGCAGGTTTTATAGAAAATGGTTTGGTCGACAAGGTACTATTTTTTATATCGCCTAGCATAATAGGCGGGAGGGATGCAGTAACTTCAGTCGAAGGAGAGGGCGTAGAAAAGGTCAGTCAATCCGTAAGATTGAGGGATGTTTTGGTTAGGCCAATCGAAGAAGATATACTGGTAGAGGGTTATGTTTACAGGAATAGTTGAAGAAATAGGCGTAGTTAGAGCAATAAAGAGAGAAAAGAGAGGGATCTCTCTAGAGGTGAGGAATCGTAAGATTTCCTCAGATGTAAAAATAGGAGATAGTATAGCCATTAACGGGGCATGCTTGAGTGTCACTTCAAGCAACTTCCTCATCCTGTACTTCGTGCTCTTTGATAACCTCTTTTTCCTGATATCCGGATCGATGACCTTGATCCTTTTTATAAAACCTTCGAGTGCTTCAGCCTTAGGAGCTTTAAGATATTTTTTCATTTCCATTAATTCTGCGACTAAATGATCGTAGCATTCGATGCGCTTCTTATAGGTAGCATCCATCCTTTCTATCAACTCTGACTGCCATGTCTTCCAGAAGAGGAAATGTTTCTTATAGAGCTCATCGACCCTTAACTCTTTTGCGTAATCATATGTTTTTATAACAGGCGCAAGCCTTTCCTCCTTCTTTTTCTTGCGTGTAAACTTTCTCTGTAGGCTCGAGCAACCCGTAAAAGACAAACATAGCGCTAAAATAGTGACGTAACTTATATATCTCATATTGAACATAAAGCCCTCTTCCTTTACCTTATCATCTTTTTAAATTCGCCTTCGTCTATAATCTTTACGCCTAATTTCTTAGCCTTCTCAAATTTTGAACCCGGCTCTTTACCTAAAATAAGATAATCTGTAGATTTACTCACACTTGAAGATGCATTGCCGCCGTATTTTCTTATAAGCTCTTCTATGGCCTCCCTTGCGAAATTATCCAATGTCCCGGTTATAACAAAGCTTTTGCCTTCCAGGCTCTTGCCTTTTGTCAAGGAGGTCTTTTCTTCTACTTTTACGCCAGCGCGTTTCAATTTTTCAATAACCTTTTCATTCTCTTTCCTCCGGAAAAAGTTATATATGCTACGGGCTACTATTGGCCCTATTTCATTTATATTTTCAAGTTCTTCGATCCCAAGAGAAGCGATCCTGTCAATAGATTTAAACCTGGATGAAAGGATCCATGCGCTTCTTACGCCAACATGCCTGATGCCGAGCCCATATACGAGTCTATTCAGGTCATTTGACTTACTATTTTCAATAGCAATAATTAAATTCGATGCGGATTTATCTGCCATTCTTTCAAGCCCTGCCATTTCTTCCTGTCTTAAGTAATATATATCCCCATAATCCTCTACAATTTTTTTATCCACTAGTTGGGCCACTATTGCTTCTCCGCAGCCTTCTATATCCATTGCCTGTCTTGAGGAAAAGTGGGTTATTCTTTCTTTTAACTGCGCAGGGCAGCTCAGATTCTCGCATCTCAATGCCACCTCACCCTCAATGCCTTTTACAAGAGAATTGCAGGCAGGGCATCTACTAGGCATTGAAAACCTTTTTTCTCTACCTGTCCTTTTACTTTTAACTACCTCGACTACCTGTGGTATGATCTCACCTGCCTTCTCTATCAATACGCGGTCTCCCTTTCTTACATCCTTACGCATAATCTCATCTTGATTATGAAGTGTTGCGCGACTGACCACTGAACCTGAGAGTTCAACTGGCTTAAGAATGGCGACTGGGGTAAGCGTGCCTGTTCGTCCCACCTGGACAATGATATCCTCTAAAAAGGTCTCCTTTTTCTCCGCTGGAAATTTATACGCGATCATCCATCTGGGGCTCTTGGAAGTCTCACCCAACCTTTTCTGATACCTAAAGAGATCCACCTTTATGACCATGCCATCCGCATCATATTCGAGCGAATCTTTCTTATGTTCCCATTCTTTACAATATTTTATAACCTCTTCTATCGAGTGGCACTTCTTTATGTGCGGATTGGTCCTGAATCCAGCATCTTTTAAAAAATGAAGCGCCTCAAATTGCGTATTAAACGATCCGCCACTTATGTATCCAACGCCGTATATCCACGCATCAAGTCCCCGCCTCCTGACTATGGAAGGATCTAAGAGTTTCAAAGAACCGCTGGCGGCATTTCTGGGGTTTGCAAAAACTTCTTCGCCTTTTTCTTCCCTTCCCTTATTTATCTTCGAAAATGCCTTGCGGGGCATATATACCTCTCCCCTCACTTCAAATAGATCCGGGATCTTTATGCCTTTCCTGCTGTTTATATTCAGCGGCAAACTTTTTATTGTCTTCAAATTCACAGTGATATCATCCCCTCTAAAACCATCGCCACGTGTAGCCCCCTGGATAAATCTTCCATTTTCATAAAGAAGGGAGATGCTTACCCCGTCTATCTTTGATTCAACGACATAATCCAGTATACTTGCCCCCAGATTCTTCCTCACCCTCTTATCGAACTCCCTTACTTCATCTGGCGAATACGTATTATCCATACTGAGCATGGGGACTCTATGTTCTACTGTTTTGAATCCTTCTATTGCCCCTCCAGCTACCCTCTGTGTCGGAGAATCCTGAGTTATAAATTCCGGATGTCTTTCTTCAAGGTCTTTAAGTCCCTTCATAAGGCGGTCGTATTCCTGATCGGAGATCTCAGGTTTATTTTCGATATAATATTTTCTATCGTGACGATTGATTGATTCCCTTAAGCTTCTAATCTTCTTCTGGATATCCTTATTCATCATCTACCCTCAGACAACCTATACCCGAGATGTTCCGGGAGAGGCGTGTCTAATATCTTATGCTTTGCGCGCTCGATATCGTAGCGCACTCTTTTTATCTCAATCGTCTTTTTATCGCTATCGTAAATAGAAAATGCGGCTTTAGGGTTGCCGTCTCTGGGTTGGCCTACACTTCCGACATTTACTATATATTTTACCTTTGGCTTTAACTTAATAAGATTCTCAAGGGTATATTTTACCTTGTCTCCCTCCATAAAAAAAATAATAGGGGTATGCGTATGACCTACAAAACATAAATCCCGCTCCATCTTTTGAAAACATCCATAGCTGGACTCCGAATCCCTTATATAATAAAAAAAGCCTGGCTTATCCAGACTACCGTGAACCACGCTAAAATTTCCCTCATCCATCACAAGATCAAGGGATCTTAAAAAATTTACATCTTCTTCGCTCAATCTTTCTCTCGTCCACTCAACCGCCCGTCTTGCCGCATGATTAAAATAATCTGCATTAAAAAGGCCTATTGAAGCCCGATCGTGATTACCGCACACAGACTTTGCGTTCAATCTTTTTATTCCTTCGATACACAGATGAGGATCAGTCCCATACCCGACAATATCCCCGACCGAAAGATACCTATCTATATTCTCTTTTTTATACGCCTCTATTACTTCTTGAAATGCTTCAAGATTACTATGGACATCGCCAAATATTCCATATCTCATAAAATTTTTAAGTCTCTACATCCTAGAAGCTTATACTAAATCCATTAAATTCGCGCGTTGGTTCTTTCCATGCAACATCGGCATCCATAATATAATGTTCGGGAAATTCATTTACCATACTATCCAGAAACATTTTAAGTTTTTTCTCCTCACCTTCGCATACAACTTCTACCCTGCCATCTCTTAAATTCTTGGCCCAGCCGCATAAGCCTAATCGAGATGCGATGCTATGCGCAGTATATCTGAATCCTACGCCTTGGACATGGCCTGAATAAAATACATGGACACGTTTATCAGCCACAACGGACATTTCCAAAAAACGTCTGAGCGATCAAGCCTGCTATTGGAGGGAAGAAAAACGTGCTGGCGATACGAATAAGTGTAAATTTCCAACCCAAGATCCCTATCTCCATAGGCAATCGGCCGAAGGCCCACAAAGACCATCCTGTCAAAAACGCAACCATAGTCCCTACGCTGGCGCCGGAACGTAAAAATCCCGCAACAAGCGGCAAGCTCACATAAGGGCCACCGGGTGCTAAACCGCCGGCTATTGTGCCAATAAGTATACCCCTGATGCCGGATTCTGCGCCTATCCATTTCGATAATAATTCTCGAGGCAAAAGGACCGGCACCATGCCGGCTATCATAAATGCAAAAAATAGTAGCGGCAACATCTCAAGCATCATACCAAAACCTAATCTCATCCCCTTTATATGCTGTCCCGCGCCTTGGTAGTATCCTATAAAAAAAAGAAAACATGCGACGATCCCTATTATTATCGTTGGAATCAACATCCTTGATCTCTCCTTCTTTTTATTCATATTCGGTTCTCATTACTTGGTCGGGACGGACGGATTCGAACCGTCGACCTCTTGCTCCCGAAGCAAGCGCGCTAGCCAAACTGCGCTACGTCCCGATAATCTTTCTAACAACCTAATCCGGTTTCTCTATCTGCTTCTTTCCATCCAGAGAATCTATAGTCGAAAGCTTGCTGCCGAATTTATCAAGGCGGCCCTCTGCCCTATCATAACTAGATTTAATATTCTCTATATGTGTCCCCATCTTATCAAAATCTATTTTGAATTTTTCAAGCGAGCCCTTCAAGGCAATCAACTTCTTTACCACATCTTGGGCCTTTTCTTCTATTCCTAATCCCTTTAGACCAAGGATAATCACCTGTAAATATGCATAGAAACTATTGGGAGAAACAGGGATAACTTTTTTCGATACAGCATGGGAGAATATTGATTTCTGTTCTCCAAAATCATCATCCTTTATAACCGCTTCATAATATACATTCTCGGCAGGTATATACATAAGGGCAAAATCATATGTATCTTCATCAGGCAGGATATATTTATCTGCGATAGAATTTATATGTTCTTTGACTGCCCGCACAAATTCTTTTTTGGCGCGTTTCTTATCTTCGTCATTTTTAGCTTCTATGAAACGGCTGAAACTCTCCATAGGAAACTTTGAATCCACAGGTACTAACTTTTTGCCTATTTTTACCACCGCATCTACCCTCTCCCCGCTTTTAAACGAATACTGCAGTTCGTAGAGATCCTTGTGCGGCATTATTTGTTCTAAAAGGTTTTTCAGAAATAATTCACCAAGCCCCCCTCTTATCTTAGGTGCTCGCAAGATCTCCTGCAGACTTGCTATATCTTTACCGACTTCATGGATCTGCCTCGTCTTCTGATCCAGAGAACCCAAGCTTTCCTTGACCTCTCCAAAGACCTTTGCGGAATTATTAAGCTGTGAACCAACCGAACTATTCATACTATTTAATTGCTTCAATATAAGATCGGTATTCTTTGAAAGGGTATCGCTCCATTCAGCTCGAAGCGTGTTGATCTTTTCCTCATTCTCTTTCCTCATAGAATCCCTCATCTTCCTGGTCAGAGATAATGCCAGAAAAATGGCTATAAAAATACATATTAAACTTACTGTGATAATAACCATAATAGCTCCTCTTGTTTACCGTTTTATTATACTAAAATATGGGGGGTTTGGGAAGTTTAAATATACTCGTATCTTTTAAGGAGGCCTTCAAGGTCTGTCTTTTTCGTATCTTTAACTATATACTTCGCGAGTAAATCCACTTCTACATTGATCGAATCGCCTTTCTTCTTCTTACCTAAAGTCGTAAGTTTCGAGGTTTGTGGGATCAAATATACGCTAAGGCTTTCCCTCTGGATATCTGCCACTGTAAGACTGACTCCATCTAAAGCTATGGAGCCTTTTTTAACCACAAACTTAGAAAATTCAGAAGGCAGGGAAA
>JBHPHW010000033.1:0-12650 GCA_042570105.1 Candidatus Omnitrophota bacterium | reverse complement strand
TATCAACAAGGCTATCTATATACACAAACTCATCGTCACTGTGCCAGCTCTCGCCGCCTCTTGCGCTATAGCCGACTGAAGGTATTTTCTTTTGCATAAAATACCGTATATCTGTTGCGCCGGGCATAATGCTAAACTTTGCCCTCTTCCCGGTAACGAGCTTTATAGAATCTGCGACAGTCTTAAAAAATCGTTCATCTTTTACAGATATAGAAGGATTTTCATCCATAATAAACCTTACGCTTGCGTTTGAATCTTTGTGTTTTTTGTTGAATCTTTTAACTATTCCATAGATCTTCTCCCTTTCAACATCAACATCCTCTTCCGGTATTAATCTTCTATCGATGCTGAATCTCGCTATATCAGGGACAATATTTACCTTGGGTGCTCCCTCTAATAGCCCTCCCATTACAAAAGTCGGTCTTTTGAATCTAGCGCACTTCATAAAATACTTTGTCTTTCTTTTGGATATCCTTTTCTTTAACTTCTCAAATTCGGATGCCAATTCCACCATCCTTTCAAAAGAATTAACACCCTTGTATGGTAAAGACGCATGGGCTGCCTTGCCTTTCACTGTCACCTCTGCCCACAGAACACCTTTGTTCCCGATGGAAACACAATCTTGTGAATAGCCTTCGCTCATCGCATAATCTGCATCTACAATATTTTTCTTAACCAAATACCCTAATCCGGTCCTTCCACCTATCTCCTCATCAGGTGTAAAAGAAAGTTGCAGATTCACCTTTGGTTTTATGCCGCACTTTTTAATGGCCTGTAATGTAAATAATAAACACGCTATATTGCCCTTCATGTCTTCTGAACCCCGGCCATAAACCTTATTGCCTTCTATGACCGTCTTAAAAGGGTCCTTAGTCCATTTGCTAGTCACAGGGACTACATCATAATGAGAAGCTATGTGCAATGTCTTCTTGCTCCCGGTTTGCCAATCCGCGAGGAGACTTATTCTTCTTGACCCGCCCCTTACACCGAATCTATCCATCACTTTCTTTGGTGTTAAGAATCTATTTGTCTTTAAGTCCAAAGATCGACACTCTTTTTCAAGAAGAGACACTATCTTTTCATAATTTTCACCCGGTGGATTCACCGTAGGGATCCTTATTAATTCTGAAAGCAAAGACACTGCATAGGCTTTTTTAACTTCCAAATATTTTAAAAGTTCTGTTTGCATAGACTATAACCCCTCTAGTATATCTGCCTCATCATAATCTAATATAGATTTTTTATACTATGTTCACCTGATTTTAGATTCCACCACAAATCAACAGATACTATAGTGTTTATCTGAGATATAAAAAGGAGTGCAAATAAGAGGATTATTACTAATAATTTCATACACAAGTTAACTCGCTTCTATACTGTAAATAAATACACCCCACACCTCTGCCTCTTTTAAGGCAAGCCCTTACCAAATCCACCGCAAGGTCCAGCCTTAAAGAGGATGGTGTTACAAAGGTGTGGGGTCGTGTAGAACTAACTTATCTTCTCTTCTTCTTTCCGCCACGTGCCATCTTTGCTCTGGAAATATCTCCCTTTTTATCGATAAAATAAAGATATCCCTTCGCCTTTTTTATGCCACATTTCAATACCTTTTCGGCCATTCTTACTCACCCCCTCTCTTCTTTAAATTTATTTTCTAATACATGCTGGGACTTCACCATTCTTTAAATGATACCTTAAGCACTCGCAACAAGTTCCTTTCCGCGAACATGGTTCATATGTACAAGGGCAATCAGCTAAATTTTTCTTATAATCTTTACATTTTTCCATACCTAAATCACCTCTTTTAATTTCGAAAGCGCAGAAAATATAGCAAGCTGGCTGGTCTTTGGATTTTCTCTTGACGGGGTGTTTTCAGTCCTCGCAAAAAGTCTGCCGAATTCGCCTTCTACTTCGACTTCATGAATATTTTTTTTGTATTCAGGGGCTGTGATTATCCTTACGCTGGTGCGCTTCGCCCCTATACCTGAAAGGCTCAATGTTGCTGCCACATTGATATTCTTCGGAAAATATCTTATTGCATCTTCAGCATTGCCGTCATATATGATAGTCTCTTTCTTTATATTTTTTATGTCCTTTGTTTTGAAATACGACGCGCCTCTTAATCCTCTTGGCGGTTTTCTTGTCGTTAAAGTAACTCTTTTTATCTTTCCCGCGCTTGCAGACACAAGACCATCTAACCCGCAAATAGCGCCACTTGGAATATAGATATTGCACCCCTTTGCTCTGGCTTTCTTAAATAGATTTGCCGCCTTCTTCAAGAGTCCGCCTGTACTCATGATAAGGACGTCCTTCTTGTGTAAGACCGCGCATCTTGCAACCCTCTCAGAAACATTTACACCTGCAGCTTCTATTATCAGGTCGCTTTTTTTTATCAAACTTTCTATATCGCATATAATGGGCCGTGGTTTTATTTTTCTTGAAAGCCCATTTACCTTTTTCGAATCAATATCGCATAAAGCTACAATCCTAGCCTTATTCTTCAGTTTCTTTTGGATAAACTCTATTACAGCTCTACCTATAGTCCCGCAACCTATGATTCCTATTTTCTTCATAATCAAACTCCTGAAATAGCTGCGCCTGATTTCTCGCCTGAAACCTTTAACATGCGCTTTAATGCCTTGTATGCCCTTTCCCTTATCTCTCCTGTAACTCTAATCTGGTGCTCCATTGCTTCTAGGGAATGCGCAACCCATCCCAAGGTCGTAAGTTTCATCGTTGGACAGATAAGCCTCTCTGTAGGCACATAAAAATTTTTGTGAGGGTTGTCTCTTTTTAATCCATACAGCATACCCAATTCTGTGACTATAATAAATGACCTGGCCTTAGAAAGCTTGACATATTTAAACATCCCTCCTGTACTACAGATATGGTCACTTACAGAAAGCACATCTGGATTACACTCAGGGTGCGCTAATACCTCAGCATCGGGATAGAGTTCTTTTGTCCTCAACACCTCTTCTTTTGATACGCGGATATGCGTGGGGCAAAATCCTTCCCATAGGATTATCTTCTTGTCAGGCACATTCTTCTGTATGTATCTGCCTAAATTCTTATCCGGAATAAATATAACCTCCTTATAATCTTTTAGGGATTTTACGATCTGTATAGCATTGCTGGATGTGCAGCATATATCGCTCTCTGCCTTTATCATAGCAGAAGAATTCACATAACAAACTACAGCGGCATTTGGATGTTGTTTCCTCTTCGCATTCAGGCGCTCAACAGTAACCATATCAGCCATAGGGCAGCCTGCTTCCTTGACAGGTAAAATCACTTTTTTATCAGGATTTAATATCGAAGCACTCTCTGCCATAAAATCCACACCGCAGAATACAATAACCTTTGCATCAGCCCTTACCGCTGCCTGGCTAAGCGCAAGTGAATCACCGCTTATATCTGCAATATCCTGGATCTCATCCCTCTGGTAATTATGGACGATTATTACGGCATTTCTCTCACTTTTTAACTTCAGAATCTTTTTCTTTAGGTTCTCCCTGTACTTGACATCATCTAGCTTTTTATATGTCTTCATATCCTCTAAATCTTTCTCAATTTTAATACTAAGTTTATCATTCATAAACTAAACCGATCTATTTTTTATCTACGACATTATTTTTTCCGTCTAGAAAAATTATCTTCGGTGCATGTCCGATGGCATCTTTTGTTTCTGTAAGTACATATGACATTATAAGCAATCTATCGCCGATCATGACGTGCCGAGCTGCGCCGCCATTTACACCAATAACACCCGAATGTTTTTTCCCAGGTATAACATAGGTTTCCATTCGACTGCCATTATTCAGATTTACCACCTGCACCTTTTCATTAGGGATAATGTCGGCCGCGTCTAATATTCCAGAATCTATCGTAATGCTCCCGCTGTATTCCAGATTTGTCTCTGTTACTGCTGCTTTCTGTATCTTTGATTTTAACATTGTGCGCAACATGTTTCTCGCCCCTTTCAATTTAAAATTACATTATCTATCAGTCTGGTCTCACCAATCCGCACTGCCAGAGCAACCAGCGTCTTTTTGGATATCCTGTCTACCTCTTTAAGTCTTTCTAGATCGACTATTGATATATAATCTATCTTTGCATCTTTTTCCTTGAGAATCGTCTTGCGCATCTTTTGAGTTATATTCTTAGAACGCCTTTCTCCTTTTCTATATAAATCTTTTACTAATTTTAAAGACCTTTGTATCGAAAGCGCTTCTCTGCGCTCTTCGGGAGTCAAATAGATATTCCTTGAGCTCATTGCAAGTCCATCTTTTTCTCTTACAATCGGCATGATTTTTATCTTTACGGGCATATTAAGATCTTCAGCCATCTTTTTAATCACGATTGCCTGTTGCGCATCTTTTTGGCCAAAATATGCTATATCTGGCTTCACAATATTGAAGAGCTTCGCGACAATAGTCACAACGCCCTTAAAATGTCCTGGCCGCTGGGCCCCACAAAGACCAGTAGTAAGATTTTCTACATCCACATGAGTAAAAAAATCTTTTGGATATATCGTCTCTCTTTTAGGCACGAAAACTACGTCCACGCCGTTAATCTTACAAAGCCCTAAATCTCGCTTCAAATCTCTGGGATATTTTTTAAAATCCTCTCTTGGTCCGAATTGAATGGGGTTTACAAAAATACTTACTACCAAATAATCCGAATCTTCTCTTGCCTTCCTCATAAGACTCAGATGGCCCTCGTGTAAAAAACCCATCGTAGGAACAAAACCTATGGTCTTGTTTTTTCTTTTTACCCCATCTATCTTCTCGGCCAGCGACTTTATACTCTTATATATTTTCATAATCGCCTTGGGCAATATCCCCCAGTGGCTTTTGGACAAAATCTCTTTCGGCCATCCTTGGATGGGG
Organism: Candidatus Omnitrophota bacterium; assembly: GCA_042570105.1. Lineage (GTDB taxonomy): Bacteria > Omnitrophota > Gorgyraeia > Gorgyraeales > Gorgyraeaceae > JBHPHW01. Next base: position 7,758 of record JBHPHW010000033.1, on the reverse strand, counting down.
GATCTTTAGATCCGGCTCATCTATTATTTTATCCCCATACGTGAGTATGTCCAAGTCTATTGTGCGAGGCCCGTATTTAACACTTCTTTTTCTCCCAAGCCCATTCTCTATTCTTTGTGTAGCAAAAAGAAGTTCCTTTGGCTCCAAATCTGTTTCTACCTCGACAACCCCGTTTAAATATTTGGGTTGAGGAGGTCCGCCAACAGGCTGTGTCTCATAGATACGTGAAAGTTTTCTCACTTCAAGTTTATCAGTATCTAGCAACATCTTTATTGCATCTTGGATGTTCTTCTCTCTATCGCCAAGATTTGAGCCAATGCCTATGTAACAGAGCATAGTCCTATAGCACCTTCTTTAGTCTCTCTACTGCCTCCTGTATCCTCTCCTCAGAAACTGTGAGGGCCATTCTTACATAACCCTCGCCGCTATCGCCGAAACCTATGCCCGGAGTTATAACAATACCTGTCTCATTAAGGACCAATCTCGAAAACTCTAGAGAAGATCTATGAGACTTTGGGATCCTTGTCCAAACATAAAATGTTGCTCTTGGTTTTCTAGTGATCCATCCCATAGCATTCAACCCGTCCACAAGGACATCTCGTCTTTTTCGATAGATCTCGGCCATCTCCTGCGCGTATGTCTCTGCAATATCCAACGCCGTGATACCTGCTATCTGTATCGCATTAAATGCGCCTGAATCTATGTTGGATTTCACCCTGGCGATACTAGCTATTATATCCTCATTGCCGCATACAAATCCAAGCCTAAAGCCGGTCATATTAGAGGTTTTGGAAAGCGAATGAAACTCTACCCCTACATCTTTCGCCCCCTCTACCTTCAGAAAGCTGCTAGATTTATATCCATCAAATGTAATCTCAGAATATGCTGCATCATGCGCTACGATAAGGTTATGTTTCCTGGCAAAAAGCACTACATCCTCAAAAAATCCTTTTTCGCACACACTACTCGTAGGATTATTGGGGTAGTTTATATAGAGGATCTTGGATTTCTTCAAAACACCCTTTTCAATGCTCTTTAGATCAGGAAGGAAATTATTCTCTTCCAGAAGAGGCAATGTATAGACGCTCCCCCCTGCGAGTATAGTGCCAGTTTTATATGGAGGGTAACATGGGTCAGGGACTAACGATGTATCCCCTGGATTTACAAAGGCAAGCGGCAGGTGGCTAATACCCTCTTTTGAACCTATGAGAACAAGGATCTCCTTTTCAGGGCTAAGCGCAACACCAAACCTTTTCTTATACCACTGGGCTATTTTTTTTCTGAAACTAAGAATACCCTGGTCCAGAGGATAGTGTTGATTCCTAGAATCCTGGGCTGCTTTATAAAGAGACTCGACCACCTCTTTAGGAGAGGCGCCATCAGGATCTCCTATCCCCAGGTCTATTATGTCCTTTCCTTCTCTTATGGCCTTTTGTTTTGCTTTATCTATCTCCACAAATAAATATGGAGGGAGCTTCTTTAATCTTTCACTTAATCTAAATCCCATATCCTACCTTCCGCTTCCTATTACATCATGCATATTATATAACCCGGGTTTCTTGCCAGCTACAAATTTAGCTGCTTCCAATGCGCCTTTTGCAAATGTATCCCTTGAGTGAGCGCTGTGAGTAAGCTCTATCTTTTCATTCTTTCCTTTGAACATCACGGTATGATCCCCTACCACGTCACCTTCCCTTATAGAACGTATTGGCGGCATCTTCCCTCTTTTTTTTAAGACTGTCTCTCCTAATCTTTTAGCAGTACCGCTCGGCGCATCCTTTTTCTTGGTGTGATGGGTCTCTACTATCTCGACCTCATAATCCTCACCCAATGCCATAGAAACATCTTCTGTGATCTTAAATAATAGATTTGCGCCCACACTCATATTAGGCGAAAATACTATAGGGATTTCACCGGAGACCTTTTTGATCTCCTCTATCTCCTGAGAAGAAAAAGCTGTTGTGCCTATCACCATGCTGACTTTTTTCTTACAGGCCTCTTCCATATGTTTTATTGTCGCATCAGGCGTTGTAAATTCTATTAATACGCTAGAGGCGCTGGCTATTTTATTAAAATCAGACCCCACCTTTTTTCCTATATTGCCGATACCCAATACTTCTCCTATATCTTTTCCTACAGAAGGATTGCCCTGAGATTCCAATGCCCCTAAAATCTCAAAATCCTTATCCTTTAATGCCAATAAGCCGATCCTTTTCCCCATCCTTCCAGATATACCGCTTATAACGAGTTTTATCATAGTAATCCATACTCCTTCAATGCCTTCTTAAGCTTTGCCAGATTCGCCTCAGACATATTACACATGGGAAGGCGTAGCTCTGCTTTGTCTATCATGCCCATAAGCGCCATTGCAGTCTTAACAGGAATAGGATTTGTCTCTATAAACATCGCCTTAACAAGCGGAAGGAGTTTACAGTGCATCTTCCTTGCGCCATCTATATCACCACTTTTAAATCTAGAAACCATGCTAGCTACATCCCCGGGCACGATATTACTTACTACTGAGATAACCCCTGTCCCCCCTATTGCCAGAATAGGTAAAGTCAGGCTATCGTCTCCTGATATAAGATCAAACTTATCATCGCATAAAATACGGATCTTCGACATCTGGTCCAGATTCCCACTTGCCTCTTTTACCCCGACTATACCTTTTACCTTACTCAATCTCGCCATTGTTTCCGGCTCTATATTTATACCTGTACGAGAAGCTATATTGTAAATAATCAAGGGTAAGGCCCCCTCTTCAGCTATCTTTTTAAAATGCTGATAAAGGCCTTCCTGGGTAGGCTTATTGTAATAAGGTGAGACCTGTAATGACGCATCTGCACCACTGGCCTTTGCATGTTTTGTCAGCATAATAGCTTCGGCAGTATTATTAGAGCCGGTGCCGGCAATAACAGGCGCTTTTCCATTCGCTGCCTCTATTGCTACCTCTATCACCCGTTCGTGCTCCTCATAAGAAAGCGTTGCAGACTCTCCTGTCGTACCGCAGGGCACGATCGCACTCGTCCCATTTTTAATCTGGAATCCCACAAGCTCTCTTAATTTCTTTTCATCCACTTTTCCATTCTTAAATGGTGTTACAATCGCCACCATTGCGCCTTCAAACATGATCCACCTCTCCTTTATAGACTTCTTTTGCTTCGCCTTCTAAATACACATCTTTGATCTTGCCGTTGTTAGTATGTTTAAAATAAACCTTTAAAACCCCGCCTTTTGTATGAACGTTTATTTCGTCGCTCCTCGCGCCTCGCGCGTGATTCGCAATTATAGCCGAGGCCACTGCCCCTGTCCCGCACGCAAGCGTCTCTCCTTCAACGCCCCTTTCATACGTCCTCATCCTTATATTTCTATCATCTATGATCTCAATAAAATCAACATTTGTCCCTCTAGGCTTGAACTTGCTGTTTCTTCTTACATCCCGTCCAATACCATCAACATCTATTTTCCCTAACCCCTCGACGAGGATCACTGCATGGGGCACACCAGTATCTATATAATTTACCTTTATCGACCGAGATTTAACCTTGATGGGGAGATTACACCTTAAATCTTTTGGTTCCTCCATTTTTATCTTAACCCTATTTTTACCCGTAATCTCAGCCTCGTAGATCCCAGCCTTTGTCTCTATGCTTATCTTTTTCCGGCGCTCATACGCATATAGCGCTACACATCTCAATCCATTCCCGCACGCCTCAGCCTCGCTTCCATCTGCATTGATTATCCTCATCCTGAAATCCGCTTTAAGTGAAGGCTCTAAAACCAATAAACCATCGGCCCCTATGCCTGTCTTCCTTTGACAAAGAGAAAGCGCTAAGTTCGATGAAGAAGTGCGAGGCGCAACATGAGAATTACGAAAATCGATTATAATAAAATCATTCCCGGCCCCCACTGTCTTTACAAAACCCAATTTCCTGCCACCCATATATCAAACCTTTTTAAACTTCGGTTCTTACTAAATCTCTATATGTCTCGCGACTCCTTATTGATCTGGCTCGAGCGCCATCAACCAAAACTTCTGCTGCCCTTGGCCTGGAGTTATAATTACTGGACATACTGAATCCGTATGCCCCTGCGCCCATATGCGAAAGCAGATCCCCTTTTTTCAAATTAATAAATTTTCTATCTTTCCCCAGAAAATCCCCGCTTTCGCATATGGGGCCTACTACATCGTAACGACGGATCGTTTCTTTTGCATTGTACTTCGCGCTCCTTACAGGCAGTACCTCATGATATGCCTCATAAAGGCTTGGCCTTACTAGATCATTCATACCTGCGTCCACAATTGCAAAATTCTTCTGCGGTGTCTTTTTTATATACAATACCTCTGTTACAAGTACTCCGCTATTCCCTGCAATAAACCTGCCTGGCTCAAGTATTACCTTACTGCCTATCTTTTTCAATATCGGTAAAACAGCCTCTGCATATTCACGGGCAGTCTGGGGCCTTTCATGGGAATATATGATCCCGAGTCCACCACCGATATTAAAGTACTTTATCTTTATCCTAGAGTCTTCCAGCTTTCTTACAAAACCGGCTATCCTTTTTATGGCTTTGAGAAATGGCCCGCTATTAACTATCTGCGAACCAATATGTAGATGCACTCCTACTATGTCCAGATTTTTAAACCGCGAGCGATGTAAAAATATATCTTTTGCTGTATCCATATCCATACCAAATTTATTCTGCCCGTGACCTGTTGTAATATATCTATGTGTTTTTGGCTTTATATCCGGATTTATACGTATTGCTACTTCCTGTCTCCTGTTTAATCTCGCGCTAACCCTATTGATCGCATCAAGCTCCGGCAAAGATTCAACATTAAAAAGAAGGATATTGCTTTTAATAGCAGTTTTGATCTCCTCTTCTTTTTTTCCTACACCTGCATATACTATTTTCCTCGGAGACACTCCTGTCCTAAGGGCCCTGTACAGCTCTCCACCTGAGACAATATCCAAACCCGCACCATCTTTTACAAGAGAACGACAAATGGCCGAGTTAGAATTTGCCTTCATGGAATAGCATACAAGAGGATGGATTGATTTAAACGCATCCCTTATCTTTCTATAGTGGTCCAGAAGGGTCTTCTTGCTATAAACATAAAGAGGCGTACCGTATCTTTTGGCAAGTTCTTTTATAGCTTTTGACTCGCAATAAAGTTCATTATGTTTATACCGGAATTCATGCATTTTTTAAACTCCCTTTTCCCACTTTCTCACTTATTGACTTCTTAGCGTTAACTGAATACTTTGGATCTATCCTCTTTTTCACTTCTTTAGGCGTTAAAAATGGATGAAACTCTTTTAGTTCACTAGCTGTCATCTTTTTTATCTCTTTTCCGCTCTTAAGCTTATGACTTATAAGTTTACCTATTATCGTATGGGCATCTTTAAAGGCCACTCCTTTTTGAACCAAGAAATCTAATAAGTCAGTAGCGTATAGACATTCATCCTCAAGTTGTTTCTTGATATTCTCTTTCTTAAATTTTATCTCGGGTAAAAGCTTTGTCAGGATCTTCAGTTCTTTCTCTATGAGCTCAAATGAGGAAAAAAGCGGCTCTTTATCAAGCTGCATATCTCTATTGTAACTTAAAGGCAACCCCTTCATCATAACTAATACACTCATCAAGTTTCCGTATAATCTTCCTGTATTCCCTCTAATAAGCTCTAACGCATCAGGGTTCTTTTTCTGCGGCATAAGAGAGCTTCCTGTACAAAAACTCTCATCTATATCTATGAAGTCAAACTCCTTTGTTGACCATAGGATTAAGTCCTCAGCGAACCTTGAGAGATGCATACCGATCATTGAAAGAACGTTCAATATCTCTATTACAAAATCCCTGTCGCTTACCGAATCTATAGAATTAGTTGCTGGGGAAACATTCTTTGACCCAGGCATATATTCTTTACTAGCGACATTGTATTTTGAAGATTCGACAAATGTCCCTGCAAGTGAGCCCGCACCTAGAGTCAAGTTTAAATTTTTAGCAATATTTGCAAGTCTATCCCTATCTCTTAAAAACATCTCACTGTAGGCGTTAAAATAAGAAGCGAGCTTCATAGGTATCGCATGCTGCAAGTGCGTATATCCAGGCATAACTATTTCTTTATTCTTTTTTGCAAGCTTAGCTAGTTCTTTTACAAGTACCATTACTAAATCCGTAGTTAAAGATAGGCCCTCTAAACAATAACATTTAACATCAAATACGACCTGGTCATTTCTTGACCTACATGTATGAAGTTTTAGTGCTACTTTACCCAGCTTCTTCTCTAAAAGATATTGCACATAACTATGGATATCTTCAAAAGACTCATCCGTTTTAAAAGAACCTTTCTTAACTGAACTTAGAATATCCTTTAATCCAGCCTCTAGCTTCTTATGCTCCTCGCTGGTCAATAGACCCGCACTTTTGAGCACATTAATATGCGCAAGAGACCCTATACAGTCATATTCAGCCAGTTTTTTATCAAACTGTATCGATCTTGTAAACTCCTCCACCAAAGGATTTGTTTTTTTACTGAATCTTCCGCCCCATAATTTATTCTTCATGAGAGTCTCCTTGCTTACGACTTCTTATACGGCATTCCCCAGACCTTTATAAAACCTTCTGCTATGGATCTATCAAATTTATCGCCTGATTCATAGGTCGCCATTTCCTTTTTATAAAGCGAGTGAGGCGATTTTCTTCCTACAACGCTCGCTACGCCCTTTAACAATTTCATCTTCACGGTTCCCGTTACATATCTTTGTGTCTCATCTATAAACGCGTCCAGCGCCTTCTTTAAAGGCGTAAACCACAGCCCATAATAGACAAGTTCTGCGTATTTCAAAGAAATATTTTCCTTAAAATGCAAGAGCTCTCTATCAAGGACAAGGTTTTCCATATCTTTATGAGCCTTATGTAAGATCCAGGCACCCGGCGCCTCATATACCTCTCTCGACTTTATTCCCACAAGTCTATTTTCAACGAGATCAGTTCTGCCTATGCCATTTTTCCCGCCGATCTTATTAAGTTTAGTTATGAGGTCAACTGCCTTATATGCCTTCCCGTTAAGTTTCACGGGTATTCCGCTTTTAAATTCGACTTCTACATATGTAGGTTTATTCGGTGCCCTTTCTGGATCAACGCTCATCTTATACGCATCATGAGGGGGCTCCTTCCATGGATCCTCTAAAATTCCGCACTCTATGCTTATCCCCCATATATTTTGATCCAAACTGTACGGACTCTTCTTTGTAATATCCAGATCTATCTTATTTTCTTTTGCGTATTCTATCTCTTCCTCCCTTGAAAACATATTCCATTCTCTAAGAGGAGCGATTATCTTTAACTCTGGCGCAAGCGCCATGATAGTCACCTCAAACCTCACCTGGTCATTTCCCTTGCCTGTACAGCCATGCGCCACGAAATCGGCCTTTTCTTTTTTGGCGGCTTCCGCAAGACCTTTTGCAATAAGAGGTCTTGAGAGGGCTGTTGCCAAAAGATACTTTGATTCATATATTGCCCCTGCCTTTAAAGACTGGAAGGCAAAATCCTTTGCAAATTCCTTTTTTAAATCCTGAATGATCACTTTTAAGGCACCTGCTCCAAGGGCCCTCTTTTTCAATTTCTGAAAATCTCCGCCCTGGCCTACGTCTGCCATGTAGGCGACAACATCATACCCTCTATCAGCAAGCCACCTAAGGGCGACTGAAGTATCTAACCCACCTGAATACGCCAAAAGAAGTTTCTTGTTCATG
>JBHPHW010000032.1:0-13503 GCA_042570105.1 Candidatus Omnitrophota bacterium | reverse complement strand
TATAACTGCGGCAATCCTGGAAACCTCCTCTTCCTTGAGACTCTTGGTCCTTGTATCCGGATTAACCCCTGCGGATTTGAGTATCCTATTGGAAGACGGACGCCCTATTCCAAAGATGTAAGTCAATGCTATCTCTATCCGCTTTTCCTTTGGTAAATCTATTCCTGAAATCCTAGCCATGCTTCTGCTCCTAGTCTAAGCGGCCCTTATCCCTGCCTCTGTTTGTGCTTAGGGTTTGTGCAAATCACTCTTATGATGCGCTTGCGTTTGATTATCTTACATTTACCACAAATTGGTTTTACAGATGGTTTGACTTTCATTTATCTAACGTCCCTATTTTACTCTGAATGTTATCCTTCCCTTTGTCAAATCATAAGGCGAAAGCTCCATCTTCACCTTATCGCCAGGCAAAATCTTTATAAAATTCATCCTCATCTTCCCGGAAACATGGGCAAGCACCTTGTGCCCATTTTCTAACTCGACTCTAAACATTGCATTGGGCAATGTTTCAAGTACTGTGCCTTCCACCTCTATTGCGTCTTCTTTTGCCATATAATCCCTTATAACTACGTCAGTATCTTTGGTTCCTTGTCTGTCACGCACACCGTATGCTCAAAATGAGCAGATAAACTCCTGTCCCTTGTCACTGCTGTCCAGCCATCACTAAGAATCTCCACCTCATGTCTACCTATATTTACCATAGGCTCTATGGCCAAGACCATTCCTTTTCTTAACCTAGGGCCTGTGTTTTTCTTGCCAAAATTAGGTATCTCGGGATCTTCGTGTATTCTCTTCCCTATACCGTGCCCCACAAAATCTCTAACTACAGAATAACCGTTATCTTCTATATGTTTCTGGATCGCATGAGAAATATCAAAAAGTCTATTACCTTCAACTGCCTTTTCTATACCTACATGTAAGGCCTTTTCCGTAATCTTGATCAATTCTTTGGCCTCCCTGGAGGTTGAATTTCCAATCTCTACTGTAATAGCTGCGTCTGCATAAAATCCATTCTTCTCAACTCCAAAATCAATACTCAATATGTCCCCTGACTTCAAAAGTGTCTGACCGGGAATGCCGTGCACTACCTGCTCGTTTATCGAGGTACATATATTTCTCGGAAAACCCTTGTAACCCCTAAATGCTGACCTGGCATTAAAGTCTTTTGTTATCTTGTCAGCACATATGTCAAGTTCCGCTGTACTTACCCCTGGCTTGGCAAGTCTATTTACTTCACGAAGAGCTGTCTTTACGATATGGCCTGCGATTCCAATAAGTGCTATTTCGCGTTCGGATTTTATCTCTATCATTCCAATCACAAATTACCACAAATAATCTTTACCTATTTAGATAAGAATTGTGGAAATTCGTGTTTAAAGATTACAAAAAGATTTTCGTAGACCTTGCCTGCTTCTAAATCACCTGATATCTCTTTTAAGATACCTCTATCTTTGTAGTAATCTATCAGTTCCTTTGTCTGGTCATTATAAATCTCTAACCTCTTTTTTATAGTATCCTCACTATCATCTTTTCTTCGATAAAGTTTGCCATTACATTTATCACATATGCCTTCTATCTTTGTCGGCATATTTACGATGTGGTAGTTCGCCCCGCAATCCTCGCAAAGCCTCCTCCCTGTAAGCCTGAATATAACAACATCTACGCTAGTCTTAAAATATGTTACCAAGTCTATAGGGAGATCCGATTTTTCTAAAGCAATGTCCAATTTCTTTGCCTGATACATGGTCCTCGGGAAGCCATCCAGTATAAAACCTTTATCTCGATCAATAAGTTTGATCTTCTCAAGCATCATCTCTATGACTATATCATCAGGCACAAGTTCGCCTTTATCCATAAAAGATTTGGCCTTTCTTCCGATATCAGTATCTTCTTTTACGTTTTCTCTGAGAATGTCGCCTGTAGCAAGGTGAAAAAAGTGCAGCCTTTCTGAAAGCATAACTGCTTGAGTTCCCTTACCTGCGCCTGGTGGACCCAATAATACTATCCGCATTATCTCCTTCCCCGTATCCTGCCCTTTTTCATAAATCCCTCATAATGCCTCATCAAAAGCTGAGATTCGATCTGTCGCATAGTATCCAGCATAACACCTACCACGATCAATAAAGCTGTCCCGCCAAAAAAACTTGCTATTAAATAAGGCACCTTTAACCATCCTCCGAGCATATCAGGAAAGACCGCGATAAATGCCAAAAATATAGCGCCTGGCAGAGTGATCCTTGTCATTATAAAATCAAAATATTCGGCAGTATGTCTACCTGGCCTTACCCCGGGCACAAAACCGCCGTATTTTTTCATATTACTGGCGACGTCAGCTGGGTTAAAGCTTATGGCAGTATAAAAATAAGCAAAAAATATGATCAACACGCTATACATGATCGTATATAAAACCTGGCCCCTTACAAGTGATTGAGCGATCTTCTGAAGGCCTGCATTTGGTATAAATCCCGCTATTGTAGCCGGAAATAATATTATGGATTGCGCAAATATTATGGGGATAACGCCTGCCTGGTTGACCCTTAAAGGTATATAGGTGCTCTGCCCGCCATAAACCTTCCTGCCTATGATCCTTTTTGCGTATTGTACGGGTATCTTTCGCTGACCTTGTGTAATCAGAATAACTGCGACGATTACAAGGACCCCGATAATAGACATAAAAACTATTGTGAATATGCTTATCTGTCTTTTTTCTGGAGAAAAAGGAGAGACTAGCGCTAAAAGTTGATATAGCGCTGTTGGCAACCTTGAGATAATACCTGCTGTTATAATCAAGGATATACCGTTCCCTATACCGCGCTCCTGGATCTGCTCACCAAGCCACATAATAAAGGCTGTGCCTGTTGTAAGGGTGATGACTGTCAAAATCCTGAATGCCCAGCCAGGATTGTCAACTATCTGGAGTCCCTGAAACCTCGCTGGATTCTCAAGCCAAAGACTTATAAAAAATGACTGGACAACGGCAAGCACCACTGTACCATAACGCGTATACTGTATTATTTTTCTTCTTCCGGCCTCTCCTTCTTTTGACAATTTTTCAAGATGCGGCACTACGGTTATGAGTAGTTGGAGTATAATAGAGGCGGAGATGTATGGCATTATGCCTAATGCAAATATAGTCAGGCGCGTTAATGCGCCTCCTGAAAACATATTCATGATGCCAAAGAGCGTGCCGCCTTGTGAACGGGCGATATTGTCAAAAAACTGCATAAGGGCCGCGCCATTTATCCCAGGAGTCGGGATATAAGCCCCTACCCTGTAAACACTGAGAAGCGCCAAAGTTATAAATAACTTCTTCCTAAGGTCCGGGATCTTGAAAGAATTAGCTAACGCTTTTAACATTGCTCTCCTTAATTACCTCAATTACCTCGCACTTCCCTCCTACATTTTTGATCTTATCGAAGGCGCTCTTTGAAAATGCATGGGCCTTTATATTTATAGGGACAGTGATATCGCCATCTCCGAGAATCTTCAAAAACTCCAAAGGCCCTTTTATTATTCCTTTTTCCTGCAGCAATCCAGGAGTAATAGATGTCTCCTTTTTTAAGGATGAAAGATTTTCAAGATTTATAATATGGTATCCCTTCTTGGGCCTTTTATTAAAGCCCCTCTTAGGCATCTTTCTGATTATAGGCATCTGTCCGCCTTCAAACCCGGGGGTCGTGCCTTTGCCTGTACGGGACATTTGGCCTTTATGCCCTCTCGTCGATGTCTTGCCATGCCCTGACCCTGGACCTCTACCGATTCTCTTTTTCCTCTTTCTCGCTCCTCTTCCCGGCCTTAGATCTTGTATCTTCATTCTTCCTGCTCCCGCTCAAGTCTCAATCGCTTCAATCCCTCTAAAGTCGCCTTTGTCACATTGACTGGATTCTGCGTACCCAGTGACTTTGTAAGTATATCCCGTATCCCTACTGCGTCACAAATTGCCCGCACCGTGCCTCCGGCAATAACTCCAGTCCCTTCAGATGCAGGCTTTAAAAGCACCTTGCCTGCGCCAAAATGACCCAGCACTTCATGAGGTATAGTCGTGCCTTTTATCCGCACTGTAAAGAGATTCTTTTTACCATCCGAAAGTGCCTTTCGTATTGCGTTTGCAACTTCATTGGCCTTTCCATACCCACAACCAACTCTTCCGCGCCCATTTCCCACAGCTACGAGGGCAGTAAAAGAAAAGCGTTTTCCGCCCTTGACTACCTTTGCTACCCTGTTAACAGTTATGACCTTCTCTATAAATAGCTCTTCTCTGTCCTCTTTAATCTTATCTATAATTTTATTTTTTATTTTATCTTTAGTTATCAACATAACCTCCGATTTTCCTGGGCCGACCAAGCATTTAAAACTTAAGCCCTGCCTCTCTAGCCGATTCAGCTAATGCCTTTATCCGGCCGTGATACAAATAACCGCCCCTATCAAACACAACAGCCTCTATACCTTTTTTTTTAGCCTCTTTTGATATATAAGCGCCTAATTTTTTGGCTGCAGCTATATTCCCTCCCCCTTTACAATCCTTCTGAAAATCCTTGTTATTTGTGGAACACAATAGGAGCGTCACGTTCGAGGAGTCATCTACGAGCTGCGCGCAAATATTCTTGTTGCTTCTATGGACACTAAGCCTGGGCCTTTCGTTCGTGCCAGATACAGCCTTCCTGATCCTGTAGTGTCTTTTTATCCTTCCCTGCTCTCGTTTGTTTCGCGTCTTTTTTTTCATTATATAACCTTTGTATGCGAGGTTAAGCTACTGCCTTGCCTGCCTTCCTCCTTACGTACTCTCCTTTATATCTTATCCCCTTACCCTTGTAAGGCTCTGGTTTGAGGAAATCCCTTACCTCAGCTGCTGCCTCTCCTACCTTTGCCTTATCAATACCTTCAACTATTATCTGGTTTGGCTTGGGGGTCTTTATGCTTACTCCTTCCGGTATCTGGTATACAACAGGGTGCGAAAACCCTAACTGCATATTTAGCGCTTTTGCCTGAGCCTGAGCGCGATAGCCAACGCCATGGATTTCTAGTGCTATCGTATAACCTTCACTTACACCTTTTACCATATTATTTATATGGGCCCGCACCAGACCATGGACAGAATAACCTATCTTATCTTCCCTTAATCTCTTCATCGCAATTTGAGAACCATCTATTTTAACATCAACATCTTGGGGTAGTATCCACTCAAGCTTGCCCTTTGGCCCCTCTATAAAAATCTTTCCTGATTCCATCTTGATCTTAACTTTATCAGGAATCTCGATTGGTCTTTTCCCTATCCTTGACATATATAACAAATCCCTCTATTTTACGCGATGCCCCATACGGTGCGTGGCACCATCTACCATACGTAGCACAATACCTCTCCTCCGGCCTGCATTTCCCTTGCCTGGTCATTTGTCACAATACCTCTGGATGTAGATAAAATAGCTATGCCCAGCCCACCTAATACCGTAGGGATATTGTCTTTTTTTACATATATCCTTAATCCCGGCCTTGAAATCCTTTTCAAACCTTTTATGGCAGGTCCATTTTTGCCAGTCCTTTTCATGTAAATCCTTATTAATCCTTGTTTTTTATCTTCGATAGGCTTAAAATCTTTTATAAATTTTTCCCTTTTAAGGATATCAAATATTTCTTGCAAAAGCTTAGAGGACGGGACATCCACCTTTGTCTTTTTGGACATAATCCCGTTTCTTACTACGGTCAACGCGTTAGCTATAGGATCCGTTAGACTCATTCTATTCTCCTCTTCGCCTGTTCGATAAGCCTCAAAACAGGGACAATCGTTCTTTTTACCAGCTGGCTTTCGTTATCCCCGGTATATCGCCTCTCGACGCCATTTCTCTAAAGCATATACGGCATATATGAAATTTTCTCATATATCCACGCGGTCTCCCGCACAGTTGACACCTGTTATATCCTCTTGCTTTAAATTTAGGGGGTTTCTTTTGTTTTGCTATTAAAGATTCTTTTGCCATGTTTCAATAACTCTCCTATTTCTTCAATTCGCCAGCAAAAGGCATACCGAGTAATCTCAAAAATTCATAGGATTCTTCTTTGGAGTTGGACCTGATATTTATAATAACGTCCATACCCTGAAGATTACTCACCTTGTCAATATCTATCTCAGGAAAAATAGATTGTTCCTTTAGCCCTAAAGAATAATTCGCTTTTTGGTCAAATGAATTAGCGCTCACTCCTCTAAAATCCCTGATCCTCGGCAATGCCACATTTATAAGCCTATCAAGAAATTCATACATCCTCTGTCCCCGCAATGTTACTTTACAGCCAACGGGAACACCCTTCCGTATTTTAAAATTTGCTATTGATTTTTTAGCCCTTGTCATACAAGCCTTCTGCCCGGTTATTAAAGATAGATCTGACATGGCGCGCTCTAAAATTTTTATATCCTCGCTTCCAGCGCCTACGCCCATGTTTAAAACTATTTTTTGCAGGCGCGGGGCCTGTAGAGTATTTTTATAGCTGAACTTTTCGTTCAGCTTTGGGATTATTTCTTCTTTATATCTTTGCAATAGCCTCGGCGTCATTTCTAGGTTAACTCCTTACACTTCGCGCAAATCCTTGCCTTCGTGCCGTCAGAAAGAATACTGAAGCCAATGCGCGTTGGTTTACTGCACTTCTGACAGACTACCATCAAATTAGAAATATGGATGGTGCTTTCCTTTTGTATGATCCCTCCCTGCTGGTCTTCTCTCGTCCTTCTTGCATGCTTTTTCACAAAATTAAGCCCCTGGACAAGGGCCCTTCCTCCCTTCGGAAGAACACTAAGGACCTTTCCGGATTTACCTCTATCCTTGCCGACTAATATCTTTACTGTATCGTTTTTCTTTATCTTCGCCATGGGTTATATAACCTCTGGTGCGAGGGAGATGATCTTCATAAAATTCTTTTCTCTTAATTCCCTGGCGACCGGTCCAAAAATCCTGGTCCCCCTTGGGTTCATCTGTAGGTCGATAATAACCATTGCATTCCTATCAAACCTAAGATAAGAACCATCAAGCCTTCGGACAGGGTTCATGCTCCTTACTATAACTGCCTTTACCACCTCGCCTTGCTTTACTACCCCATCAGGGGAGGCCTCTTTTATGTTTGCAGTTATAATATCCCCTATTTCAGCATCCCTTCTACCCTGCCTTCCTATCACGCCAATACAGGAAGCCCTTTTAGCTCCTGTATTATCAGCCACATCTAAGATTGTTCGCATTGTTATCATAATTATTTCAAAATTTCAACTAGACGCCATCTTTTATCCTTGGATAACGGCCTTGTCTCCTGGACCCTTACCTTATTCCCGACCTTGGCCTCTTTTTTTACATCCATTATCTTGACCTTGCTGGATTTCTTCATAATGCGTCCATAGATAGGGTGTTTTGCAGTGCGGTCTATCCTCACTACAGCCCCCTTATCCATCTTGTCGTTAACAACAATACCTATCCTCTCCTTACGTCTGGCTTTAGATTTCATATCACTTCTCTTTCTCCTGCAGCACAGTTAAAATCCGTGCAATATCCCGGCGTGTCTGGCTGATCCTGCTTGGCTTTTCTATGCGTCCTGTAGCTCCTTGCGAGCGCATTTGGAAAAGAGATTTTTTTAAATCAGCTTCTTTCTCTTTTAATTCCTGTCTTGATAAATTTCTTAATTCCTGAGTCTTTAACATTGTTCTATATATTCCTTAAAAGTGCGATTAACCGCGCTCTTTCCTCGTGACAAACCGCGTTCTAAAAGGGAGTTTTGATGCTGCAAGCTTCATGGCCTCTTTTGCAATGGCCTCGTCAGCGCCTCCAAGCTCGAATACAATCTTACCTCTTCGGACCACACTGACCCAATGTATCGGCATGCCTTTCCCTTTTCCCATCCTGGTCTCGGCAGGTTTCTTTGTGACTGATTTGTCGGGAAAAGCCCTTATCCATAATTTGCCGACACCACTTAAGGTCCTCATGACGCTAACCCTGCAAGCTTCTATCTGCACATTTGTCAGCCATGCATTTTCCAATGCCTGCAGTCCACATTCGCCAAAAGAAATAGTCAAGCCCTTCGTGGCGATTCCTCTTCGCTTGCCTCGTTGATATTTTCTATATTTGACCCTTTTCGGCATCAACATGATTCAAACACCCTACGCTTCCGGCGCGGTTCCGCGCTCTTGCGATTTTGCGTCCTTTTCTTCTTTCTTTTTGAGCTTTTCTTTACCTACGATCACATCTCCAGTATAAATCCATACCTTGATCCCAACTAGTCCTGCCGTCGTATAAGCTTCTCTAAATCCATAATCTACATCTGCCTTTATGGTCTGAAGGGGGACCTTTCCCTGTTTATATGATTCCTTTCTTGCTATTTCAGCTCCATCTAATCTGCCGCGGCATCGTATTTTAATCCCCTGCGCGCCTGATGTAATTGTCTGTTGCACAGCCCGTTTCATTGCCCTTCTGAATCCGATCCTCTTTTCCATTTGAAAGGCAATGTTTTCCGCCACTAGTTGAGCAGATAGGGCAGGCGCTTTTATCTCCTTTATATCGATCTGTAAATCCTTATTCACTATATCCTTGAGTTCTTCGCGCAATCTGTCGATCTCAGCGCCTTTTCTGCCTATTATGACACCTGGGCGGCCGCTATGTATTATCAAACGGATCCGCTCACTTGCCCTTTCTATCTCTACCTTTGCAATAGCAGCCTGCGATAGATTCTTCTTTATATGGGCTCGTATCTTACTATCCTCTATCAATAACGGGCCAAAATCCTTTTTTCTGGCAAACCACCTTGAATTCCAATCTTTTATATATCCTAATCTGAAACTATATGGGTGTACTTTCTGTCCCAATTTTATCTCCTTGTTTTGGATTTCTTTGCTTTCCCTTTTGTAGCCTTTACGTTCTCTGGTTTCTCCTTTTCTCTATGCCCCTTCTTCTTTGGTTTATGCTCTATATCTTTCTTCTTCTCGGGCCTCTTAATCTTTTCTAACTCCAAGGTAATATGGGACGTCCTATGCTTTATCATTGTAGCGCGACCCATAGTAGCAGCCCTGTATCTCTTTAATGTAGGCCCCTGATCTGCAGTTATTGATGAAATATATAAATCCGCAGAAGGGATGCTTAACCTTTTATCTGCGGAGTCAAGGGCTGAATGGAGGAGCCTCTTTATATAAATAGTCGGCCGCTTATTGATCGTGTTCAAAATTGCCTCCGCCCGCACTACAGGCAAACCTCTTATGAGTCCTATGACCTTTCTTGTCTTTCTGGGTGAGACCCTGATATATCGCGCAACCGCTCTCGATACCATACTGACCTTTTCCTAAGTCTTCAATAAAGACTGTTCTGTGTGAGTCCCGTGTTTCCTGAAAAGCCTTGTCGGTGAAAACTCTCCAAGTTTATGCCCGACCATATTCTCAGTTATAAAAACAGGAATAAATTTTCTTCCATTATAGATGGAAACAGTGACGCCGACAAAATCAGGGACTATCGTAGACCTGCGTGACCATGTTTTTACCGGCTTTCTGTCGCCTCTCTTTTGCGCCTGCTGGATCTTCATCAATAATTTCTCGTCGACAAAAGGACCTTTTTTTAACGATCTACCCATTTTTTACCCTTCTAGCTAGCTACGACCTTGCTCTTTCTCCTTTTAATAATAAATTTATCCGATGGTTTTGTCTTTCGTGTCTGCAATCCCTTAGACTTCATTCCCCATGGAGAACAGGGGTGTCTTCCGCCGGAGGACTTACCTTCTCCTCCCCCCATAGGATGGTCAACAGGATTCATGACAACGCCTCTTACTCTCGGTGCGCGCCCAAGCCACCTTGATCTCCCTGCCTTACCACTAGAAATCGTATTGTGTGCTATATTTCCAAGCTGGCCTATTGTAGCCATACAATCAAGATTAACCAGTCTTACTTCCCCTGAGGGAAGTTTGACATGAGCGTATGCTCCCTCTTTCGCCAGTATTTGAGCGTAAGAACCAGCGCTTCTTACCATCTTACCGCCTCTACCTTTTTTCAGCTCCAGATTGTGTATGGGGGTTCCCGGCGGCATATTTCGTAAAGGCATCGCATTGCCTGGCTTGACCTCGATTTCATTTAGGCTAGAGATGACTTCGTCTTCTTTAGCCAATCCAACAGGCCATAGTATATATCTTCTTTCGCTGTCCTCATACTCCAAAAGCGCAATCCTTGAAGATCTGTTAGGATCATATTCTATAGATATAACCCTTCCGCGCATATCCTTCTTATCTCTTTTAAAATCTATTATTCTATATTTTCTCTTGTGTCCGCCGCTTCTCCATCTGGACGTAATACGGCCTTGTGAATTTCGGCCCGCTGTCTTCTTTAAGGGTTCTGTTAAAGACCTTTCCGGCCTGTTCGTTGTAAGTTCTTTAAAATCAGATAAAGCTGTCCATCTAAGCGTCGAAGTTCTTGGTTTGTATTGTTTTATGCCCATATTTTTTCCTCGCTTAGGTCGTCGCTATCTCTATCTTGTCTCCCGCTTTAAGGGTAACAATAGCCTTTTTCCAATCAGGGGTCAGACCTGTCTGATATCTCAACCGTTTCCATTTACCGTGCATTTTTAGAGTATTGACTTTTATGACGGTTACATTGTAGATGTCCTCGACTGAGCGCTTTATCTGTATCTTATTTGCGTCTCTATCGACGTGAAAAATATATTTATTGGCGGGCAACATCTCAGTGCCCTTTTCTGTTCTAAGTATGCTTTTTAATATATCGTAGGAAGTCTTCATCTCTTCAATCTCTTGACTAGATAATCATATGTATCCCTTGAAAACAAAATCCTTGAATTTACAAGCACGTCATACGCCGTAAAATCATCACATAAACTAAGGGTAAGATTTTCAATATTCCTGCACGAGTGTATCAAATATTCGTTTCTTTTGGAATAGAGGAATAAATTCTTCTTACCGTAAGTCTTTAAGGCCGTCAATATCTTTGCGATCTCTTTGGTCTTAAACTGCGTAAGCTCAGGATCGCGCTCTAGTACGATTATTTCCTTATCCTTTGTTTTTGCGCTCAGACTTGCCCTAAGCGCTACCCTCTTCATCTTTTTTGGTAAGCTCTGCGTAAAATCCCTCGGGGTGGGTCCGAACACAACGCCTCCGGTTCTCCATAGTGGGGACCTGATTGAACCGGCCCTCGCCCTTCCGGTGCCCTTTTGCCTCCACGGCTTTTTCCCGCCGCCAGATACGTCTTTTCTTTTCTTTGTAGAAGCTGTTCCCTGTCTTTTATTTTTGGCGTACATAACTACAACCTGATGCAAGAGGGGTTTATTTATCTCTGCATCAAAGATAGCAGGGTCTAATTTAAACTTATCTACCTTCTTTCCGGAAAGACTGTAGACATCTACCACGGGAAATTCTATTTTTTTTGTCTCATTACTTCTTTTCTTCATTCTTCTTCTTTTCCTGAGATTCCGCGCCTTTGTTAGGTCCGGCTTCTTGGCGAGTTTGCGGTTTTTTCTTCTTAGCTAGCCTTATCTCTAAAAATCCATTATTTCCACCTGGAAGTGGACCTTTTACAAACATCAAATTTTTATCTTTGAGCACTTTGATTACTTCTATATTCTGGACAGTCTTCCTATCTCGTCCCATGCGCCCAGGTAGACGCTGGCCTTTATGTACCCTGGAAGGATAACTGCTGGCTCCGATAGAACCCACTCTTCGATGATGCATTGACCCATGACTATCCGGTCCCCCGCGCCAATGCCATCGCTTAACCCCACCCTGGAATCCCTTCCCCTTCGAAATTCCCGTAATATCAACAAAATCCTTTTCCTTAAAAACATCTACTGTTATTTGCTGGCCAATACATATCTCTACTGCATCAAATAGCATCTTTTTAATAAATGCCTTCGGCTTTACATTTATCTTTTTACAGAAGGCCGACTCTGGTTTAGGGGTGTTTTTTTCTTTTTTATCCTTAAAACCAAGTACAGCACTACCTTCCTTAACGCTAAGCACCGCACAAGGGCCTGCTTCTATAGCAGTCACAGGGACAAAGCGTCCATCTTCTTTAAAAAGCTGCGTCATACCTATTTTTTTACCTAATAAGCCTATCTGCATATTTTATTCATATGGTGTTACGCATCGTACGGTGGCGCTAAACTTACCTGATCTCCACATCCACCCCTGCTGGCAGATCCAATTTTCTTAATGCATCTATTGTCTTAGCAGTAGGGCTAATAATATCTACTAACCTTTTATGGGTCTTCATCTGAAACTGCTCTCTGGACTTCTTATCTACATGAGGACCTCTCAGTACAGTAAAGATCTCCCTTTTTGTAGGTAGCGGCACTGGTCCTGAGACCACAGCACCTGTCCTCTTTGCAGTATCGACTATTTCCATAGCAGACTGGTCCAGAAGTTTATAATCATACGCCTGTAATCTTATTCTAATTTTTTGAGCTTGTGACATCCTTGCTCCATATTCCGTTTCGTGCCGCGCACTGGTGCGCGACACTAGTCGTTACGCAGTTATATCCGCTACAACCCCTGCGCCAACCGTGTGTCCGCCTTCTCTTATTGCAAACCTGAGTTCTTTTTCCAGCGCAATAGAGGTTATAAGTTCTATGTCTAGGTCCACATTATCACCTGGCATTACCATCTCTGTGCCTTTTGGAAGAGTTGCTACACCTGTGACATCAGTAGTCCTAAAATAAAACTGCGGACGGTACCCATTAAAAAACGGGGTGTGTCGTCCGCCTTCTTCCTTTGTCAATACGTATACCTTTGCCTTGAATTTGGTATGTGGGGTGATGGATGCGGGCTTTGCCAATACCTGGCCTCTTTCCAGATCCTTTTTCTCTATACCTCTTAATAGCACCCCTACATTGTCGCCGGCTTGTCCTTCATCAAGTATCTTTCTGAACATCTCTACGCCTGTCACGACGGTCTTGCGGGGCTTTTCTATAAGTCCTACTATCTCTATCTCTTCTCCTACCTTTACCTTTCCTCGTTCGATCCTGCCTGTTCCTACTGTGCCGCGGCCGGTGATGCTGAATACATCCTCCACTGCCATTAAGAACGGCTTTTCTGTTTCTCTTTTGGGCTGAGGGATGTATGCGTCTACCTGCTTCATGAGTTCCGTTATGGCTTTGCAGGATTCGCAGTCATCTTTTCCGCAGCCGCATTCCATTGCCTTAAGCGCGGAACCTCTTACAATAGGGATCTTCTCTCCTGGGAATTCATACTTTGTCAAAAGGTCCCTTACTTCTAATTCCACCAGATCCAATAATTCAGCGTCATCTACTGCGTCGCATTTATTTAAGAATACCACTATGGCAGGTACACCGACCTGTCTGGCCAGAAGTATATGTTCTCTTGTCTGCGGCATAGGGCCGTCTACTGCGGAGACTACAAGCACTGCGCCGTCCATCTGGGCTGAGCCTGTGATCATGTTTTTTATGTAGTCGGCGTGTCCCGGGCAGTCAACGTGTGCGTAGTGACGGGCCTCTGTCTCATACTCTGCGTGATGAACGTTTATTGTAACGC
>JBHPHW010000031.1:0-14203 GCA_042570105.1 Candidatus Omnitrophota bacterium | reverse complement strand
AGAGTTCTTCGGCTGTAAGAGCTTTAAAATGCCTAAAGTCAAACCTCAAGCGGTCCGGAGCCACCAAAGAGCCGCATTGCTTTACATGCTCGCCTAAAACCTTTTTCAATACATTATGCAAAATATGCGTAGCAGTGTGATTTTTTTTTATATCTTGCCTGCGTTTAATATCTATCCTAGCTGTAACGATATCGCCTTCTTTAAGCTGTCCTTTCTTCATCTTTATTTCATGCTGGATCCTTCCGGCGATATCAATAGCATCCAAAACCTCTGCTGTAACCTTGTCATCTTTAATCAACCATCCTGCGTCTCCTACCTGGCCCCCTTTTTCACCGTAAAAATTTGTCTTTTCCAAAAAAACAAACCGAATGTCAGGACTTAGTTGAACTATCTTTGTAAGCACATCTTCTTTGTCGTCTATAAAAACAGTCTCTTTGGGTAGTTTTAGTTTCGGAACTCCTTCAGTAAATATAGATTTTTTTATTTTACTTGTGTCTCGTGACTTGGCTCGCTGCTCTTCCATACATTTCTCAAACCCTTTTATATCCACTCTTATCTTCTCAGCTGCTGCAATTTCCCGAGTTAATTCCAGAGGAAAACCATAAGTATCATACAACCTGAACGCGCTTTCTCCTGATATAATGCCTGATGAACGCGAATCCTCAATTATCTCACTTAACTTCTGTGTGCCTTCCTGAATAGTGTTTCCAAATCTTTCCTCCTCCGCAAGCACTACCTGGGCGATATCTTCTCTTCGCTCTGTAAGCTCAGGATATGGTTCTTTCATTGCCTTAGCAACTATGGGGACCAATTTATATAAAAATGGTTTTCCTTTCACGCCGATCATCCTTCCATACCAGAATGCTCTGCGGATCAACTTACGTATAACATAACCTCTTTCTTCATTTGATGGAAATACCCCATCTCCAATCGCAAATGTAACTGCACGTATATGGTCAGCAATCGCATAAACGGTATTGATCCTTGGATTTTTTCCGGCATATTCTACTATCTCACCAACAATGGGTAAAAACAAATCTATCTCAAAATTAGTCTTTTTCCCCTGCATAACCCTTGCGATTCTCTCAAGCCCCATCCCCGTATCTATGTTTTTATTCGGCAAAGGGTCTAGTCTTCCTCCATCCTTCCTATCAAACTGCGTAAATACAAGGTTCCATACTTCTACTCCTTCCGGCCCGCCATAAAAGATCTCTGAACACGGTCCGCATGGCCCATTTGGCCCCTTGGAAGGCGCATTCGAGGGCCAAAAATTCTCCTTTTCCCCTAATCTTAAGATCTTTTTGTGAGGGACCTTGATTATCTTTTCCCAAATATCATATGCCTCGTTATCATCTTTATATACAGATACCCATAGATCTCTATCTTTTAATCCTAGTTCTTTTGTCAAAAATTCCCATGCCCAGATGATAGCGTCTTTTTTGAAATAGTCTCCGAATGAAAAATTTCCAAGCATCTCAAAAAACGTATGGTGATCCGGGGTCTTCCCGACATTTTCAAGGTCGCCTGTCCTCATGCACTTTTGGCATGTACTAGCCCTCCTGGACCCTTTTACCCTGCCCAGAAATTCTTCCTTAAACTGGTTCATGCCTGCGCTTGTAAATAGAAGGGTGGGATCATTTGTAGGTACAAGTGAATCGCTGGGATAGATCGTATGTCCACGCTCTTTAAAGAAATTTAAGAATCTCTCTCGTATCTCGTCAAGTCTCATATCTATAGAACATTTATGGGAGTCGGGAACCCATATGGGTTCCCGACTCCCATAGTCTCTCTCAAGGCTACCTCTGGGGCTTAGCCAGCGCTGATTCCCTGATCCTTTTTTCAATCTCACTACTTATCTTGGCATTGTGCTTCAAAAACTCTCTTGCTGACTCTCTACCTTGACCAAGTTTTTCATTGCCATAAGTCAACCATGATCCAGATTTTTCTAAAACCCCTTCCTCAACCCCTAAATCCAAAATGCTCCCTGATCTCGAGATACCCTCGTCATGCATAATATCAAATTCTGCCTTTTTAAAAGGAGGGGCGACCTTGTTCTTCACGATCTTTGCCCTTATCCTTGCGCCAACAACATTATCGCCTACTCTTATCGCGCTTATCCTTCGCAGATCTATTCTCACTGAAGAATAAAACTTTAAGGCCCTTCCCCCTGTCGTTGTCTCAGGATTACCGAACATGACACCGATCTTTTCTCTTATCTGATTTATAAAAATAACACAGGTGTTTGACTTTGCAATAATAGCTGTCAATTTTCTTAAGGCTTGGGACATGAGTCGCGCCTGTAACCCAATATGTCTATCGCCCATATCTCCTTCTATCTCTGCCCTGGGCACCAAAGCTGCAACGGAATCTATGACAATAAGATCTACTGCATTGCTCCTCACAAGCATCTCTGCGATATCAAGCGCCTGTTCGCCTGTATCCGGCTGTGATATTAAAAGGTCATCCAGATCCACTCCTAATTTCTTAGCATAAGTCGGATCTAATGCATGCTCTGCATCTACAAAGGCCGCTACCCCTCCTCGCTTCTGGACTTGTGAAATAATGCTCAGGGTCAACGTGGTCTTACCTCCTGCCTCAGGCCCAAAGATCTCTACAACCCTACCTGTCGGCACTCCGCCAACACCCAGGGCCAAATCAAGAGACAATGCACCTGTCGAGATGGCATCGACTTCGAATTTAGTCGCCTTGCCAAGTCTCATAATAGAGCCTTTACCGAATTGTTTCTCGATTTGAGTAACTGCTAAACTCAAGGCCTTTTCCTTTTCATCTTTTTTGACCACTGATTTTTTTTCTTCTTTTTTAGGCATTTTAAACCTCCCTGGTTAACTATCCAACCATGTGGAAACGCTATGGTTCTGTAATTTCCCCGTTTATTATACAACTGCAACTTCTTAAAGTAAAGAGAATTTAACACCACCCTCAATATATTAGACACGCGACGTTATGATTTCTTTCAAAAAAATTAGGGCCAAAATAAAAGCATTGATTGTAGCCTAGATATTACATATAATAAGTCCTATGGAAGTTTCGGTATACGTAATCTCTATAGGAAACGAGATCATGCTGGGGCACATTACAAACACAAATGCCCAGTATATATCAAAAGCCCTCTCTGGTATTGGCATAAGGACTACTAGACACATATCCATCCCTGATGAAGCCAAGACTATCATCTCTTCTATAAAAAGGGCTCTTTTAGAGACAGACATCCTCATCCTGACTGGAGGGCTTGGGCCTACTGTGGATGATCTGACCCTTGGGTGCATATCGAAGGCCCTTGATAAAAAATTAATCTTTCAAAAAAGGATCGCTGACCACATAAAGATGCATTTTAAAACTAGAAAATTAAAAATGCCCGCAAATAATCTCCGTCAGGCCTTTATCCCTAAAGACGCAAGGCCTATATTAAATAATGTAGGGACTGCGCCGGGCCTACTGATCCCTGTACGTAAAAAAATAGTCATTGCCTTGCCAGGTGTGCCAAATGAACTATATCTTATGTTTGAAAAAACTGTAGCGCCTTATTTGAGAAAAACTGCTCGCCCCAAAAAAATAATAAAATCCCGTGTGATAAAGATAACAGGGCTTCCGGAATCCAGGGTAAATGAAAAGGTGCGGGATCTATTAAAGATAAAGGGCGACGTGCAAATGGGTATCTACCCTCATCCCGGAGAAGTATCTATAAAAATAACAGCGATTAAGAGGGGCAAAAAATCCATAGATCCGCTAATAAATAAAATAGAAAAAAAGATCAGACTGCGTCTTGGAAACTATATCTTTGGCTATGATAATGAAAAACTGGAAGAGGTCGTAGGAAAAACCCTTACAAAAATGAGAAAAACCTTATCTATAGCTGAATCTTGCACAGGAGGCCTAGTCGCAAATAGGATCACGGATGTACCCGGGAGCTCTGGGTATTTCCAGATGGGAGTCGTAGTTTATAGCAACCTCTCAAAAAACAAGATCCTCAATATCCCCTTGGAGACAATAAAAAAATATGGGGCCGTTTCAAAACTGGTTACAAGTCTGATGGCAAAGAATATCAGACTATTAGCGAAAACTAACATAGGCATTGGTATCAGTGGCATAGCTGGTCCTTTAGGCGCAACAAAGAAAAAGGGCGTCGGGCTTGTATACATCGCGCTATCCACAAAGAAAAAAACCATATGTAAAGAATTTCGATTCTTGGGTCAGCGCTCCATTGTAAAATATAAAGCGACCCAGGCTGCGTTGGATATGATCAGGTTAAAGTTCTTATCCAAGACCAGGTCTTGAGCAACCGCAATATGAATACCATCCGCACCTTCATTGCCGTAGAAATCGACCCTTCAAACAAGCAAAAGATATCTGAGGTAATAGCTCAACTTAAAAGGGCCGATAGCGACATCAAATGGATAAATGAAAGCCAAATGCACCTTACGCTTAAGTTTCTCGGAAATATAGAAAAGTCGAGCGTCCAAAAGATCTCCGATATCATTAAACCTATAGCGGATAGCTTTAATGCGTTTATGATTCAGTTTTCTCAAATAGGGGCGTTTCCCAATATGCGACATCCGCGCGTTATCTGGCTGGGGATCGATAAGGGTAGCGAATCTTTAAAACTCTTAAATAAAGAAATCGAAACTGGACTAGAAAAAAATGGATTTCAAAAGGAAGGACGCGAGTACAAGGCTCATCTCACACTCGGAAGGGTTAAATCTTTAAAAAATATACAAGAAGCTATGCGTCTTTTGAGCGAAATAAGTTTTGAGCCTCAAAGTGAGATCAAGATCACGAGGCTAGTATTGTTTCAGAGCACCCTGACTCCAAAAGGCGCCATATACACCCCATTAGCAGAATTCCCTCTACAATTACAATAGCCTATAGACAATTTGAAGAACGAGATTTGTATACACTGCTGCCATCAGATCATCCAGCATTATACCCAGCCCGCCAGGCAATTTCTCTAATCTTTTTATGGGGGCGGGCTTTACTATATCAAAAAATCTAAAGAGCAGGAACGCTGAAACGATATAACCTATACTCACCGGCAATAGATATAGACTGAGGAGCATCCCGGTAAATTCATCTATTATTATCACGCGTGTATCCTTTGACCCAGAAAGCCTTTCTACTTTACCTGCGCTCGCTAGACCAAGAAAAAGACTTATGATAATACTGATCCCAAATAGCCATAAATTATCCTTTACAAAATAATATAAAAAAAGTGCCGCTAAACTTCCCACAGTACCAGGCGCAAATGGGATATACCCTATATAAAAAAGCGTTGCGACTAATCTATGTAAATATCTCACTTCTCACCCATAAAAATATATCTATTTTTCAGCATATAAGAGACGCCGGAGGTCAATGTCATTATTACGGTGATCAACATAAGCACATAAACCCCCTTACTATAATAATCTATATATCTGAAACTAAATCCCGAATCCCTGATTATCAAAAATATCAAGATAGCCAATACTGATACGATCTGAGAAACTGTTTTGTGTTTGCCCGCTGTCGCTGCGCTTAAAACCTTCTTTTTTGATAGGGCCAGCACCCTTATCCCCGTAACAACAAACTCCCTTGCGATAATCACCATCACCATCCAGGCAGGGATAAGACTCATCTCTACAAAAGCTAAAAAGCCGCCCAGGACAAGGATCTTGTCGGCAATAGGATCCATCAGCCTTCCGAAATCTGTGATACCGCACCTCTTTCTTGCAACTATTCCGTCATAATAATCCGTAATACATGCCGTTAAAAATATTGCAAGGGCTATAAATTTTGGCCCCGCCCCTCTAATAAATAAAAAAAGTATAAAAAAGACCGCCAGGATTATTCTGGAGATTGTTAATTTATTTGCGAGATTCATAGTTTCTTGCTCCGCTATTGTTCGATTGGTCTTTTGAACCTTGGACATCTCCCACCAGGTCATACTCGTAGGTATCTATTATGCGGACATTATAGAAACATCCTTCTTTCAGATCTCTACCCTTTACATATACCGATCCATCTACCTCAGGGGCATCGTATTCAGTCCTACCTATATAATGATCTTCTTCTTTTTCGTCAATCAATACCTTTAATGTTCGGCCTTTAAACTTTTCGTTTATATCTCTGGATAAATTTTCTTGCAATGACATTACTTCATTAAAACGATTCTCTTTTTCCTTTTCTGATATATGATCTTTAAATTTATACGCCGCGGTGCCTTCCTCCTTAGAATACCTAAAAAGTCCCAATCTTTCAAATCTAGCATCTTTAATAAAGGCCAATAACTCTTTGAAGTCAGATTCCTTTTCGCCAGGAAAACCGACAATAAATGAAGTCCTTATCGCCGCATTTGGTATGGTCTTTCGGATATATTCTATTAATGAGATCAAGTCCTTTTTTTTAGTCTTCCGGCCCATCCGTTTTAATATCCTGTCGCTTATATGTTCAAGAGGCAAATCAATATATCTACAGATATTTTTACTTTCACTAATTGCGTTTATTGTGTCCCTGTCTAGATTCAGAGGATGAGCGTAGAGGATCTTGATCCAACCCCCGCTAAAAATCTTATCCAAGCCTTTTAATAATTCGCTAAGTTTTTTAGACCCATACAAATCTACCCCATATAAAGAGGTGTCCTGGCCTACCAAAATAATTTCCTTGAGGCCTCTTTCGTGAAGGGTTTTTGCTTCTTTTATTATTGATTCAATGCTTCGAGTTTTATAGGGCCCTTTCAGGCGTGGTATCACGCAATATGTGCAGCTATTCCTGCATCCTTCTGAAATCTTGATATACGCATAATGCCTAGGAGTCAATGAGTCCATAGAATCTCTTTTAAAGGTGTTACTGAAATCCAATACACCCCTAAATTCATCTATCTCTTTGAATTCTCTTTTTAGCTCCCTCTTGTATCTTTTTGAAAGACAACCGCTAACTATAATCCTTTTTACTGATCCCTCTTTTTTTGCGTCTATTGCCTTTAAAATAGTATCTATGGATTCTGTCTTTGCGCTTTCAATAAAGGCGCAAGTGTTAATAATGACCGTATCGCTGCCGGGGGCATCGTCTTGGAACATGTATCCCTTTTTTTTGAATTCAGAGACAATGCATTCTGAATCTACCAGATTTCTCGGACAACCAAGACTTATTATGCTGAATGTCTTCTTCATAAAAAACGGGGGCATTGCCCCCTCTTGATAAATTATATCCACGCTGTGGGAACATTTGAAGGCTCCCCTATTTAATCTTCACAGCTTCAAGCCATCTTTCGTAATAATAACCTCTTTTTTCTCTCCTTTTCTACCTAGGGAACCGATATCCTCTTCATTGATCTTAAGCCTCACTCCTCCGGCATTCCCAAGCTCTAGCTTTATTTTCTCTTTTGCCTGCCAGATATCCTTGCTCCCTTTTCTCAATACGCCTCCAAATAAAAGCTTCCCATCGCCTACGACCCGAATCCATGTATTATAACGGGCTTCGATCTCAAGCTGGACAAATTCTTTTTTTGCGATTTTTTTTGGGGCGGAGACTTTGATGTTTCGAGGTGCCTGAGGCGGAAGTAAGGCCTTTGCCTTTTTCTCGGCAACTTGGGCCTTGTGGTTAGCTACTATATTACCTATAAATTTACTTACATGCACAAAACCAAAGACCAGAGCCCATGCGCTAAAAATAACCAGGATAGCAAGACCGATATGTTTTTTGTGCTTTTCGAGCCACTCGCCTGGGGGGACATTCACCCCCTTTACAACCAAAGTAGGCGTATCTTTTTTCGGCACCCGAGACAGATATTCCTCTATCGCCTTCTCTTCCAAGGCCCCTAGAAATTGAGAATATGCCTTTACAAAACCCCTTGCGTAAAAGGCTGATGAGATCTCCTTTAACCTATCTTCTTCTATCTCGGATATGATCTTTTTAGATATGCGGGTTCTTTCTGAAACATCTTCTATGGAAAGACGTCTGGATTCTCTGATTCTTTTAAGGGTTTTTCCTATAGATTCGGACATTTTTACTATTCTTCTTGCGCCTTTTCTTCGATTTCTTCTTTGTCCTTGTACTCTTCTATTAAGATCTCTCTGGGCTTACTGCCTCTAAATGGGCCTATTATGCCTTCTTCCTCCATGCTATCTATTAACCTTGCAGCCCTGGTGTATCCCAATCTGAGCCTGCGCTGGAGCATCGAAACAGATGCCTGGCCCGTTTCAAGGACCATCTTCACCGCCTCATCAAAAAACTCATCTTTACTAAATCCACCTCTTGCAGACATCTTTTTCTTTTGATGTTCGAGTATCTCATCATCATAAAAAGCTTCTCTCTGCTTTCTTATCATATCGCAAACCCGCTCTATCTCGCTATCTGTAAGAAGTGTGCCTTGCGCCCTTATTGGCTTTGCGTTTCCGGGCTCTAAAAATAACATGTCGCCTTTGCCTAATAATTTATCAGCTCCGTTCATATCCAGAACAGTCCTTGAATCCACCTTTGAGGCGACCTTAAAAGAGATCCTTGCGGGAAAGTTGGCCTTTATTACGCCTGTTACAACGTCAACCGACGGCCTTTGGGTAGCTAGCACTATATGTATGCCGACTGCCCTTG
Source organism: Candidatus Omnitrophota bacterium (assembly GCA_042570105.1). Classification (GTDB taxonomy): domain Bacteria; phylum Omnitrophota; class Gorgyraeia; order Gorgyraeales; family Gorgyraeaceae; genus JBHPHW01. Next base: position 5,617 of record JBHPHW010000031.1, on the reverse strand, counting down.
AAAGCTGCGCAAGCCTAGTTATGGCATTTTCCACATCTTGCTGCGCAACGATCATAATATCTGCAAGTTCGTCTATAATAATGATTATATAGGGAAGTTTCTTGTCTGACTTTTGATTAAAGGCCTCTATGTTCCTGGTCGAAAGTTCTGACAACATCTTATATCTTCTCTCCATCTCATTTACCACCCAGTCAAGGGCGCCGGATGCCTTTTTAGCATCAGTAACTACGGGGCATAAAAGATGAGGCAGGCCATTATAAATAGCTAATTCTACCATCTTTGGATCGACCATCAAGAATTTTAACTCATCCGGGGTAGCATTGTAGATCATGCCCATTATAAGAGAGTTTACGCATACTGTCTTCCCTGAACCAGTTGTCCCTGCTATTAAAAGGTGCGGCATCTCTCCAAGGTCCGCGACAACGCTTTTCCCTGAGATATCCTTCCCAAGCGCAATGGTAAGTTTTGATGACGCTGCCTTTTTCTGATATTCCTTTGATTCAAGGACCTCTCTGATATACACCAAAGATGTGCCTGGATTGGGGATCTCTATACCTACTGCTGATTTTCCCGGTATAGGCGCTACGATCCTGACAGTCGAGGCCTTCATGGTAAGGGCAATATCATCGCTCAAGGCTGTGATCTTATTGACCTTTATACCAGGGGCAGGCTGCAATTCATATCTGGTAATAACAGGTCCTTTGCTAATATTCACGGTCTTTACCTCTATGCCAAAATCGCGTAATGTATCTTCCAGTATTCCTGCAGACTGTTCTAAGTCTTCCTTAAGCATCCTTTCTGGTTCAGGTGGAGGAGAATCCAGTAAATCCAGAGTCGGCAATTTATAATCCCCGACAACCCTTGGTTTGATATTTACTGGTTTTTTAAGAACGGGCCTTGGCGCTGGTTTTGGTCTAGATATTACCTTTGGTTCAATTTTTATCTTCGGCTTTTCGGCTTCCCTTTTTATTTCTTTTTCTCCGATTGGCTGCTCCTCTGCTCGGCTGGACTTCTGTACTCTCACTGCCGGCCTCAGTCTGGGTTTTGCTCTAATCACTCCCCGCTTTTTCTTCAGATTTCCGAGTACACTCCACATACGTATAAATAGAAACGAGACCAAAGGAACAATCAGAAATTCCGTAGCAACTAAAAGGGCCAGGATACTTAACGTAATGGTTATTATATATCCACCCACCCTTCCAAAATACCCAAGAAGAGTGTTCGCCAAAAAAAGACCGACTATCCCGCCTCTATCCATCATCGATACAGGGTCATACACGCCCAGCAAGCTAAAAAGCGCAGCAGTCGAGCCAAAAAATAACACTATGCCAAGAAATCTGACTATTGAACGTTGTTCTAATTTTTCAGCCAGAGTACCAATGCCCCAGATAAGACACAAAAGTGGTATAAAAAATCCTGCGCTTCCTATGACCTTAAAGATACCCCACGCTAGATAAGCGCCGACTACACCGATATAATTTCTTATATGGAGATTAGGCGTGGATGTCTCAAAACCAATATCGTAAGGCGAGTAAGAGACCATTGCTGCCAATAAAAGCAGAGACATTCCGAATAACCCAAAAGAAATTATCAATGCCTTTTTATCTCTTTTCATAAAACCAACAGGGTAAGCCCCCCTAGAGCGATACAGTAAAAACCAAACAAATGAAACCTATTCCCGCAAATAACCCTTAGTAACAATTTTAATGATAAAATGCCCACAATGCAAGATGCAATAAGCCCGAGGAGATAATTTATATTAAACCCTGCCGAAACCACTCCCTTTATCTTAAATAAAAATGCACCTATGATCGCTGGGATGGATAATAAAAAAGAAAATTTCACTGCTTTTGTAGGGTCAACCCCTAAAAAGAGGGCTGTGGAAATAGTAGCCCCGCTTCTCGATATGCCTGGTAAAGTCGCGATGCCTTGCGCCAATCCAATAAAAATAGCTTTAAATCCTGTCAATGGCCCTGTCGTAAACCTTACAAAATTTCCAAAGATAAGCCAAATGCCGGTTATGATAAGCATCGCGCCTACAATCTTACTATTGGTAAATATACCCTCGATCCCCTTCCCAAATATGAGTACAAAAAAGGCTGTTGCGAGGGTCCCTATTAAAATAAAAAGACCTATCTTCTTTTTTGTAGTGAAAATATCGACTATATCATTCCAAAATACTATAAATATGGCTAAAAGGGTCCCTACATGTAAAAAAATATCAAAGACTAACTGTGGCGCTTTTAGCCCTAGCAATTTATGCAGGATGACAAGATGACCTGAACTTGAGATCGGCAGAAACTCTGTTACGCCCTGCACGATGCCTGAGATTATCGCTTCAAAAACGCTCATTATCCACGTGTTTAAGGATCGCGGCCCTGAACACTTATTACTGCGCTTGCTTCATGCTGAGATTCAACCTGCCCATCTCATCGATCTTAATAAGCTTGACCTTGACTTTATCCCCTATCTTTACAAAATCTTCTACATTCTTCGTAAACTCTTTTGATAGCTCAGATACATGTATCAATCCTTCTTTGCCGGGGAATATTTCACAAAATGCCCCAAAATTCATAATACGCGTAATCTTGCCATCAAATAGCGTACCGACTTCCAACTCTCCGGTTATACCCTTTACAATCTCTACGGCCTTTTTAATCGACTCTTCGTTATCTGAGGAAACAGAAACATGGCCATCGTCTTCTACCTCAATAGTCGCGCCAGTATCCTGGATTATCTTCTTTATTACCTTTCCTCCGGGACCTATCAAATCCCTGATCTTGTCCTGATTTATAGTTAAACCTACTATCTTCGGGGCATACTGGGAAAGTCCTTCTCTGGGTACCTTTATTTCTTCTAAGATCTTTTTTAAAATAAAGTCCCTGGCAGGCTTTGCCTTTTGCATTATCTTTTTTATTAAATCAATATCTATCCCGTCTATCTTTAGGTCCATCTGAAGAGCTGTGATCCCATCTTCTGTCCCTGCGACCTTAAAATCCATGTCTCCGAAATGATCTTCAGCCCCTGCTATGTCAGTTAAAATCACAGCATCCTTCTCTTCTTTCACTAAACCCATTGCTATTCCTGTAACAGGTTTTTTTATGGGGACTCCTGCATCCATCAAGGAAAGCGTACCGGCACAAACAGTTGCCATGCTACTCGAACCATTTGACTCTAATATCTCTGAAACAATCCTTACTGTGTAAGGAAAATCTTCGCTGGAGGGCAGTATTGCTTTAAGCGCCTTTGCTGCAAGGGCCCCATGGCCGATCTCCCGTCTACCAGGGCCTCTGTTTGGCTTTACTTCTCCAACGCTAAATGCAGGGAAATTGTAATGCAGCATAAAACTCTTAAACTTTTCTCCCTCGAGGGCATCCATGCGCTGTTCGTCATGGCCTGTGCCTAACGTCGTTGTAGATAAACTCTGAGTCTGGCCTCTGGTAAATAGACCGGAACCATGTGTCCTGGGCAATATTCCAACCTCGCAACTTATAGGCCTTATATCCTCATATTTTCTACCATCTATCCTTTTCTTTTCTTTTACAATAAATTTCCTGACAGCTCCTTTTTCTACCTTACTAAGGGCCTTCTTTATATCCGCATCAACGAGCGCCTCATCTTCCAGTTTTAATTTTTCTACTATTTCCTTACTCAGGGCATCAAGGGCCTCTTCTCTCTGCTCTTTCGTAGGGAGCGAATTCACTTTTTCCAGTTTAGACACAGCTAGATCTTTGACCTTTTTATGCAATTCTTCCGGGACAAGTTTTAACTCTGGCTTACTCTTCTCCTTGCCGCACATCTTTTGCAATTCTTCCTGCAAGGATATAGTCTGATTAATATGCTCCTGTGCAAATTTTATTGCCTCAAGCATTTTTTCTTCCGAGATCTCGCTAGCCTCTGCCTCCAGCATTATGATTTTGTCTTTAAGTCCGACAGCAACCAAGTTTAAGGCACTCGCCTCAAGCTCCTCAAAGGTAGGATTTACGATAAAGTTTCCGTCTATTAAACCGATCCTCACTGCACCTATAGGTCCTAAAAACGGTATATCTGAGATGGCCAATGCGCACGAAGCCCCTATTAGAGCAAGAATATCAGAATCATTTTCTCCGTCGCTTGAGAGCACCATATTAAAGATCTGCACTTCGTTCATAAAGCCCTTTGGGAATAACGGCCTTATCGGCCTATCGACTAGCCGTGCGGTTAAGATCTCTTTTTCAGTGGGCCTGCCTTCCCTCTTAAAGTACCCGCCTGGAATCTTTCCTGCCGCATAGGTCTTCTCCTGATATTCTACTGTGAGTGGGAAAAAATCTATTCCTTCACGAAGTTTTTTTGAAGATACCGCTGTAACCAGGACCACTGTGCCGCCATATTGCACAGAGACAGCGCCATTTGCCTGTTTTGCCATTTTTCCTGTCTCAATAATCAAATTCTCTCTACCAATCGTTCTTTCAGTCTTCATATTATTATTTATCCTCTCTTAAATTCAGGTAACATTACAGCACAAAAAAAGGCGGATTTAAATCCGCCCGGAAGGGCAGCATCTCTCGAGTTCGCTCGGGTATGTAGGCGCCACCCTATAATATGCTATTTTTTCAACTTTAATTTTTCTATGAGCCCGCGGTACTTTTCGCTATTTTCCCTTTTTAGATAGTCCAGGAGCCTTTTTCTTTGACTTACCAGGCGCAAAAGACCCACCCTGGAATTAAAATCTTTTTTGTGAGCTTTAAAATGCTCAGTAAGACTATTAATCCGTTCAGTAATCAAGGCCACTTGCACACTGCAAGAACCCGTGTCTTTTTCGTGCTCAGCAAAACTACCTACAAGCTCTTTTTTTCTCTTGTTTTCCAATACCACTTTTGTACCTCCAAGAGCAAATTATACTTGGTTTTGACCACATGGTCAAGTAAATTCTTTTGAACCTTGCTTCAGGAAGCGCGTCTTATCCGACTCACAACTAGATAACACCTTATCTTTATTTCATACCATAAAATAAATGGCAGATTTACCAAAAATCCGCAAAGTGAATCATTTTTTTTCATGCACATGTATCTATTATTTAGGTATCTTTTCTTCAATTCATCTGATAAGTAGGGGAGGTTTAAACCTCCCCTACGGCCCCCTTTAGAGATAGCTGTCCCGCCCCTCACATGATATGCTATTGCCTTTGGATTATAATATGCCTTCCAGCCTTTCTTTTGAGCCCTCCAGCACAAGTCCAGGTCCTCATAATACATCCCGAACCTCTCGTCAAAATATCCATGTTCATCTTTTACGTCCATGAGCATGCTTCTTCTGAAAAACGCACACGCCCCGCTCACCCCAAAGATATACCCTCGTTCCTCATATTGTCCTTTATCTTTTTTTCCATACCCTCTTTCAGCCGGCTTCCTGTTCCTGCCCAGAAATAGCCCTGTCGAATCTATTGTCTTTTTATCCATCCTCAAGATTTTTCCGCTTACTGCACCTATTTTTCTATCTATTCCTATTGCATTGATGGCTTCCCTTAAATAATCCTTGTCCAAAAAACAGTCATTATTTAAACATAATATAAAATTTCCCTTTGAAGCAGCTATCCCTTGGTTATATGCCTTGCAAAAAAGTAGATTGCGAGTATTAC
>JBHPHW010000030.1:0-15961 GCA_042570105.1 Candidatus Omnitrophota bacterium | reverse complement strand
ACTCTGGCAGGCTCTTTCACTTTTACAAAATCAATCTTTACGGATTCAGTATCTTCCCGGCCATGCCTAGCTAAAAAATATTTATATTCATCCATAGAAACAGAATACTTTTTAAGATCTTCTGTAAGCCCGAGGGCAGTACGCTCTCCTATTTGAATGATCTCCTCTGCCTTCTCGAAGTTCGAGGAAGAGATATCGCCTAAGCGAGGCGTAATAAGAAGATCCTTTTCTCCCAGTAGCGCAATCTGCTCTTTGACGCTTTTTAAGGTCATGATGCCGATGACTTGTATTGTAATATCAATGGCGGATTCTAGTTTTTCGCGCTTGGCAAGGGATGTGCCTACATTTACTGCTATGATCAGATCAGCTCCCATTTCTTTGGCAACGTCGATCGGAAGATTTTTTACGGCCCCGCCATCGACTAATATCTGGCCATCGACTTCAACTGGAGTGAATACACCCGGGATAGACATGCTGGCCCTCATGCTCTCTGCAAGATTTCCATTCCCCAGCACTACTACTTCTCCTGTCTCGATATCTGTAGCTAGTGCGCGGAAAGGGATGGGCAATAGATCAAAATCTTCGATGTCAGTAACCTGCAGTGTCATCGATTTTAAAAGAAATCCAAGTTTTTGGCCGGCAATAATACCGCGGGGAAATACCAACCTACCCTTCTTAAGGCCCCATTCAAAATCAAAAAGTCTTCTTCGATCCCCCTTCTGACGAAAGGATAGATCCTTCCCTGATGGCCTATCAGTAAATAGGTCTCTCCAGTCGATCGTCGTTAGAAGCTCTTCTATTTCTTCGGGTGAAAGGCCTGAGGCATATAGGCCGCCAACAATCGCCCCCATGCTGGTCCCTGCAATATAGTCAATAGGGATCCGGAGCTCTTTAAGGACCTTGAGAACGCCTACGTGGGCAGCACCACGCGCGCCACCTCCTCCTAAAACCAGTCCTATTTTAAGGCGGTGCTCTTGATGCTGGGGCTCTATAGCGGCCAGCGAAGGATAGAATTCTCCTGTAACCAGTGTAAAAAGCATTACAAAGAGGACTGTGGTGATAAAATTAGGAAGGCGGTTTATTCTTTTATTCAAAACTATATGGAATAAAGTATCAGCGCCCCAATACCTATACACAATAGAGCGATGAGGCGTATAGCCAAAGGGGGACGTTTATCCCACCACAAAAGCATAGACTTTGCTTTTTCTAATCCGCGGGTAGAGAGCGCAAGACCTTTTATAAGAGACCAGATGCCTAACGTAGTAATGACCCCCCTTAACCTGCACTGTGAAGCAACCCTTAGAAACACAATAGCAAATAAGATGTTTATGATACCCCCTATACGAAGCCTTTTTCCCTGCTTCCAGAAAGATATATATCTTTTTAGCATTTTTGGACTCAATAGAAAAATAACCCCCATGACTACTATGACTATACCGAGGAGCTTTACTAATAGAAGCATATCTTACCCCCTTTTAGAAAATATTTTTATAGCCTTCCCTAATAAATCCTTTGACCCCTTATATGCAACCTTTTCTAACGCTTCAAGAGGCGTAAACCATGCGCCATCCTGTATCTCCTCATGGAGTATCTTTAAGTCTTGCTCTTTCTTAAGCAGAAAAAGATAAATGTAAACCTTCTTAAATATCGATCTCCCCTTTAAGCGGTAAAAATACTGCGTCTCTCCCAGCTTATCAATAAGCTCTATATCCTTTAAACCTGTCTCCTCTCCTATTTCCCTTATAGCGGCTTCACTTGAGGTCTCACCCTTATCTATCTTACCTTTTGGCCAGGTCCAGCGGCCATACGAATCCTTTATGAGCAGGACCTTTGGTTTTTCCCCTTCTAATTTTATTACTATCCCTCCGGCTGAAAATTCTCGATCCGCCATAGTGAATATTCTACTTTCAACAGCATGCTCCCTCATCTTATATATATAATAAATGATGAGGAGAATCTAATCTCTATTATTTTATTTTGACATATTTAGATAATAACTCTTTATAACGAGGATCTTTTCTGATGAATTCAAGATCAGGGTCGCTTTCCATATACCTAAAGTCACGATAGCCCAGATCGATTGCTTTTATAATGGTCTTGAAGGATTCATCTGCCCTTTTAACGAGGGAATAACTGCAGGCAAGGTTATAATGGACAAGGGGGTCGTCTGGCTTTAATCTAACCAGCCTTTCATCGATCTTAAGCCCTTCTTCGTAGCGGCCCTTTTTAGTGTAGTCATCGCCTAAGGCGACCAAGGCCTCGATATAATCAGGTTTTTCTTTGAGGAGATTCTCGTAAAAGGATATCTCAAAATCGGGGTCTTCTCGGGGGATCATTTGGTCTTCGTATTTTCTTTTTCTATGCGACTTACCTCATCGGCATAATTTAGCTGGAGATTGGCTAAACCGTCGGAGATGACCTTTTCTTCGTTAGCGGTCAGATTGCCTTTGGTTTTTTCTTTTAACATCGAGAGTATTTCAATAGTCACCTGAGCGCCTTCCATACTTTTCTCCATCTTGCCGCTTACCGGGTTCATGATCTTTCCCAACTGCTGCATCCCTGAGTTTGCCAGCATAGAAATATACTGAATAAACATAAATTCGGAAAGTTCTTCTCTGGTGGGCTTTTTATTTTCTTCGCTCATCCTTTACGCTCCTCCTAGTCAGGCGCCTTTCGCGGGGGATCCGGGTTTTATCCCTTTTTTCTTCTTACTTAGAAACCATCTTTTGATCCGAGTCTGCGTCTTGAATCTCCGCCTGCATAATCTACTCTTTATCAGCTTCACTCTTACGTCTTCTCTTTTTTCTCGCGGATTTCTTTACGGAGATCTTACCCAGATCTATGCCTTCGATCCCTTCCTTAGCGGCTTTTAGATCTTTGGTTCCTCCTCTAGCCTCATCAAGTTTTGCTTCCAGATCCTGCACCGTCATTTTAAATTCATCAATATCATCTTGCAGGTTTTCCACCACCCTTGTAAGCATATTGATCTTCAGGTCTTTTATTGTCGCCTTGAGCTCTGATACAGCAGTTTTATATCCAGTCTTCAAGCCCTGGATATCATCTTTTACATCTTCCATCTTAGATAATACCTTCTCTCTTTCTATTTTGCTCTCATCCATCTCGTTCCTGAAAGTAACAGAGAAACCTTTTAGACTGTCATCTAACTCGTCGAATTTATCCATAGTAAACTGTCTCTCTTCTCTGAGGTTCTCTTGGTAGCCCTTATAAGCAAAAAAGCTTTGAATATAACCGCCTCCGATCAGAAAGAATATAATAATCACCCATATCTTAACCCTTGATTTTTCATCCTTCATCCATTCTTTTCCGATTTCCACCCATTGTTTCCCTATTTTTATCCACTGGCTCTTCACATTCGTCCATTCAATCTTCATTTTCATCTATCGCTCCTTTATAGTATATTTTACTACTCCGTGGACATAAATACAAGCGTAAAAGAATTACTCTATAATGACCTCATCCAGTCCTCGTTTCGGAACATGGTGTAAATCGTCTTTGTCGCGCCAATACTTAATATCTCCAGAGGACCCGACTGTCTCGATGGCTACCTTTTCCTTGGGTCTACCGAGGGATAGCGCAAGGAGTATCTCATATTGAAGAGGCACCTCCAATGCCTTACGAAGTCCTTTTCTGTCTATTGAACCGATTATACACCCCCCTAAACCCGATTCTATCGCACCCATAAGGATATTCTGGGCTGCGATTCCACAATCATAATCAAAAGACTTACTTATCCCGGTATCTCCAAGCATGATGATATACGCGGATGGCCTTTCTCCTTCTTTTGGGCCAGGCCAATCTTTAAGATAACCAGCCCAAGAAAGGCGGGGAAATATCAAGGCATTCTTCCGGGCATCACAGGAAAGGATATATTTTAGCGGTTGTAGATTGCCTGCTGAGGGAGAAAGCCTTGCAAGGTCAATGAGCTCCCTTAGTATCTCAGGCTTTATATGGACTTCCTGATAGAATCTCCTGTAACTCCTGTTTTTTATTATTAAATCCTTTATCATTAGTCGCCTTAGACCTTCTTAGCAGGTTTTCTCTTCGTCTCCCTTAGGTATGTCTTAAAAAGCTCTGTAACTGTTTTATCGGGGATGCCGTTTATTATTTTATAGATCTTTTTCTTGTCGACTGATTTTATGTTTTCGATCATCTGCGCCCTCGTCATATGCGGGCTGACATTATAAGTAGTCTTAAGATGCGGCGGCAAATCCTTTACTATAGGATAAAACTTTGTGTACCTCTCCCTGAATTCCCCATCCTCCATCATGTTTAATTTATTAATAAGTCCCTTTTTTACCTTTTCAACATTTGTCGTCGCAACGACTATTTTAACGACACTTTTAACTGTAGTGCCGATGACCTTACTTCCGACGCCGGCTTCGGCTGGGGAGGGATTTTGGAAAAAAAAAGCTATCGCTAATAATAAGATTATTTTATTTCTCATCGGGCAATAATACTACCTTTAACGATTCTTTCGCATCAGAAATCATCTTAAAACCCTTCTGGATCTCTTCTAGCGGCAGCTTGTGTGTTATCATATCCCGGATATTTACCTTTTTATCTTTTATCAATTCCAAGGCCTCTTCCAGATCACGAGGCGCTGCTCCGTAAGATGAGGTGATTGTTACCTCATTTCTCCAAAAATCCACGGTCGGTATTTCAATATTTTTGCTGGGGACAGCGAAGAGGAGGATCGTACCTTTTCTGTCTATGGACTTAAACGCCTGCTGGATAGCCTGGAAGGCGCCTGTACAGATTATTATTTGATCCGCCCTGATATCAAAATCTTTCGCAGCATCTATCGCCTCATCCGCGCCAAATTCTTTTGCCTTATTTAATCTGTACTCATTGACATCCGTCGCTATTACCTTTGCCCCTTTTAGTTTAGCTAATTGGATATTCAATAAGCCGGAAACGCCGCTTCCCAGGACCAAGACGGTCTGGTCTTTTTTTACGTTAACCACCCTTTGGCCCCTTACAGCGCAAGCTAGGGGTTCGATCATAGTGCCTTCTTCGTACGAAACGCCTTCTGGCAAGACGTAAATGCCTCGGTCGACATTTATCTTAGGTACCCTAATAAACTCACTGTAACCGCCGGGGTCATAATTGCCTTCGTGCAATACGCTGCATGCAGTATGATTATCCCCCAGGCAGAATCTGCATATATTACAGGGAACGTGGTGGCTTACAAAGACTCGCTGGCCTTTTTTGTATTTCTCTGATTTGGATCCGACTATTTCGCCAGCTGCCTCATGCCCTAAAACGCGGGGGGCTTTTTTGATCCTATACCACTCCATGGCATCTGTGCCGCAGATACCACTGGCCTTGACCTTGACTAAGACCTCGCCTTCTTTTATCTGAGGTGACGGGCCTTCTTCTATCCGGATGTCGTTATTATTATAATAAACAGCTAGCTTCATCTCTCTTTTTATAAATCTTAAAGGCCTCGTCTATCGAAAGACCCTCATGCACAATAGCCCTTACTGCCCTTATCATCCCAACAGGATTATCTGACTGGAATATATTTCTTCCCATATCTACGCCGCGAGCGCCTGATTCAACTGCCTTTTTTGCCATAAAAAGGGCCAATTTCTCCTCTATCTTTTTGCCTCCCGCTATTATGACAGGGACATTGCCGCAAGCCTCGATAACCTTTCCAAAGTCTTGTTCACAAAAATATGTCTTTACCATATGGGCGCCTATCTCTACGCAGATTCTAGAAGCCATGCCTAGATATCTAGCGTCTCTCACCATTGCCTTTCCGACAGCTGTTACAGCGAGAACCGGGATCCCGTACTCTTCGCCTTCATTGACGATCCTTGATAGATTCGATATCGACTCTTTCTCATATTCTCCGCCGATATAGACAGAACACGTAATGGCTGAAGCATTTATTCTGATCGCCTCATGGATGGACGTGGTAATTATCTCGTTGGATAGTTCTTTTAAGATGCTTTGTCCGCCGGAGACCCTTAGGACGATAGGTATATTCGTCTCCGGGGAAATCCAGTTCCGTAAAGCGCCTCTGGTTATCATCAATGCATCCGCATGAGGCAATAAAGGCCTTACTGTCTTCCCTAGATTGGCCAGTCCCGTAGTGGGGCCCTGAAAATAACCATGGTCCACAGCTAACATAACCGAGCGGCCTGATTTTGGACTAATTATCCTTTTTAACCTATTCTCCATACCCCAGTTCATTCCCTACCTCCCTTGGTTTATACGTGCCTTGAGTGTATCGTAGTGACCCTTCCATTTGAGATCATATCTTCTATCTTGCATTTGATCCAAAGCCTGATCAAATGCCTTGTAAGCGGTATCAAGGCCATGAAACCTATTAGATCTGTGATCAATCCCGGAGTTAAAAGCAATATCCCTCCACAGAGGATCAAGACACCATCAAATAGCTTTTCAGTAGGCATGATACCTTCATTGATGTCTTCTCTGATCCTTACTAAGGTAATAAGCCCCTGTGTTTTGGCTAAGATCGCCCCTAATATCCCGGTAAAAATGACAATAAAGATGGTATTGCCAAGCCCTATATGCTGGCCAACCTTTATTAAAAGCGCAAGTTCAGCAATCGGCACCAAAGTAAATAATAAAATCAGATAACCTAGCATAATTATTATAGCTCCCTTTTTTCTTTTAATAGGGTTACGACCCGATCAAGTTGATCCGATATATTTTTCAAAAGCTCCATGGAATCTCTTTGAAAGGCCTCTTGTTTTTGCTGCATCTCTTTTGCCTGGCTCGCTATCTTAGACATATCACCTAACTTACCAAGATCAAACATATATCCTCCTCAAATAGTAATAAAATATACGGGGCCTGATTCCTCACCTCAACTAGGCCTTTTTACTTTTTTCGCCAAATGCCTTAAAAAGATCTATTGGTATAGGAAATAGCGTAGTCGTATTGTTTTCGCTTCCGATCTCGACCAGAGTCTGAAGATACCTCAATTGCAATGCCATTGGCGTCTTCTGCATCTTTTCTGCTGCGGCGCATATCTTTTCTGCTGCCTGATACTCGCCTTCTGATGCTATGATCTTTGCCCGTCTTTCTCTCTCGGCCTCTGCCTGTCTTGCCATCGCCTTTCTTAGATCCTCAGAGAGATCCACATGCTTAAGCTCTACGTTGGCGACCTTTATACCCCATGGGTCTGTCTGTTTATCCAGTATGCTTTGCAGTAGATTGTTTACCTTTTCCCTTTGGGAGAGAAGACCATCTAATTCCATCTCACCTATTACGCTTCTTAGGGTTGTCTGCGCCATCTGCGATGTCGCGAACTGATAATCCTGCACCTCTATGGTTGCTTTTATAGGGTCCAGCACCCTAAAGTACACAACTGCATTGACCTTTGCGGAAACATTATCTTTGGTGATTATATCCTGCGATGGCACATCCAATGTTACAAGCCTTAAGCTTATCCTTACAGCAGTATCGATTGGCTTTAATACAACTATCAATCCAGGCCCTTTTGGCTTTGAAAGGACCCTGCCTAACCTAAAAATAACAGCCCTTTCGTATTCATTTAGAATCTTGATACAGCTCAGTAAATAGAACACAACGAGAGCGATCGCTATAACCATATTACCCCCTCTTTTTCTTATCAAACCTTTCTACGACAAGTTTCATCCCTTAAGAAGATTTCTTTATTATATCACATCGCGAGCGACAGCAGAAATAAAAAAGCAAGCTTGGTTATCTCGCCATGCTTGCTGTAACTCTATTAATACCTTGTTTTTACTGCTACATAGTATTTAACAAAGTTGCCTGGTGCCTTGGGTTTCTAAATCATTGATTATAGCGCCAATATACATAAAATTTAGAGCTAGAAATTTCACCCCTGCCTCGAAATAGCTTCCCCTTTTCTCTTCCGGGCGCAAGGTCCTTACCCAAATAATCTCGGATTTACACCTAGCGCTGATGTTTGAATTTTTTCTAAATATCTCTACATCCAGAATCGTACCGGGCGTTAACCCCTTCAGAAGCTCTATCTTCAGCCCCCCGCCGCTTATATCTCTTATGCCAACAAAATGCTGTATTTCACCGTCCTCTACGCTGTACCTTGCGGTTATGTCCCCTTGGATGCGCTCGAATAACCTTCTGTCTATTTTTCTATACATTTTTAGCCCACTCCTAGTACTTTAATTGTACCACAAAAAGCGGTTTCTTTCAAGAAGTTTATTTTAGGGTATTTTTAGTTTGTAAGATCTTTAAAAATACATTAGCAATCTTTGGATCAAACTGGGTGCCGGAACTTTCCTTGATTATCCTTATAGCCTTACCCGCGGAAAGTGCCTTTCTGTAAGGACGTTTGGATATTAAAGCATGGTAAACATCAGCTATGGCGATAATTCGTGCACCTAAGGGAATCTCTCGTCCTTTTAAGCCATCAGGATAACCTCTACCATCCCATCGCTCATGATGATGGAGAATCAGGGGGATCAGGCCATGCAGAAACTGTACCGGCCTTATGATACCCACGCCGATCTTTGGGTGTTGCTTTATCTTTTCGAATTCCCTTTTTGTTAGTTTCCCTTTTTTGAGTAAGATCTTCTCACTTATCCCGATCTTACCTAGATCGTGCAATATTGCGGCCTGCTCAATAAGCACCACCTCAGCATTACTTAAACCTAATTTTCTGGAGACACTTGTGGCATAGTAAACAGTCTTTTCTACATGACTCCCTGTATAATGATCCTTTACTTCGATTGTCCTTGCAAAAGCAAAGATGGATTCGATCAGGCTTTGGTTTGACCGCCTTGTAAGCCTTGAGAGTTTTTCTTTTAAATACTTAATATTTGCATTGTTATAACCCTTATCCGGATATAGCCCTTTCTTTTGCATATCTATAAAGGAATAGACCTTGTCCCCTCCGTATTCCTTGATCTTGTTTAGGATGGTATCGGCAAGTTCAATAAAATCCTCGCATTTGTATACTGCATCTTCGGGATATGATACTACGGCCGTGCTCAATCTTAAGGTGACAACATTTACTTTATCCCCAAACTTGTAAGTTTTGATAGAATCTGAAAGTCTTTGGGCTATAGCCAGGGTATCAGCCCTATTGCTCCTGGGTAGTATTATCACGAATTCTTCACCGCCAAATCGTATAACGTGATCATGCAGCCGTACTAATCTTCTCGCCTTTTTTGCAAACTGTTTCAATACAAGGTCTCCGAATCGGTGGCCATAAACATCATTTATTGACTTAAAGTAATCTATATCGAGCATTATCAATGAAAGCGGGGAAGAGTATCTTTTTGCGCGATGAAATTCCGATTCAATGATCTCTTCAAAGTACCGGTGGTTACAAAGCCCTGTCTGTGGGTCCTTCAGGGCTAAGCGCTGCAGTTTTCTGTTTGACCTTGAAATCTCCATATTTAATCTATTCAGGTTTTCTTCGGCTTTCTTGCGCTCGGTAATATCACACCATATGGTCTGGATAAAACTTTTCTTGCCAAAAGAAATGGCACTACTGCTTACAAGAATATTTCGTATTTCTCCGTTTTTTCTCCTCTGTTTTGTCTCAAAAACATCAGAGCCTTCTCTAACGATTTTCTTAATGTGCTTTTTGACTTCCTCCTCAGACTCAATGATCTCAAAATCTGGCATTTTAAGCTTTTCAAATTCGCTACGTGTATAACCTAAGTTCTGGTGCGCCTTGTCGTTAAACTCTACCAGCGCTCCAGTCTTTACATCTATGAGCACGATCGAGTCTGCTGCTTGTGCGAAAATGGCACGGTATCGTTGTTCAGACTCTTTAAGTGTCTCCTCTGCCTTCTTGCGCTTGGTGATATCGTAAGCAACCTCAATTGCACCAATAATGCTGCCGGTATCATCTTTGACAGGAGCTGCTCTTGACAGCCAGGAGCCTTGATCAGAAGGCCAGTATCCTTGGTTCTGTGGCGTTAATTCGGCTTCCTGGGGTTCTCCGGTTTCTATCACCTTCGTGACCGGGCAGTTACAGCAGAACCTGTCGAGCCCCCATGCCTGATAACATTTCTGTCCTCTGATATCTGATAGCAACAAGCCAGTTGCTTTCAGATATGCCTTATTGGCCCATTGGATATTACGATCTATATCGTGAAAAGCTATAATTTCACCAGTGTTATCTAAAACTATAGACTTTTCGTGCACCAATTTTCGTAGCTCCTCCTCCATCTTTTTGCGCTCGGTAATATCCGCCCAGAATCCAATTATTTCCAATGGTCTAGATTTTTTATCTCGCACCAGCTTCATCTCGTCTCGCATCCAGATGAATCTACCGTCTTTATGTTTAAAGCGATATTCATAAGTATATTTTTCTTTTTTAAGTACATTGCGCACTTCGGTCAATACACGCGGAACATCTTCGGGGTGAACATGCTCGATCCAGAAACTTGGATTTTCTACAAAATCGCGCGACTTATAGCCGGTTAATCGAATAACATTCTCGCTGATAAAGGTAGCCCCATAATCTCCCGAGGCTTTTGCCGTATATATCACCGCGGATGTGGTAAAAAGCAGATACTCCAATCTTTCATTTGCAAGAAGTATCTGCTCCTTTTCGTGCTTACTCTCGGTAATGTCCTCTACAACACCATCTATCCATTTAATGCTGCCATTTTTATCATATTGGACATTTGCAGTAACCGAAGCCCATATAGGTGTTCCGTCTTTCTTTCGCAAGCGTAATTCTTTATTTTTTACAAAGCCATCACGTAAGACCTTTTCAGTAAAGAGTTTTCTTTCCTCTGGATTCTGGTAAAGCGCTGAAACAGGGGTCTTCATGAACTCCTCTATAGAGTCATAGCCGAACATCTTTACAATCGCGGGATTGGCATGAAGAAAGCGGCCATGAGCGCCGCCTGTATTTCGGTATACTCCAATATTAACATTTTCAAAAAGTGTTCTATATTTCTCCTCGCTCTCCTTCAGGGCGGCTTCTATCTTTTTGCTTCTTATTGCTGGAGACTCAGATAGCATAACTCGTTTATGCATCTCTGCCAGTTCATTCATAAGATGTTCGATTGTCCCATTTCTGTATTTCATAAGACACCTCTCTTTATGAACAGAAACAAAAAAGACAACGATGCTCTATATTATTCCGCTAATTAGTCTTATTTTGTAAACCTGCGCTTACCTTAGGTGTGTATATTAATAATGGTATCTGGTATTACGTATGTTGCGGAAAAGGATTTTATATGCTTCTAAGGAGAAGTATATCACAGGAAACGCTTACTTTCAAGGGGGGGGGATTTCAAGAGAAAGGCACTAATATGTCCATGGATATTATTTCAAAAATCGCGTTTAGTGTTTCTTGTAAAGTCCTATCAGTTCATCCTTGGCCAGTATATGGCCTTCCATTGCCTTTTCCAAATCAGATTTCCGGATGCCTTCTTTTAGATCAAGCTCTGCGCCTAAAGCGTATATCTTGAAAAAGTAACGGTGTGTGCCTGAAGGCGGACATGGCCCACCGTAATCTTTCCTTCCAAAATCATTCAATCCTTGCTTGCCGGGAATAGTATCCTCCTCTATGCTCGAGGCAATAGGGATATTATATACAACCCAGTGTACCCACATACCCATAGGGGCATCAGGATCGTCTACTATCAAGGCAAGGCTTTTTGCTCCACTAGGAATGTTTTCAATAATCAGCATAGGATTAATATCTTCTCCTTGGCATGTGAATTTTTTGGGAATAGTACCATTGTTTTCAAATTCGGAACTGGTGATCTTCATATATACGTCTCCTTTTTCTTCGTCCGCTTTACTAGGATTTAGGGCTATAAACATAAGGACCAGTAAAAAAAGCCCGATCCTAGATAAGCTCACTCGATCACATAGCTTTATACGACCTCCTTTATCCAATCAAGATAAGGTCGATACCCTGCGATAATGGGTATCGCTATTACCTCAGGGACGTCATAAGAATGAATGGCGCGCACCTCTTTAATAAGTTTTTTTAATAAGGCCTTGGTGGTCTTACAGATCATAAGAAATTCAGTTGCCCTTTCCTTTTTTCCCTGCCACCAAAAATAAGAATCTACATCTTTTATTATATTTGCGCATGCAATAATACGCTTATCAAGTAGCACCTTTCCTATCTTATTAGCCTCTTTTTTAGTCGGGGCAGTGATGAAGACTATTGCATATTGCATAAAAGACTTACTCGCTTTCCGTATCTCGAGGCGCAGTGATAATATCAAATATCGTCCGCATAATAACCTCTGCCGGCTTAACCGGTTCTCTCTCAACTGGCTCTGAGGCAGCCTCCTCCGGAGCTTTTTGAGTTTCTTGTTCTTCTTTAGATGGGGCTGGTTCTGTCTCAGACCCTTCTTTTGTTTTTGCCGGCTCCCTTGTTCCAAAGATGTCTTTTAGTAATTCCTCTGCAGGGCTTTGTCTTCTATCACCAGTCTCATCTTTTTTTTCTGAGGGCATACTCTTTCTAAATATGTCTTCGATCAGTTCCTGGCCTTTTGAAACAGCCAGCTTTCTTATTACGTAATCATAATCGGGTTTTACTGCTATAGCGGGGAACTTCCCTCCGATATCGAGGGGCATCGTTATCATTGCCTGAGCGTTTTGCAGATACTTGAGTTCGCGGACCACAAGAGTAAAGGCCTTTGAAAGATCTTCTGGTATAAATAAATCCGAATGCACGCTTAGGTTCTTTTCTGTATCCAGATAGCCAGAGCATTCCAGATAAAAGCCGTCTGAGGCAATCAGGGCATCTTGAAAAAATAGTTTTCCGTTCTTTATATTAAAATCTGTCGATAGAGGAGAGAAAAGGGTGTGGTTCTGACTTAAGAGTCCCCTGTAATGTTCCGGCAAGTTGCTCTTTAATCTGCCCACAAGGCCCGGCAGCATATTAAGCTTTTCAAATGCAGCTACCAAGATATTCATATTTTTTAACTTGGCCTCATCCAGCTGAAGCGCGCCTTCTACTATTAATGTCTCCAGCATCTCTTCTTTTTCCAATCCCCTACTGGAGGAATGTACGTCCATATTGAGGATCCCATCAAAACTGGGTTTAAAAGGCGCAACGTCTGGTAGTAACCTACCTACATTGATATCCCGCAGCTTGATGTCCAGATCTAAGTCTTGACGGGAAAAAACATTCTTTATATATCCACTGAGCGACAAAGAACCCCCAGCAACTATTCCTGTAAAGTTTTGTATAGCTACATTGCCTTTATTTGCCTCTAAAGCTAACTCTATATTTTTAAGGCCGTCTTTTATGGGGAGGGCATCCGTCGAGCCCCCGGACAATATTATACGTATATCTGAATTAAAGAGTTCCTTCACCCCCATGTATATCCTTTCGGAACTTATGACTAGCTCTCCTTTGATCTCTTTTCCAAAAACCTTTTGTGCGATATCTATCTTTCCCACTGCAGTCAGGGCATCGTGTAGATCGAACCTGGCCAGGTCTAACGTGAGGTTAAGATTTTTGATATATGGCTTTTTGGTTTTCAATTGCGGGTACAGGATCCCCTTTAACCTTATATTCTCAGCACCCCTTCCAAAAGCCGACAATCTTGCCTCAATATGTACGGGCCCATAGAAGGATATATTTTTAAGAGTGGCTTCTATGATATCCATCTTGATATCCACAGGTTTTCCCGAGAGATCGCCCAGATAGCCCGCATAATCTATGCTGGAATCCAGTATTGATACACTTTTTACCAGAAATTTTAATGCACCGGCTGTAGCTAAACCGATATCTACATTGTCTTCATCAGTTTTTACCGCTTTACGCGGGAGCTTGATAGAATCTTCCGAGATAGTTATATTAAGACCGCTTACATGCAAATGTTCGATCTGTATATCCTTTTTTATCAAGGGGAGTAACTTTATGCGCGCCTCCATCGAAGCTACATTCAGAAGGCTATCTTCCCAAGTCTTATCCTTATCCTTCATGGAAAACCCGTTTACCCTTAGGGCAAGGTTGGGTAAAACATCTAAGGATATATTGCCTATTTCAACATCCTTTTGCGTGGCCCCCTCTATCTTTTCCACTAATAAGTGTGTATATTGATTTACATCAAACGTCAATATAAACACAAAAAGGCCTATTGCGATGATTATGAAAATAAAAATTACTACTATAAAAAATTTCTTCATCAATCTCCTATAATCTTAACGAGCACCCGCTTCTTGCGCTGACCGTCAAATTCTCCATAAAAGATCTGTTCCCACGGTCCAAAATCCAGCTTGCCTTTTGTAATGGCTGCTACGACTTCGCGGCCCATAATAGTCCTTTTTAAATGGGCATCTGCGTTATCTTCGCCTGTTAGATTGTGGCTATACTGTGAGATGGGACTGTGCGGCGCAAGCCTCTCAAGCCATTTATCAAAATCCCTATGGAGACCACCTTCATCATCATTTACAAAGACACTTGCTGTAATATGCATGCTATTTACAAGGCACATCCCTTCCTTTATGCCGCTCTTATCGATACAATCTTGAACCTTATCAGTTGTATTGATAAGTTCTCTTCTTTTCGCTGTATTAAAATATAGGTATTCTGTAAAGCTCTTCATGAGACTACCGCAATTCTTTGAGATTCATCTGCACTTCATTCTTTCTTTCTGCATAGGCAAGTACTGTCTCCTCTGTTATCAATCCCTCTTTATAGAGCCCCAACAATACCTGATCAAATGTCTGCATGCCATATAGGGCCCCATCTTTTATATAATACTCTATCTCATCGATCTTTCCTTCCCGAATTAATTCTACGATTGTAGGGGTCGGGATAAGGACCTCGCAGGCAGGTACCCTGCCTTTGCCATCCTTCAGAGGGGCCAGCCTTAAGGACAAAATACCTTTTAATAGCAAGGAAAGCTGCATCCTGATCTCCATATGCTGATGCGGTTGAAAGAAATTGACTATCCTTTCGATAGTATGCATTGTGTTTATCGTGTGTAAATTCGCTATTACCAGCTGTCCAGTCTCAGCAGCTGTCATGGCAGTAGACATGACCTCTGAATTCCGTATATCGCCTATAAATATTACATCAGGTGTTTGCAGCATTATAAACTCAAGGGCCTTTTGAAAACTCTCTGTATCGACCTTGATCTCCCTCTGGCTTATAATGGATTTTTTATCTTTAAATATAAACTCAATGGGGTCCTCAAGGGTTACAATATGCTTGGCCATGTTTTCATTTATATATTCTAACATGCTCGCTACAGTTGTAGATTTGCCGCTTCCGGTAGTGCCAGTAACAAGGACAAGCCCGCGCTTCTCGCTGCATAAATTTTGCAAGACCTTTGATGGTAAGTTTAATTCGCCAAATGAAGGGACCTGGAGATTTACAGAACGTATTACAATGGCAGAGGTCCCTCTCTGCTGAAACAAGGTTACCCTGAAACGCCCAAGGTCCTTGACCCCAAAGGATAAAACTGTTTCGCCCCGGTCTTTAAATGCATCCTTTTGACTCCTAGTTATTATTTCATCAACCAGGGCGCTCAAGTCTTTCTCTGTTATGAGATCGGAACCCTGTTTAAAAAGCTCCCCATTAATCCTCAGACAAACAGGACCCCCGACCTTAATAACGATATCGGATGCCTTTTTTTCAGTCATCTCCTTCAATAGCTTGGTTATTTCTATCATTTTGCCCCCTCTGAGACTTCTCGCTCGCTCAGATATTTCCATTTGCCTTTAGATAACGAACCTAACCGTAAGTTTCCCTCTTGCAGTCTTTTTAAGTCTACGACCCTGTAGCCCTTCTTTAAAAACATCCTCCTTATTTGACGTTTTCTGCCTTCCGAGATCGTAATCTCTAAGGTAGTTTTAGTTTTTGGCTTTATGAGGCAAGGGGCTGTATCTTTTCCATCCAAATCAATCCCTCTTTCCAATTTAGCCTTATCTTTAGGCGCCAGGGCCCTATCAAGCCTCACAAGATATATCTTTTTTACATTAAAACTGGGATGCGTAAACCTGTAAGTCACCT
>JBHPHW010000029.1:0-16462 GCA_042570105.1 Candidatus Omnitrophota bacterium | reverse complement strand
ATTAACGGACAATCAAGACTGGATAAAGATAGTTACATTTTCCGAATACCTTGATTTATGCCCACCTCTAAATGATGTAGATATTCCAGAGGCCTCTTATGATGAGATGCTTGAATGGTCAGGGGGCTCGTGGATGAATTTCTTGTCAAAATATCCCGAGTCAAATCAGATGCATAAAAGGATGCTTTATGTCAGCAGTAAGATCAGTGAAGCGGAGCAGCAGCCAGAACATAGAGAAAGAATAGAGGATGCGCAAAGAGAGCTGTATATGGGGCAGACTAATTGTCCTTACTGGCATGGCGTGTTCGGGGGCGTCTATCTTTATCATCTAAGAAAGGCGGTCTACGAACATCTAATAAATGCAGACACGATAGTTGATGGAGTAAAGTATAGGGACGAGAATAACGTAGGGGCCACTATTAAAGAACTCGATTTTTACAATCGAGGCGCAAAGGCGATTATTCTGGAAGATAAAAATTTTTTCATATGCGTAGATCCTCTACGCGGAGGCGCAATAAGAGAGCTGGACTATAAACTAAAAGCCATAAACTTGGTAAATACACTTGCAAGACGGAAGGAACACTACCACAAAAAGATATTGGAGAGAATCAAAGATGAGTTTACCCAACCGCTCGATGTCCACGAATCCATTAAGACTGTAGATAAAAGGATCAAGAAAGGTATTTTTTACGATAAAGTTATGAGGTCGTGTTTAGTCGATCATTTCATAGATAAAGATTTAAAAGTCGAGGACTTTTCAAGTTGTAATTATGTTGATAGGGGAGATTTCGTGGATGCGCCTTACATCGCCAGGATAGAAAAGGAAAAGGTGGTCTTGAGTTGCGAGGGTAAAGTTAAAGGCAGGGCTATGCTGATCATCAAAGAGGTACGGATCTATTCGGATACCGAAATAGAGATATCATATATTTTGAAAAATAAGAGCAACTCCAGCGTAGTTACATTTTTTGGCACGGAATTTAATATAACCCTTCCTTACGCCTCCTCCGATAGATACCACTCGGAAGCTAATGGCAAAAAGTTAGGGGGGTTGAATAAGTCCGGCATTGCATTAAAGACCAACTCTTTTTCAATAAAGGATTCTAAGAATGAATTGGGCGTTGAATTTATTTTTTCTGGCGACCCAGAGAAGATATGGTATTTCCCTGTGATGACCGTGTCTCAGTCAGAGCGCGCATACGATTTTACTTACCAGTCATCGTGTGTATTTCCAATATGGAAGGTCAAGTTGGATAGTAAAGAGGAGAAAAACCTTTGCATAAAATGGATTGTAGATGCATGAATGGTGCCACGCACGGTACGCGGCATCATGGATTCCATTTTTCAGTTGCCTTTAGTATATATATGTGCTATATATAATACCTTATATGCTATGGAGATAAAATTAATGGACAAAAAGACGATAACGGATATTGATATTAGGGGTAAGCGTGTCCTTATGAGGGTGGATTTTAATGTCCCGCTAAATAAGGATTTAGAGATAGAGGATGATACAAGGATAAGGGCAGCGCTCGCTACGATAAAGCACGCGCTTGAGAGTAACGCAAGGCTTATTCTCATGAGCCATCTTGGCAGGCCCAAGGGCAAGGTAGCGGAAGATATGAGGCTTACGCCTGTAGCTGAAAGGCTAACCGAACTTTTAGGTAGGTCGGTGATAAAGTTAGATGATTGCATCGGGGATAAAGTTAAAAAGAGCGTTTCTGATATAAAAGAAGGAGAACTGGTCCTTCTTGAGAATTTGAGATTTCATCAAGAAGAAGAGAAGAACGACGCTAGCTTCGCAAAGAAACTCGCTTCATTAGGGGAAATTTATGTAAATGATGCCTTTGGCACTGCCCATCGCGCGCATGCATCTACGGAAGGGGTTACTAAATTCCTAAAGGTGTCGGTTGCGGGGTTTTTACTGGCCAAAGAGATAGAATATTTTGATAAGGTGCTTTCTGACCCGCCAAAGCCATTTGTTGCGATATTGGGCGGAGCAAAGGTATCAGATAAGATCATGGTAATAGAAAATCTTTTAGACAAGGTTGATGCATTGCTTATTGCCGGAGGCATGGCATATACATTTATCAAAGCAGAAGGCAAGGAGATAGGAAGTTCCAAGCTGGAAGCTGACAAATTGGACATTGCAAGGTCATTGATGGAAAAGGCAAAGAAAAAAGGGGTAAAGATGCTTTTGCCTTCAGATCATCTGATTGCTGATAAAATAGACGCATCAAGCGCTACCCGTGTTATAGATGCTACGATACCGAAGGACTGGATGGGGGTCGATGTCGGGCCTAAGACTGTCGATGAGTTTAAGAAGGAATTGCGAGGAGCAAAGTTGATTGTATGGAACGGCCCTTTGGGTATTTTTGAGATATCTAAATTTTCAAGAGGAACAGAGGATATTGCTAGATTTATCGCGGGGCTTAAGGCAACTACGATTATAGGCGGAGGCGATACAGCGAGCGCTATTTCAAAATTTGGCTTGGAAAAGTCGATGACGCACATATCTACTGGTGGGGGCGCTTCATTAGAATATATGGAGGGCAAGGTCCTTCCGGGCATTGCCGCATTGAACGACAGATAGGAAGGATAGAAATATGAGAAGACCTATCATTGCTGGAAACTGGAAGATGAATAAGACCCTTGAGGAAGCTATTTCAGTGGCCATAGGGCTTAAAAGAAAATTTTATACATTTTCAGAGACAGACATTGTAATATGTCCTCCTTTTACTGCATTGAGCAAGGTAGGAGATAAGATTATAGATTCAAGCATTATGTTGGGCGCTCAGGATGTATACTGGGAAGAAGAAGGGGCCTTTACCGGAGGAATTTCGACAAACATGTTGAAGGATATTGGCTGTAGGTATGTTATTGTTGGTCATTCTGAAAGAAGGACGTTGTTTGGAGAAAGAGACGAGGATGTAAATAAAAAGGTCAAGGTTGTCCTTGTGCACGGAATGATCCCTATAATGTGCATCGGAGAGAAGCTCGAAGAGAGGGACAATGGCATGACATTCGAGGTTTTAGAAAAACAGCTAACGCGAGGCCTAAAGAACTTGACAAAGGATGAAGTCGTGCGGATTATTATCGCATATGAGCCAATCTGGGCAATAGGTACAGGCAGGACTGCAACCCCGCAACAAGCTCAAGAGGCCCATAACTTTATACGCGACCTTATAAGTAAATTGTATAACAAAGAAGCTTCTTCAAAAATAAGGATTCAATATGGAGGGAGCGTCAAGCCGGATAATATTGCTAAGTTGATGGCGCAGGAGGATATTGATGGGGCCCTTGTGGGCGGAGCGAGCCTTGATGTAAATTCATTTGTGGAGATAGTGAAGAACGCGGTATTATAAACTAATCGGACAGCTGATCTGGTCCGCGGAGATGATATGTATACTATTTTAATTATAATTCATGTGATAGCCAGCATTTTTTTGATAGCGGTTATACTGCTCCAAGCAGGTAGGGGAGGGGGCCTGGCAGATTCTTTCGGCGGCTCTCAGTTACAGAGTTTATTCGGTACAAAGAGTACAAATGTCCTTACAAGGCTGACTACTATATGCGCTACTGCATTTATATTGACTTGTCTGAGCTTGGCGATTATTTCCAGTCACAGGGCCAAGTCCCTTGTAGAAAAGGTCGATATACCTGAAGCTATGGAACCAGTCAAAGCCGATGTGTATGGCGATGAACAAGAGTTACCAGTCCTCCCATCTCCTGAAGAAACGCAAGGAGGCGCTGGAGAGGTCGAGTAAATTGACTATTCAGATAGAAGTGACTAGTAAAATAAAAACCGTCTTTTGTAAGGCGGTTTTTTTATTTATTGCTTTGATTCTATTGGCATTCACAAGGCCTGATTTTGGGGATACGATTGTCAATGGTTCTATTGGGGAACCGAGGACATTTATTCCTATTTTGGCCTCTGATAGCGCATCTGGTGCAATCTGCGGGCTCGTGTTTAACGGCCTTATAAAATACGATAAAGACTTGAACTTAACTGGAGACCTTGCGAAAGAATGGGAGGTTTCAGAAGACGGCCTCGAGATTACCTTTTTTCTGCAGAGAGGCGTCAGGTGGCATGATGGAGAGCCTTTTACGTCAAAAGATGTGGAGTTTACTTATAAAAGTTTAATAGACCCTGATGTAAGGACTCCCTACAGCGGAGATTTCCGGATGGTTAAAAGGCTTGAAGTTATTGATGATTACACGTTAAAGATCTTGTATGAAGAGCCATTTTCTCCGGCCCTTTCGAGCTGGGGCATGAATATTATGCCTAAGCATTTATTGGAGGGAGAGGATCTAAATAATACAGAGTTAGCCAGACGCCCTATAGGAACAGGCCCCTATAAATTTAAGGCGTGGAAGACGGCAGAATCAGTGGAGCTTATTTCAAATCATGATTATTTTGAGGGAAGGCCGTATATAGACCGTTATATATACAGGGTCATACCGGATCAGGCAACATTATTCCTGGAATTAAGGGCCCAGGGTGTGGACTCTACTTCTCTTACGCCCATTCAGTTTGAACGTCAGACAGAAAGCAAGTTTTTCAAAAAGAATTTCCAGAAATTTCGCTATCCAAGTTTTGGATACACTTATTTGGGGTATAATTTAAAGAATCCTATATTTCAGGACTTGGGAGTCCGACAGGCAATAAATTATGCAGTGGATAAAGAAGAGATTATACGTGGGGTCCTTCTTGGTCTTGGGAGGGTTGCCACAGGTCCCTTTATACCAGAATCATGGGCGTACAATAAAGAAGTAAAACCAGCCGAATATAGCCCACAGAAGGCGAGGTCCCTTTTAAAAGATGCGGGATGGGAGGATGCCGACGGAGACGGCATTTTAGAAAAGGGTAACCTTGAATTTTCGTTTACTGTTATTACGAATCAAGGTAATGAACAGCGCAAGATGACGCTGGAGATCATACAGAGGAGACTAAAAGAAGTGGGGATCGAGGTTAAGATAAAGGTAATAGAGTGGAGTGCCTTTGTGAGCGAGTTTATAGATAAAAGAAGATTTGATGCTGTAGTTCTTGGGTGGAGTTTATCCCCGGATCCAGATATGTATGATATATGGCATTCCTCTAAGACAAAAGAGGGCGAGTTTAATTTCGTAGGCTATTCTAACCCCGAGGTCGATAAGCTGCTTATAGAGGGACGCCGTACTTTTGACCAGAAGAAACGTAGAGAAATATATCACAGGGTCCATGAGATTTTATATGAAGAACAGCCATATCTGTTTTTATATGTGCCGGATTCTTTACCGATCCTTCATAGCCGCTTTAAGGGTGTTGAAGCAGGCGTTGCAGGGATCGGCCACAACTTTATAAAATGGTTTGTTCCAGAAGATGAACAAAGATATACTAGGTAAGGTTATATGATTAGATATATATTCCGCAGATTAATAGGACTAGTGCCGCTTTTATTTGGTATAACGATAATTACCTTTGCGGTAATCCATCTTGCGCCAGGCAAACCTACTGACCTCCAGACGCAGTTTAATCCAAAGGTTTCCCTTGAGGTCCGTGAACGGATTGCCCACCTCTACGGCCTTGATAAGCCCCTTCACATACAATACATTGATTGGTTAAGAAGGATCGTATGTCTTGATTTTGGAGTTTCTTTTATCGATTCAAGGCCTGTTATAAAAAAGATTACAGAGCGTATTCCTATTACGCTTGGCATAAATCTGGCATCTATTATTTTAATACTATTGATAGGCATACCAATAGGAGTGAGCTCTGCAGTAAAAGAAGGAAGCCCTTATGATAGATCTATGACCGTATTTGTATTTATAGGATTTGCTATACCTACGTTTTGGTTGAGTTTGATCCTCATGGATCTTATAGGTGTAAGGTGGGGCATTTTACCTATATCAGGCATAAAATCCCTTGAATTTGATAAATTCAGCCTTTTTGAAAAGATGGTCGATATTGCGAAGCACTTGATCCTACCTGTATTTGTTACAGCATTTGGAGCGCTGGCTGGTATTTCGCGTTATATGCGCAGCAATATGGTGCATGTTTTAAAAGAGGATTATATACGGACTGCCAGGGCAAAGGGTTTAAGTGAGAAAGATGTTGTATATAAACATGCCTTGAAGAATGCATTATTGCCTGTTGTTACTATTTTAGGGTTGTCTGTACCTGGACTTATCGGCGGAAGCGTTATATTTGAATCCATATTCAGCATTCCTGGGATGGGTAGACTCTTTTACGAGTCAGTAATGGCAAGGGATTATCCTGTTATCATGGGGGTCTTATTTATTGGTGCAGGTTTGACACTTTTAGGTAACCTCTTAGCAGATATTTCGTATGCAGCGGTTGACCCGCGGATAAAACTGGAGTAGCGTACTTTATGAATAAATTAATGATTTTTGGAGGGACGGTAGTACTTTTTTTTGCAATTGTGGCGATCTTTGCGCCGCTTATCGCGCCTTATGATCCTGGCCAGATTGATATTGAAAATATCCTTATGGGGCCATCAAAGGAGCATATCTTGGGTACTGATAGCCTGGGAAGGGATTTGTTTAGCCGCATACTTTATGGGACTCGCATATCATTACTAGTTGGCTTAATAGCAGTAGGGATTTCAGCTATTATCGGAATAACGCTTGGCTCTATTGCCGGTTATTATGGCAGGTGGGTAGATGCTGTTATTATGCGATTTGTGGATATTATGCTCTGTTTCCCAACATTCTTTCTGATACTGGCCGTAATTGCAGTCTTGGGGCCGAATATAGTGAACATTATGGTGATAATCGGTGTTACAAGCTGGATGAGCGTAGCAAGGCTTATAAGGGCGCAGATATTGAGTTTAAAAGAAAGGGATTTTATATATGCTGAAAGGGCTATAGGAGCGAGTGATGTTAGGATCATTACCAGACACTTGATACCTAATGCAATGGCTCCAGTGTTAGTGAGTATCACGCTGGGGATCGCAGCTGCTATTTTGGTAGAATCAAGCTTAAGCTTTCTGGGGATAGGCGTGCAGCCGCCGATACCCAGCTGGGGCAATATCTTAAGTGAGGGTAAATCTGTGATGGGAACAGCGTGGTGGATGATGCTGTTTCCGGGGATGGCAATCTTTGTGACGGTATTAGGGTATAATCTGCTTGGTGAAGGTATTAGAGAGAGACTTCTTTTAAAATGAAGAAAGCGCTTTTAGAAATAAAAGATTTGAGGGTCAGTTTTAAATCCGACAGTAAAGAAATAGAAGTCGTGCGCGGTGTGGACCTGGATATTAATAAAGGTGAGTGTGTGGGGCTTATAGGTGAGTCGGGGTGCGGAAAGACAACACTCGGTTTATCCATAACAAAGCTCATGTCCGAACAAAAGTGCATCATTAATTCCGGTCGTATTTTTTTAGAAGGCCAGGAGATTTTGGGGTTGGATGTGGGTGAACTGAGGAAGATTAGAGGCAAGAGGGTTTCATATGTATTTCAAGAGCCATTTAGTTCGTTAAACCCTTTGTTTACAATTTATGGACAATTAAAAGAATCCTTGAAAGATAGAGAGACCGCCGAAAGATCTATCTCAGAGATCTTAAGAAGGGTCGGCCTTGCTAAAATAGTAGGCAGAAAGAAGATCTACCCTCATCAATTGTCCGGCGGTATGCAGCAGCGCGCGATGATTGCCATGGCGATCGCTTCAGAGCCACAACTTTTGATTCTGGATGAACCAACAACAGCGCTTGACGTAACTGTTCAAAGTCAAATATTGAAGCTCGTGATGGAATTAAAAAATAGGATGGATTTATCGATCTTGCTTATATCGCATGATTTGAGGATAGTCTTTAGTCTTGCTGATAGAGTCATGGTGATGTATGCCGGAAGGATAGTCGAGGGAGGGCCAAGGGAAAAAATAATTTCACAGCCAGCCCACCCCTATACAATAGGGTTAATAAATTCGATACCATCCTTTGAGCACAGGAAAGAGAGATTTAGCGCAATCGAAGGCAAGGCGCCTATCTTTTCAAATTTACCAGCAGGGTGTAAATTTTATCCCCGCTGTAAATTTAGAGTAGATAGATGTATGGAAAAAGAGCCTCTGTTGGAAGAGGCCTCTTTAGGGCATTTCTCGCGCTGTATAAGAGCAAAGGAACTTTCCTCAGATGGAGCTGGTAAAAGTACAAAATCTTAAGAAAATTTTTCCAAAGACAAAGACAACTGCAGTTGGCGGCGTGGGTTTTTCTGTCTATAAGGGAGAGGTCTTGGGGCTTGTAGGGGAGTCTGGATGCGGAAAGAGCACGCTTGCTAGATCTATTCTACGGCTTGTCGATGTTCAAGAGGGCTCTATTTTTTATAAAGGGGAGGATTTATTGAAGATCCCCTACAAAGAGATGCAGAGGATGCGAAAGGATCTACAAATAATATTTCAAGACCCATATATGTCTCTGGACCCACGGATGAGGATAGGAGAGGTCTTAGAAGAGGTGTTTATTATCCATGCTAATATTTCAAAGGAAGAGAGAAAGGGAAAGGTGGTGCATCTTTTGGAAATGGTAGGTCTTGACGGGACCTATCTGTCCAGACTCCCATCTGAGGTTTCCGGAGGAGAGAGACAGCGCGTCGGCATCGCTCGGGCGTTGGCAACCGAGCCTGAATTTATAATATGCGATGAACCTGTCTCGAGCCTTGATATATCAATACAGGCGCAGGTTTTAAATCTTTTGATCGATTTGCGTAGAATAAAGAATCTTACGTATCTATTTATAAGCCATGACCTCGGGGTAATATCATCGATTTGTGATAGGGTGATAGTTATGCAGTCAGGAAACTTTGTGGAAATGGGGCCATGCGAGGAGATATTTAAGAATCCAAAACACGAATATACTAAAAGATTATTGGATTCCCTGTTGCAGATTTAGACTATGGGAGCCGGGAACCCATAGTCTAAAGTTTTTTGATGCATTTTAAATAGCGTTGTTATATAATAAGTTTTTATCCAAAGGAGATTGGCTTGAAGAATATTATTACATTTATAATGGCCGGAGGTAAAGGGGAGAGGCTACACCCTCTTACAAAAGACAGGACAAAACCAGCAGTGCCTTTTGGCGGCGTATATAGGATAATAGATTTTACGCTTTCCAATTGTATGAATTCTGGTTTGAGAAGGATACATGTCTTGACCCAGTATAAATCCTATTCACTCACAAGGCATATTTCGAGGGGCTGGAATGTATTGAATACGGAATTGGGTGAGTATATAGACGTGATACATGCGCAGCAGCGGGTTGATGAGCGCTGGTACCAAGGGACAGCAGATTCTATTTATCAAAATATTTATGCAATCGAAGACGAGAAGCCAGATCATGTCTTGATCTTGGCAGGGGACCATATATACAAGATGGATTATAGAGATATGCTTAATTTCCATATAGCTAAAAGCGCTGACCTTACGATTGGCATTGTTGAAGTCCCTAAAGAAAAGGCAAAAGAACTTGGCGTATGTGAAGTAGACAGTCAATGCAGGCTTAAGAGTATTATAGAAAAACCAGGGGCCAGTATCTCAATAAAGAACGGTACTGATAAGGCATTTGCCTCAATGGGAATATACGTATTTAATCGAGAGGTGCTGGAGCATGTGTTGAGAGAAGATGCAGAGAATAAAAACTCTTCCCATGACTTTGCAAAGGACATTATCCCTTTGATGTTAAGTAAATATAAGGTGTTAACTTATGATTTCGTGGATACAAAAAATAATAGACCAAGGTACTGGCGCGACATAGGAAGCCTAGAAGCCTATTATGAGGCCAATATGGAACTGGTAAGTGTTTTGCCATCATTTAATTTATACGATAGAGTTTGGCCTTTCAGGACATATCAGGAACAGTTTGGCCCCTCAAAGACTGTTTTTGCGCAGGAGAAAACAAACAGGGTCGGCATGGCGTTAAATTCACTTGTCTCTAATGGATGTATAATAAGCGGAGGTAAGGTCCAACATAGTATATTGTTTCCGAATGTCAGGATAAATAGTTTTTCAGAAGTGAGTGAGAGTGTTCTTATGGAAGGAGTAGATGTCGCCAGGCACGCCAGAGTAAAACGCGCTATTATCGACAAGTATGTAAAGATCCCGCAGAAAATGGAAATAGGATTTGATCTAAAGAAAGACAGGAAGAGATTTAAAGTTACTGGATCCGGCATAGTGGTTATACCGAAAGGCACAGTGCTGTAATGGAAAAGCTGAAAATAGGGAAAAGAGAATTTAATTCAAGATTGATAATTGGTACCGGAAAGTATTCTGATTTCCAGATCATGAAAGAGGCGCTGGATTCATCAGGGACAGAGATAGTCACAGTCGCCGTTAGAAGAGTAAATCTTAATGACAAATCAAAAGAATCCATGCTGGATCATATTGATAGAAATAGGTTTACAATACTACCCAATACAGCAGGGTGTTTTAATGTAGAGGATGCGATCCGCACTGCAAGACTTGGTAGAGAAGTAGGTCTGTCGGATATTATAAAGCTGGAGGTAATCGGAGACCCAAAGACCCTCATGCCTGATACAGAGGCCTTGCTTAAG
Organism: Candidatus Omnitrophota bacterium; assembly: GCA_042570105.1. Lineage (GTDB taxonomy): Bacteria > Omnitrophota > Gorgyraeia > Gorgyraeales > Gorgyraeaceae > JBHPHW01. The sequence goes on along the minus strand of JBHPHW010000029.1, from coordinate 5,926 downwards.
GCAGCAAAGATTCTTGTAAAAGAGGGTTTTATAGTATTGCCATACACAAATGACGATATAGTTATGGCTAAAAAATTAGAGGATGCAGGCGTTGCATGCGTTATGCCTTTAGCTGCGCCTATAGGCTCAGGGCAGGGTATATTGAATCGTTTGAATATAAGGTTGATTTTAGAGGCCGTGAAGATCCCGGTAATAGTTGATGCTGGGGTTGGGACAGCATCAGATGCTGCGATTGCGATGGAGATGGGTGTAGATGGGGTACTGATGAATACGGCGATCGCCTGCTCAAATGACCCTGTGAAGATGGCGGAGGCAATGAAGATGTCTGTTTTATCCGGACGTTTAGCATATGAGGCTGGCAGGATCTCAAAAAAGATGTACGCTCAGGCCTCAAGTCCTACCGAAGGTGCTATAGAATGATAAGAAAGGCCTATGTAGATGACATAAAAGATATCCAAGAGCTTATAAATTTTTATGCAAAAAAAGACCAGATGCTCCCTCGTTCTTTAAATGAGTTGTATGAAAACATCAGGGATTTTTTTGTTTATGAAAAGAACGGCAAACTTTTGGGTTGTGTTGCACTTCATATCGCTTGGGAAGACCTTGCAGAAATAAAATCTCTTGCAGTGGCTGAATCAGAGCAAAAAAAGACGATAGGGACTTTATTGGTTAAGGCAGTATTTGAGGATGCTAAAAAACTTAGGGTGATGCGTATGTTTGCACTTACATATGTCCCGTCGTTTTTCGAGAAATTCGGATTTAAAAAAGTAAAACATTCGGAATTGCCTCATAAGATATGGTCAGAATGCATTAAATGCATCAAGTTTCCGGATTGCGAGGAGACGGCCCTTGTAATAGAGATACAATAAAAACATGCCTTATACGATAACCGAAAAGATATTACTGGCACATACCGATAAAAAATCAATTACGCCGGGAGAGTTTATTTATGCAAAAATAGACCTGGCGCTTGGAAATGATATTACTGCGCCCATTGCTATAAAAGAGTTTGAATCCATAGGCGCCAAAAAGGTCTTTAATAGAGAAAAAATAGCGCTTGTTCCAGACCACTTTACTCCTTCGAAAGATAGAAGGAGCGCTGAGCAGGCAAAGATCCTGCAGGATTTTGCAAAGAAATACCGGATAGAAAATTATTTTGAGGTCGGGAGGATGGGTGTGGAGCATGCCCTTTTACCCGAACAAGGACTTACAAGGCCCGGAGACTTGATTATAGGGGCTGATTCCCACACATGTACTTATGGCGCACTTTCAGCATTTTCAACAGGTGTAGGTTCTACGGATCTGGCAGCGAGTTTTATAACAGGTTGCGTATGGTTGAAGGTCCCTGAAAGCATGAGATTTGTATATTATGGAAAAATGGGACCATGGGTCAGCGGCAAGGATTTGATCCTATATACCATAAAGGACATTGGTGTTAGCGGAGCGTTGTATAGGGCTATGGAATTTTCAGGCGAAAGTATTCGTAATCTGCCAATGGATGATAGATTTAGCATGTGCAACATGGCTATCGAAGCAGGAGGTAAGTCGGGTATTATTGAGCCGGATGAAGAGACGTTAAAATATATACGTTCCGTTGTTCGTCGTTCGTCGCTTGGGAGACGTAAGGATATATTGAGACTGAAAAGCGATAAAGATGCTAAGTATTGCCAGACTCGGGAATACGACGTTAGTAAGATTGCGCCACAGGTATCCAGTCCTCATTTACCCAGCAATGCAGATTCAGTGAGTAAGTTTAAAAGTGTCAAGATAGATCAATCAATAATCGGCTCGTGTACAAACGGCAGGATAACTGATCTGAGGATAGCTGCTAGAATCCTGAAAGGGAAGAAGGTTAATTCAAATGTGCGCTTAATAGTGATCCCTGCTACTCAGAAGATTTATTTACAGGCGATAAAAGAAGGTTTGGCTAATGTATTTTTACGTTCAGGCGCGGTTTTCTCCACGCCGAGTTGCGGACCGTGTCTCGGTGGCCATATGGGTATTTTAGCAAAAGGGGAACGCGCCATTGCGACTACAAACAGAAACTTCCGCGGCAGGATGGGGCATCCGGATAGCGAGGTATATCTTTCTAATCCGGCTGTGGCTGCCGCCAGCGCAGTAAAAGGAAGGATCGCTCATCCTGATGAGGTGATGTGAGAATATGAAATTTAAAGGCAGGGTATGGAAATTCGGGGATGATGTAAATACAGATGAGATAATACCTGCAAGATTTCTTAACACCCAAGACCCTAAGGAGCTGGGAGAGCATTGTATGGAGGATATAGATTCCGGATTTTCGAGAAAGATTTCCAAGGGTGACATAATAGTTGGGGGTAAGAATTTTGGCTGCGGTTCTTCAAGGGAGCACGCCCAGCTTGCCATAAAGGGGGCCGGCGTCTCATGCGTAATCGCAGAGAGTTTTGCTAGGATTTTTTATAGGAATTCGATCAATATGGGCCTTTTGATCTTTGAAGTAAAGGATGTTACAGAGATAAGCGGAGGGGACTATCTTGAAGTGGATCTCGATAAAGGAACGGCCTTAAATCTATCTGAAAATAAACTTTATAAAGCTCAGCCCCTCCCTAAATTTATACAAGAGATCATTGCTTCAGGCGGGCTTTTAAAATGGATTAGGAAGAGAGGAAAAAGATGTACAAAATAGCAGTTATCCCTGGTGATGGGACAGGACCCGAGGTCATAAGGGAAGGGTTAAAGGTCTTAAAGGCGTTAAGTGAAAAGAACGGCTTCGAATATGAAATAGTCTCATATGACCTTGGGGGCGAGAGGTACTTAAAGACAAAGGAACTTGTGCCTGAAGTTGTTTTAAAGGAACTCTCGGGCATGGATGCAATATATTTAGGCGCAATAGGACATCCTGATGTTAAGCCAGGTATATTAGAGACAGGTATACTTTTAAAGATCAGGTTTCATTTTGACCAGTATATAAATCTAAGGCCTGTGAAGCTCTATCCAGGGGTGTGGACGCCTTTAAAGGATAAAGGGCCTGAAGATATAGATTTTGTAGTTGTGCGAGAAAATACCGAAGGCCTTTATAAAGGTTTGGGAGAGTTTAAGCATAAGGGCGCAAAAGATGAAGTAGCGCTTCAGATCTCTCATAACACAAGGAAGGGTGTTGAGCGCTGTCTCAGGTTTGCCTTTGAATATACAAGAAGGAGGAATAGAGACAAGAAATTGACGCTTTGCGGTAAAACAAATGTTTTGACATATGCCTGGGATCTATGGGAGAGGACATTTAATGAAGTAGCAAAAGAATACAAAGACATAAAAAGAGACTACGCTCACGTAGATGCTACGTGTATGTGGATGGTTAAAAATCCTGAATGGTTTGATGTAATCGTGACAGATAATATGTTCGGAGACATCATAACTGATCTGGGCGCAATGATTCAGGGTGGCATGGGTATAGCCGCAGGAGGCAACATAAATCCCGAAGGCATTTCTATGTTTGAGCCTATAGGCGGCTCGGCCCCGAAATACACAGGCAAAAATGTTATCAATCCGCTTGCTGCTATATGCGCAGGGGGCATGATGTTGGAATATCTGGGTGAGAAGGAATCTACAGAGATGCTGGAAAAATCAGTAATGAAGGTAACCTCTGAAAAACTAAAAAGCCTTTCAGCTGGAAAGATGGGATATTCCACGACTGAAATAGGCGATATGGTGGTGAAAAATCTATGAGTAAGAAATATAATGTTGGCATAGTGGGCGCGACTGGCATGGTAGGTAGGGAATTCCTGAAGGTGCTGGAAGCAAGAAACTTTCCTATCAAGGAAATCCGTCTTTTAGCATCCAGCCGTTCAAAAGGAAAAACCCTGAAATTTTGCGGAAAAGATCACAAGGTAGAAGAGTTAAAAAAAGATTCCTTTAACGGCATAGATATAGCCTTGTTTTCAGCAGGCGCAAGTATAAGTAAAGAATTTTCTCCCAAAGCTATAAAAAGCGGCGCGGTTGTAGTGGATAATTCCAGCGCCTTTAGGATGGATCCGGAAGTTCCGCTTGTGGTGCCTGAGGTAAATCCACAGGCTGTAAAAAAACATAAGGGCATTATAGCAAATCCGAATTGCTCGACTATTCAGATGGTTGTAGTCTTAAAGCCCATTCACGATGTCGCAAGAATAAAAAGAATAGTTGCATCAACCTACCAGTCTGCCTCTGGTTGGGGAAAAGAGGCAGTGGACCAACTGTGGGCTGAGACCGAAGAGCTTGTTAGGCGCAACGCTCGAAGCTCGAAGCTCGAAGCAGAAGGGATTAAAAAGGTTCTGCCTGCGCAGATCGCATTTAATGTTATTCCCCATATAGATGTATTTTTGCCCAATCGCTCCACTAAAGAAGAGATGAAGATGGTAAATGAGACCATAAAGATCATGGGAGATGACAGCATAAAAATCACTGCTACTTGTGTGCGGGTACCAGTGGTAGTATCCCATTCAGAAGCAGTAAATATTGAGACTGAGAAAAAATTAGGCGTGGATGAAGCGATTAAAATCTTACAAAAAGCCCCCGGAGTAGAGGTCATAGATGATATTTCAAAACAAGTTTATCCTCTTCCTATAGATGCCGCAGGTAAGGATGCTACGTATGTAGGCAGGATTCGCGAAGACGAGTCAATAGAAAACGGACTAAACCTTTGGATTGTAAGCGACAATCTTCGTAAGGGCGCAGCATTGAATGCCGTACAGATCGCAGAGCTTTTAGTAGAGTAATATGGTGCGGAATATATGTCTTACTATAGAATACGACGGCACCCGATTTTGCGGATGGCAACGTCAGAGCAGAAGGACGCCAGGACTTAAGGGCGCTAATGAAAGATTTAAAACTGTTCAGGAGGAAATCGAAAAGGCCTTAGAAAAACTTTTTAGATGTAAGATCAGATTAATAGGCGCTGGACGGACAGATTCTGGTGTTCATGCAGAAGGCCAAGTCGCAAATTTTAAAGTTTCTTCAATCCTGCCTCTACGTAATATCAAAAGGGGGCTAAATAGTTACCTGCCGAAGGATATTGCAGTGCTTTCAGTAAGAGATGCGTCTCCTTCCTTTCATTCTAGATTCAATGCAAAAGAAAAACTTTATAGATATACAATAGTTAATAGAGATGCGAGGTCTCCTTTATTAAAAAGATACGCTGCCTTCATCTCTTACGATTTGGATATCAAAGCAATGAGGAAGGCCGCTAGGTATTTTATCGGGAAAAAGGATTTTAAGTCGTTTCAGGCAAGTGATAAGAAGAAGAAAAATTCAGTGAGGGATCTTAGTAAACTCGATATAGTTACCAAAGTACCTCTAATAGAGATATATATTCAGGCAAATGGATTTCTGTATAATATGGTCCGCAATATTGTGGGGACATTGATAGATGTCGGAAGGGGTAGGGTAGCCCCGGAGGCAGTTAAAAAGATTCTCTCCAAAAAGCACCGTCCAGCAGCTGGTGGGACTGCGCCTGCAAAAGGCCTGTCGTTAGTCAAGGTTTTTTATAGGGAGGGTTCATAATGGGCTATGAGCAGTCTCTGGTAAAGGCGTGGGATGCATTAGAAGAAACAAAAAAGGAAAAAGACTACGTAAGATTTTTGAATGATAAATATGAGATAGATTTTTCTCAAAATTCGATTGTTTCAGCGTCGTGCAATATAGAGGCAAAGATTCATTACAAGATCCTTATCCTTCATTATCTTGCAAATGAGACGAAGATTATAGACACGCAAGGAGAGGACTGGATATCCTTTAAGGAGATGGAAGGAGGGGATGTTTATTTCCCAGCATTTCGTAAAGGAGCGATAGAGCCTATCCTTAGGAAATACGGGGATAATCCGAGTGCCATATTTGAGCGTATCCATTTTTTGAATGCAGAAAAGATGGATACAGGAAGCGCTAGTATATCGATCAGGGTTTTTCCAAAGGTGAGGGTAGG
>JBHPHW010000028.1:0-17615 GCA_042570105.1 Candidatus Omnitrophota bacterium | reverse complement strand
TTGTGAAACCAAGTTCTGGTTCTGGAGGAAAAGGAGTTAAGATATTTGATGCTGATGCAACTAACGAGGAGATAACAAAATGGGCACTTGGGTTATTGAAAGAAGGACAAAATGTGCTTGTTCAGTCAAGAGTTTCTCCTCCAACTTTCCAGGCCTTCGATAGAGACAATTCATTTGATTTTAGAGTATTTGTTACAAGGGATGCTCAAAATAATAATCCTACTGTTGCTGATATTACTGTACGATGTGATTTGCCTGGGAAAACAGCTAATATAACTACAGGTGGTAAGGCGATATCATTTAGTGTTCTGGTCAATTTGTTAGGATTGAATCATAGCCAGACACAGAAGCTTAGGACCGCAGTTGAACAGGAAGCTATAAAAGCATTTAAGACGGTTGAAAAAGAAGTCTTAAGGAGAGTAGGTACTGCCAATAAGAGGAGGAGAGCAGGAGCTGGCTTGCCTTTACAACAGGATGTTTCTGGTATTGATGTAATGGTTTCAAGAGATGGTGATGAGTTTGATGCCGTGGTAATAGAAATTAATGGGTCTAATTCTGGTGCTATATTTATGCTTTCTGAGTTTAACGAACTTATGGGTTTGGAAGTGGATGCATATGGTAAGATTGTAAGGCCAGTAATTGAGTTAGCGTTTCGTAGAGGAAGATATTATAAAGAGTATATTAGGCGTAAAGAAGTAAAAATAGCTGAAGTCGAAGTCCCGGCTGAAGTAGTTACTACTACGGAAGAAGCCACTACTCTATCCGAGGCTCAAAAACAGCTCTTAGAAGAACTAGCAGCTGAACTCGGAGATGAGAAGATTCAGGAAATGGTTAGTAGGGCTAAGTTGATTGGATATGAAGATGGGGATCCAGTGGCTCAGCTTAAGATGCTTATAGATAAAGATGGAAGCGTAACAAAGACATTCCAGATCCATTATATGCTTCTTGATACTATTCTAAATAAGAAAGGAACACCTGAATACGAAACCTATAAGGAGATACTGAAGGGCCTATTGATTAAAGAAGGTGGTCACTATAGAGATGCTGAGCCAAGTGAGGTCAGTGAGGGCTATGACCTTATGAGGATAGCGCATCTTAAGAGGCAGTATGAAGACGCAAAGAGAAAATACGAGGCCGATAGGGAAAGCGAAGAAGCCGCAAGAAACTTAAAAGAAGCTGCAATAAAATTAGCCGCAATACAGATGTATTATGAGGGTGAAAAATATTCAATGTTCTATAACTACCTTCTTAACAAGGATATTTCACCTGAGATATTAGAAGGCATGGCAAGAAAAGAGGAAGAAAAAGGCGATGAATTTTCGGACGAATTTTCGAAGGATTTATTGCTGTTTTCGAAGGATTTATTGCTGGGGGTTGCCAGATTTATGACCAGCTATAGAGTCAAGAGATATCGCGCAGCAGCTGAGGATCTTGCGCTAGGTACAGGATATATTGCAGATTCAGTAAGTTTAGCTTTAACTGACCAAGGCTTTAGCGATGGTATAACAGGGCTTGCTAATAAATATATATTAGAAGATTATTATAGTGATGTAGAACCAGAAACTCCAGTCGTACCTAGAAAAGAAAAAATTATCTTAGGAGGTTCTAGTATATTAAAAGGAGGCGTCCCAGGCTTGCCAGTCGGCGCATCGGTCTTGTCCCCGTTCTCGGCAGAACAAGCTAAGGACGCCCTTCCTTCTGTCCAGGAAATTGTCGAATATAATATACAACAGGTGTATTCTGGAGAGTTCCTCAATGTTTCACTAGGTGAATCAATGGGTGGCAATGCCGGCCCAGATCGCGTTGGGGTCAATATGGCGATAGACAATGAAGGAAGAATTATAAAGATAGGTAATTATCAGAATTTATCAGATGCAACAAGAGACGCGCTAAACAGAGGTGAGTTAAAACAGGTAGGACTTAGCGTCAGGAGATTTGGCTCAGAAGGAAAAGAATATGAATTTCTTGCTGAAACTTTGGAGGGGTTAAATGATACGCAAAAGAAAGTGATGCAGCTTACAGAAGATAGACTTAATGCTGAAGATGCTCTTCCAGCTCCAGAAGAAGAACAAAAGGAGCCCACCGAATCCAGAGTACAAGCAGAGCTTGCAAGAGAAATTGCAGAAAAAGAATTGCAAAAGTTAGGAAAGGCAATAGAAGATTTCAAAGAACAATTTAAAGATTCGAACGAAACAATAGAGGCAAGAAATATACCCATTGTCTTTTCTTCGTCAACATCAGAAAGGACGGTGGATGAGGCCTTTGAACATGCTGAATCAAGAATTAATCTTGCTGATGGATATATATCACGCGAAAATAGCGATTTCGAAATGGCTATTTCTATTTTTAGGTGGTCTTATAGTCAGAGTAGATTAACGCTAAGGTGTATAGAAGAGATTAAAGAGGGAAGAAGAATTGAGGGAAGTATAAAAGAATATCCCTGGCAGGATGTCGGCGGAGGCAAAGAATTATACCGTGCATTTGAAGATGAGTTTGATAGACTTTTAGGTAGAGAGTCTTCTAATATTGCCAAAGGTAAAGGCATTCCTCATTCTATTGTCAACCGAGAGATTAAAAGAAGCACAAGAGAGTGGGTCCATGGCGGTAGAAAAATAGATCAAATAAAACTCCCAGACGATGAGGCTTACATAGATATAAGGGGTAGTGAAAGAAAGATAATAGAAGAGGCTTTAGATATAATAGAGGTTCGCGGCCCTCCAGGACTTGCCAAGTTTATAAAAGAGCGATTAAATATAGTAGCGATTACCCCGCGTAGTAGCGTTTCCTTCCTGCTCTCTTTCTTTGACAGAGAGCACTTTCAGGTAGTTCATGCAGGACTTACTAGACACGCCATATATATTCCAAAAGCTTTATACGACAAAATAAAGGATAACCCAGGACTTTTAGCTAGCGCTATAGCTCATGATGCCTATGAAGCCAAGATGTGGTTGGCAGCTTATGAAGGAGCTGGACGGAAAGGCTTTAAAGGCACTATAAGTGAATTTAGAGACCAAAATCCCAAACTTCTCAGAGAGATTCATGAAGAAGCGGTTGGAAGAGAAAGAGATATTGCAGGAGAAGGTGAAAATATAGAAGGCAGCGCACTTGATGAAGCAATAGATAATCTTATTGATGAATATTATAAAGAAGCAGGTTACGAAGAACCCAGCAAAAAGGCTGTAGAAGCTATAAATCTTTTATTTAAATACCATAAGGAGCTTTTGGAGAAATATCTTTGTGAAGTTATAGGTTATGACAGTATAAATATAAATAGAATATTAGAGATAAACAAAGCTGGCGAAGGGGAATTAAAGGAAGTTTATAGAGTTACATTTGATACAGATGATCCAAATGCGCTATATCATGTCTTGGGGCTAAGATTCATAAGACTAGAGAAACCAGGAGACCCTCAGAATGCAGGTATAGCCAGAAGAGAAGTGGGAATATTTAATCAGCTTCATTCCTTGGATCCAGAAATTGTAATTCAGGTAAGAGAATATCATGAAGCAGAGAAGCTCACAGAAAAAATGTCTGAGGGAAGTGATAAAGATCAATTCAGGTCTTTGATGAGGCAATTAAACGGAGGCATAGTAGGTATTACATTCGGTGAATTTATGCATGGCTTTACCTTGGACAAGGTAGAAGAAGATAAAAAGGTAGCTATATACCGTAAGAATGTAGAGCTCTTACTAAAGGCCTGGAGGTTGACATGGAGGGGAGACTTAAGGAAAGACACAGGCCAGTCTATAAGCGATATGAAACCAGAGAATTTTATCTACAGTTATAGATTTGATGAAGTTTTCTTTATAGATTTAGACCACGGAGAGTCTTATAGATTTAACCAATTTATGAAAGATCTTCTATTGTATCTAGGAGATCTTTCACCTATTAGATATAGAACGATAGCAAAGACAGAGTTAGGTTTTCTAGATAAGGGAGGCAAGATACCAAATAGAGATAGGATAAGAGAAGTCTTAGTTCAGGGTTTCCTGAATATAGCTGGCGAAAAAAAGACAAGAGAATTTTTTGAACATTTTCTAAAGAGCGTAAGGCCAAGGTCTCCGCAAGGTGTGATTATTACTACGGCGCTTGAAGAACTGGATATGATAAAACGTTCGATCCCACCATCTACCCCAGATGGCTTTATCCGTAAAGGTAACAATGCCTTTATACGCATGGTTAAAAATATATCTAGCGGTAATTTTGATGAAATAACAGAAGCTCCTACGATAGAGGAAGATGTAAGGAGACTAGAAGAAAGGATAGGTCTAAGATTAGAAGATGTTGCTGAAAGCCCAGAAAATTTACGCATCATTGCAACCGATACTGTGGTAGTAGATACAAAAGATGATTATGCCCTTGGTTTTTATTCTCATGCGCCACCAGTAAAAGAGGAGATAATTCGTATATTAGGAAGCGAAGACAGATTTAATGAACTATTTCCCAAACCAACACTAGTCCTATCAAGACAAGTCCTTGCCAATCCCAACTCACTAATCCGCCAAGCATATATCTATCATGAAGCCCGTTGTCCAATAAAAGGCCACTACGAAACAATAGAAGAATCACAAAGTATCTTCCAGGAACTTCATCCCGATATAGAAACTAATCCTCAGGGTGATTTGCAGAAGGTCTTAAGAAGCGTGATTATGCAATACCAGAGTCAGGTCCGTAATATTAATAGAAGTGTAAGACTTTTTTTTAGAGCAATAAAGAAAGCGATTTCTTTGGTAAGCGGCGGGCTTATTGGTGGCGAGCGAAAGACAGTTTCTATTCCCCAAGCTATTGTACTTGTATTTATGGTTCTTCTGATCGTTTTTGTTATTCCACTATCATCATGTACTGGTGGGCCGAGTGAACCTGTCGTTACCCCAACGCCTATTATCGAAGAGGTCTCGCCGCCAGTTCTAGCTCCAACCGAGGTAGTCCAGTCTACTCCGACACCTGTAGCTGTCTCAACCCCCGAAGCAGTACATACACCTGCCCCAACTATTGTTGCACCACCTACTGTTGAGAAGCCTGACCAGACACCTGAAGCTATCTCAACGCCTGAACCAGAATCCACACCTCTTCCAACTATAGTCCCTGCGGATGAGTTTAGTATTCTCGCGCTAGTCCAGCGTGACTCAGGGAGTATGATAATGGCGTGGGAAATAACAGTGGAAAAGATCGGTGATAAGATTACGGTATTCGAAGCTCCTTATGGCCCTGGTACAGCTGGTACTAGTTATACTCTGGATCCACAGAGCCAAATAGTAAGTTGGGAAACCCCACGTGAAAAAATACAATACACCGCACAAGATGATCCAGAAAACTATCATAAGACTGTACAAAAAATGCTTGAGGTCGCAGGAGAAGCGCTGGAGGCTCAGGAAGATGAAGCCAAACAGGCTCAGATCCAGGAGGTCATAGATTCATTAAACGATGAACTAGGAAACTTTAGCATCGAAACATTAATACCTCGTAATGGAGTGCAGTGGGGGATAACAGTAGAAAAGATCGGTGATGAGCTTAATGTAATTGATGGTTCCTCCGGTACAGTTTTAAATACTGAACACTATACTCTGAATCTCAAAACTCAAGAAGTTAAATGGCAGGACATTGTTGATGAAGCGCAATATACCGCACAAGATGATCCAGAAAACTATCGTAAGACTGTACAAGAAATGCTTGAGGTTGTAAGAGAAGCCCTGAAGGCCCAGAAAGATGAAGCCGAACAGGCTCAAATCCAGGAGGTCATAGATTCATTAAATGACGAGCTAGAGAAGGTAATCTTGCCTACCCCAACTCCTGAAGCAACCCCAACGCCTACATCGACTCCGACACCTACACCAACTCCAACACCTACGCCAGCTCCTGCAGAACAGGAACCCATAGCTGAAATTTCAGATATTATTAGGTGGATTGATAATAATGTGTCTAGTAAGACAGGTTTGCCTTTAAGCTTCTGGGTGCCGCCAGATTTTGACTGGAGTAATACTGTAGATGAACACATGAGAATGATTTTAAATGGAGGCTTAGTCCTTTATGACGGTGCCCTTGCTCAAATTCTATGGGGACTTTCAGGTGATTTTAAAAAGGCAGATAATTTAACAAATTCTCTATGGCGAGGCTATTTAGGAGATTTTGAATTACGGGCATATTATAATCCTTACAATGAAGATGAACATCCTTTTATCTATAATGATCCAAAAGGCAAAGACATAAGTCGCAGCATAGAAGGAAAGCGTGGTTTTATATTTAAGATAATTGAAGCTAACGGAAATTATTATATAACCGATCCATTGACAGGTGAACCTCTGACATGGCAACAGTGGCAGCCTATAGCTGGCGAGAATGTTTGGTTTGGTGGTATTGCATCAGCGCATCTTTATCATATGAAACATGGATCTAGCGGGGAAATAGTAGAAGAGTCTATAGACTTAAAGTTGGCAGAAGAGACATTACGAGCTGGGGCCTTGTTGCAATCAGATATTGGTGGCATGCGGATGGCTCCAAAAGGAACGTGGCATGAAAATGAAGTAGGCGATGATCCTATGAAGTTTAGATGGCTTTATGATGAGATCTCGACCGAGAATAATTTATCCGCACATAGTTCTTACAGGAATTGGTATAAGATTACCGGGAAAGAAGAATATAAGGAAGCATTAGATGGTATAAACACTTATTTTCAACTTGCATGGATACCTGAAGAAAATATATTTGCTCAGGGTGCACATGAGTATCCCGATATAGGTTGGGTAAAGAATGAGACTTTCGCAACTGATGTACAGACATGGGCAGTGCTTGAATTAGGGCCGAAGACTATAGATAGATGGTTTGGAGAAGGCGCTACTTATCATCTTTTAGAGAAGACAAAAGAACTTGCTGGCGTGTTTGATGAAGAGGGTAATCTTACTGGCCTTGATTTTACAGATTATCGGAAGCTAGACAGAGATCCAATAGTAAGTCCAGAGTGGACTGCTGGAGGTATATTAGCCAATAGAGAGGCAGCTATTTATTATAGCAGTACACATCCTGGTTGGTCAGAGTCCCTTGGTGTTGATGCAGAATCAATGTACGAGAATTTAGAGGAAGGCAAAATCGAGAGTGATAGAGGAACGGGATATTTTTATTCATCTTGCCCAGTAACGCCTGTACAGTGTCCAACAGGGCATGGATGGTATTCTCCGCCACTAGAAGTTGAGAGCCTTGCTTCTACAGCATGGATGGGTTTTGTGGAGTTAGGAGAATTAGGTTTTAATCCTTTCCACTTAGATGGGGACTCAGGAGTAATTCCTGCTGGAACGATCATGGTTTCTGCTCAGGAGAGCGGAAAAGACATTGTCACTGGCGCTGACTTACTAGAGCTCTTTTTTACTAAAGTTGCAATTAGAAGGTTCTTTGGACGAAGAGAAGAAGAGAATTTAATCGATCGAGAATATATCCTGGCCAGACTCGATGAATATTTAAAAATAGAAGGAAAAGGTAATGGTCGTACCTATGATTCGGAAAAAAGCGTAGCTATTATCGATGAGATTAGAGACATGGGCGAAGGCGCTATTCAAGCTCTCTACGATATGCTGCGAGAGGAAGATAGGGTTTGGATGCGCGCAAAGGCGGCCTTGATTTTAGGGAAACTATATGAGGAGGAACCCAAGGAGATACTTGCTCTACTGCTTAGTCAGTTGTCCGGAGATGAATCGCTATTGGTGCGTAGTATCATTGCAAGAAGGGTGCTCCCTAAAATCAAAGATCAGATTTCTGATGCTGAGCTTATAGAAAAGATTGAAACGCGTATCAAAGAAGCTGACCTTGATCCATGGTTTAAGAAAGATAGATTGCAGGTTTTAGATGTAGGATGTGAATACGGTGAAGCTAGCCACGGTATGGCAAAGTACTATAAAGACCAGGGATTTGTCGATGTGATTATTGTCGGGGTAGATAATGATGTTTCTGCCATAATCGAAGCCGAGAAGAATAGAAGCGATAAAGATGTAGTTTTTGTTTTCGGCGATGCTGATGATAAGGATTATACATTAGGACCGGCGGATATTGTTATTTCAATGAACACTTTGATTTACAGAAACGAACTAAGAGAGCATGCCGGATCCTTAAAAAGACAGGTAACTGCTGATGGCGGAACAGTGTATTTTTCACCATCGATTTGGAATACCTCTCGAGATAGCTCAGGTGAAAATGGTATTATGCGCCTTAAAGATATGAAGTACGAGCTACAGGACTTACTGCCTCAGGCGAGCGTAGAGGAGCTTGATCATAAAGGTAACTTTGGTTTTGGTTATGAAGGCGCCTTTGGGTCACCTTGGGGATTTAGTTGCGGATGGGTAAAAGCAAGCCTTCCTTCCAGCATTACCATAGAGGCCGAGAAAGGTGCTGAGAAAGGCTTAGTAAAGTTAAAGACCCTTCAGTTTCCAGATGATGAGTGGAATCCGAGACTTTTAAATCCTGGTATAGTCGAGGGCGCAGATGTAAAAGTGACGTGCGCTCTAGATTCTCCCGATGATTTTGTAAAGATAGTTTTATTGATAGAGATATTACGCAGGCATGGCGCCAAGAATATCGAGCTGGTTTTGGATGGAGAGCATAAATTCAGTAATGGCTTGAGTGACTTGCTGCATTATCTTTGTGACAGCGTGGTCTATAAAGACGGCAAGGCGGTCATAGAATCTGATTTATCCTTTGTTAACCTTCCGGTAATGAAAAGGGAAAAGGCGCTTTGGATACGTAGAATATTGTATAGATTTCCTCGCTTAAAAGACGATGTTGAAGATGCAGTAAAAACAGTTAAGGATGCTAATAGCGGGATGATCGAGATTATAAAAGAAGATGAAGGCGGCGAGAAGCTTCATTTTCTAGATTGGAAGGTAAAATTACCCAAGGAGTTAAGAGCAGATGAGGATGTGTTTTTAGTCCATAATACTCACCGTCACGAGGACATTATTGAATTATTGATTATTCTTAGGGCCTTGCGTCTAGCTGGCATACATAGTGTTTCAGTGTTTAACACTTATGAAGGGTATTCAAGACAGGACAAGGTATTTAAAGAAGGACAAGGCATCAGTGCAAAAACGATGTTAAAACTGATAGATGCATTTGTGGATAATCATATGGCTTTAAACGTGCATTATGTGGACGAGGCCAAGAAGGTCAAATGGAATGGTTACAACCTACATAATTTGAATGCGTTTGTCCCAATAGCAGAAAACTTGTTTGATAGACTTAGCGAATGGACAGGGAAGAAAGGAAACGCGCTTCTTAGAGAACTAGAGGCCCATCCTATACTCTTAGTAGGTCCTGATGATGGAGCATTAGGATACATTCGTGAATCCAAGAAGCGACTAGAGGAATACATAGAAGAAAAGTATGGTATAGAGGTAGAGATAAATTATGGTTATATGGACAAGACAAGGATTAGCGATACTAAAGTAAAGATAGAAGGGCGCATATTGAGAGAGGATGGTCAGGAGATTACTAATGTTAGGGACGTAGATCTGAAGGATTGCTGGGCATTTGTTATTGATGATGAAACATCTAGAGGAAGTACTTTATTGGCGTCGACTTACGCATTGGTCAAAGAATTGGGATTTTCCTGGCCGAGAGTTTTAACCGGCGTAGTCCATGGTAAGCTAGTCAAAGGCCTTGAGCCATTTAAGACAGGCAGGAGCAAGAAGAAAATAATATCTGCTATAAGAAATGGCACAGATATAAAACCAAGATTAAATATACATGAAGCAGAAGATAGTGAAGATCAAGGATTAATGCCCCCTGCGTGGTTTGTAACCGCAGACTCTATAACTTTGCCTCGTGAGTTTCCAAAAGAGCGAGTGGTGTCTATAGGCCCAATTATCGGTCATGCAGTCAGGAGTGTCGTAGGTTTTAAAAGTGCAGATAAACCAGTCATAGATTTCGGCTTCTTTACCCGTGAAGGTACCTATGGAAAAATAGAAAAAGCAATCGAAAGTGAGGCAGGGGATTTGATGGATGAGCTAAACGAATACGGCACCAAAGCCCTTCCTCGAGCTATAACGTTCTTAGATAAATATTCTTCTTATAGGCTTAGGTCTATCGAAAAATTGAGAGAACAGGTGTCAGAGGTGGCGTGGGAAGGAGTAGTAGTCCCGGTGGGTGCGCCGCATGATCTCGACCAATGGCGCGAAACTCTTGGAGAAAACCGGGATGTCATTGATGCGTTAGAGGAAGAGATTAGAGACTTACGCAGATTATTGGGCAAGAGTGAAGGAGAACCATTGAGATTTGCGCGAGTCAATGCGACAGAGTTTGGAGGAGGTGTTGCAGAGATTAACAACAGCATGTTTCCCGTGGCACATGCTTTTGGAATTGATGCATCGTGGATTGTACCGTTTAAACTCCAAGAAGTTGTGAATAGTAAACCAGTTTCAGAAAACTTAGTGAAAGAACTTGGGCTTGATCCTGACGCTCTTCCGACTGATCCAAAATTCCCGACACGGCTTAATGCCTTTTTTCAAATTACTCCTCGTATCCATTACGGATTACAGAATAATCGTCCAGAATATACAGGGCTCCTATCAGAAGAAGCATGGGAGCTCTATCGTGACATTTCAAGAGAGCTTGGAGAGCTTATCATACCGCGCTTAAAGGAATATGATGTAATAGTTGTGGATGATCCCCAAGTCGCGCCACTTATTCCTATGATTAAAGAAGCCAATCCAAACGCCATTGTGATATCACGCCTTCATATTGATCTATCACGTCCGCTACCAGAATTCTGGGGGCCAATCAGGGAATACATAGATAGTGCAGATCGTGCCATACTTCATTCAGCAGACTTTATATCTACTGAACTTGGGTTGAGCGTACCTGTTCAGGTAATGCCGCCATCTATTCATCCTAACGACATGAAGAATCGCAAGAAGTCTACTGCTTTTGTCGATGCCACGCTTCAGGCAATCCATCCGACAATCATCCAGGAATATGAGGATGAAGACGGTAATTTACATCGCAGGCCGCTCATAGTAGTGGTCTCACGGGCAGATCCGGACAAGGGTCTTCTGCACGCTATTGATGTATATGTCCAGAGTTACGAGAATATTATAGCTAGTGATGCTCCGGAATGGGAAAAACCGATTTTAATTATGCTACTCGGCAGAGCTGACGACAATACTCTCGGAGCAGCTGAGTTTGTTAAGATTATGGATAGACGGACTAGTCTACTTGAATCAGGCAACCCAATTTATAAGGAAGCTGGTAGTAACTTTCATATTATGGAGCCAGGCGACCCAGCTCATCGGCTTTCTGAAACGCAGGTCAAGGCGCTTATCGACGAAGGCTATAAGAGTGATGTGGTGAATAGATGGAACGAATCAGTTAAGGCGCGTAATGATTTAATTACAGGAGCTGTCCAGCAGGGATGGTCCGCTCATCAGGAAACAATAAAGGATGCTGTAACAATTACATTGTCTATGTCAGAACGCGAGGGATTTGGGCTTGTTATCACTGAAGGCATGAATCACAATAATCCTGCTGTAGCTACAAGTGTCGGCGGTCTAAAGCTACAGGTTCAGGATGGAGAAAATGGTTATTTGGTCAAGTCGATAGAAGAGGCTGCGGATCGCATAACAGCATTAATCAAAAACCCCGATCATGCCCAGCAAATGGGGGTGGTTGCCCACAAAAAGGTCTTGAGTGAGTTTACAACACCTCGCAACCTACTTAATCTATTGACAGAGGCCAAAGAGGTTATAAGAGAAGCTACTGAGATACAGGTAGATGCTTGGACAAGCTATAATCGCGAAGATATACAAGCCCTTAGAGAAAAATATAAGGAAATTTTGGAAGATAGTGATGCCACCTCTATCTTAGAGGGGCTGTACGAGCCGATATTAGAACATTATTTAGAAGAAGCAACGCGCAGGATACTGGGTCAGGAAAAGAGAGAAGCATTTAAAGAAGCAGCAAGACAAGACATCAGAGATTTTAAAGAAAAACAAGATGAGGCACGTTATAAACTTGCGATAGCGGCAGCATGTTTTCTTAAAGAGGCCTTGGATATAGAAACAGTTAAGTTAGATCTTATAGCCTGGTTTAATAATCCTATATTTAATGATAAAGCACTTGAATATTTTTGTTTGACTAAAGGACTTGATCATGAGGCCGGCAAGGAAATAGATAGAGAGATTGAAGAAGGATTTGGATTCGAGGCGCCTTTAGCAACAAAGAGCGATTTTCATCAAGTATTGACCGAACCTGATGGCACTTATATGCGAACAGAGTACAGAATCTTAATAAAATCAGACCCAGAGATTCTTAAAATATATTTAGAAGATTTCGCATCCAATCCTTCTCCTTACAGGGCTGGAGGATTAAGACGCGCACTTGAAGCAGCCTGTTATGCTGTGAGTAATGATCTAAAGCTGGCTGATGAATTTATATTTGGATTAATCCCAATAGTTAAAGCTTCAGAGATCAATGTAGCCGATACTGATTTTATACAAGTTCATATGAGCCATTTGCTCAACTCTAGAAATTTAAGAAAGCATTATTTTGCTGTAAGAAAACTCTTAGAAGTAATTCCCTGCCAGAGAAGAACCTCGGGCACTGAGCTGAGAGAAGCTTTAGCGCAGATAGATGAGAGGAGGGGTCGTAAGGAAGATTTATTTAGATATATGAGGGTTATGCAGCATAAATTTCCTGGTGTTGGTTTCCGTGATTTTTTGAGAGATATGTTCGTGGCATTATTTGAGGATAGAACAGAAGAATTTATGAGAGGCGAGATGGATGATGAGGGGCAGAAGCTGTTTCTTAAGAGTGCCCAACTGGGTAAATTTAGATTATGGGAAGGACAGATTAAAGAAATTCTATCTAGAGCAAAGGGTGCTTATGGCGTAGAGGAGATTTTTGATTTATTAGCTCTTTCAAGAGATGATTTGCAGGATATTTCCTCAGGGTTAAATTTTATTGAAGATGATAATAGAACAGACTGGCAAGACCTTATTGAGATTTGGTGCGCTGTAAGAGATGCATATTCAATGAGGGTTGCCTCAGAGGAGCAACCAGAAGACCCTGAGGTTACAGTTAGAAAAGCTCAAAAGGAAAGAAGTGGTTTGTTAGAAGAGATAACCACTCCCAACGCTACTCTCTATATCATTGCCGATTATAATGATAGAAGACATAGAGGGGACTTTGGAGGTTATACAAACTACATGGGGATAAATGTAGTATATAATGAGCCAAAGTTTAGACAATTTACCTCAGAAGAAATGCTGAAGGCAGAGTCAGAAGAAGCATTAGAAATATTAATTACCGATTTAGGAAAAGAATTGAGTAGGGCTAGAGATTTGGATAGCGTAGTTCGTAAAGCAAAGAAGATATTAAGTTACTGTATAAGAGAGTTAGAACTTAATGGCTTAGCAACTGAGAACTTTAGGCGTATCGCAAGCTCGCTATCAGAGGATTTAAGTCTGGACCAGATCGAGGACGTTTTAGACTATATAGATTTAGAGATGGTGCGCATAATAGATTTTATTAATTTAAGCTTCCGTGAGGGCTGCAGTATAGTAGGAGAAAATATCTCCCTTAGTAAAATTCTTAGGGAATATAGATTAGATGCTGATCCTGGATTAGATCCTAAAGATAGAAGAAGAGCTGTAGAAGAAAAGTTGATGGGGGATATCTTAGCAGAAGAAGTTTCTTTTGGATTAACAGGAAGGGCAATAGCTAATTTACGTTCCATAATCAGTCAATCTAAAGAGAGAGAAGAGACTCTTTTCTTAGCTACTCAAGAAACGGAGATAAGGGCAATTTCTTTATCAGCAGAAGAGCCGATTTTACCACATCGTGACGGCGCTAAAACATCCAGGTTGCAGCAGGTTAAGAAGGTAGTAGATGTGCCATCGGGTGCAAGCCTATCTTTATTAAATGGCGATGAGGCCTTGGCTCGAATAGAAGAAGTTAGAGAGGCAGTTAAGGAGGCTATAAAAATAATAGAAGAAGAAACCGGCAAACAATTCCCATTTGATATAGAAAAGATGGACCCAGCTCTAAAAAAGATATTAACAGTTTCGGTCAGAAGCGGTTCATTTGTATCCATGCCGGGAATACTAAATAGTGTTTTAGACGTAGCCTTAAATGACGAAGTGGTTGATTTTGTTCTTGAGGGCAATCCAGAAGAGAGAAGATTTATATTTGACTTATACAGCAGATCTTTAAGCTATTATGGCGAAAATGTATTGTGTATTAGAGACGAGCTTTTTATAGATACGATCAATGATATGAAGGGAGAAAAAGGCGATCCCAATATGTCCATTTCTGAATTCTCAGCATCTGATTTGGATATATTAACTAACAAGTATAAAGAAATCATTTATTCAGCAGTAGAGATAATTAATGAAATCTATTATGCGCACCATCTCTAATTATAAGTTTGTCTAAAGATGAGACGAAAGACGAGGAGAGGATCGTTAGATTATTAATGGATTTAAGAGAATATGTAGATTTAGATAGACTATTATCAAGTTCGGATATTATGAACCTTTTAAGTGAGACACCTATTAATGTATCAGAAGCGGTACACATAATAGACCAGGCAATGCCTTGGCTCGAATTAATATTTAAACCAGGTATGGTGCGTAAAGAAGATGATAAGTACATATTTGAAGAAACTCCATTTGATATCTTGATAAATTCTGTCTTGACTACTTATCGTTCTTGGGATTTACCGACAGCCCTTTCTTACAGAAAGGCTATGGGTATATCTGATTTATGGGGCACGGGCGTATTGGTACAGGAGATGGTCTTTGGAAATATCAGTGAAAAAGCAGGCGCAGCGGTTATATTTACTCATGACCCACAAACAGGTGAGCCAATTATGACAGGCGACTATAAAATTGGATCCCAAGGGGAAGATTTAGTAGCCGGGAAGACCGAACATGCAATACCAATCAGAGAATTAGAAGTTTTAAATCCAAGATTATTTGATCGGATCACAGAAATGAAAGATAAGGTATTGTCGGTATTTCGCAATCCACAAGACATTGAGGCAACCTTTGAGAATGGAAACTCCTATGTCTTACAGGCAAGAGATATGGATATAGTCGAATCTACATCCAGGGTTGCTCTGACAGACGATACACCTGTGGCAGAAGGAGAAGGTCAATCTGGAGGCGCTATTTGGGCAAGGTTTATATTCGTTGACTCAGATATCCAGGAGACAAAGGAAAAGATAGAGCTATTACGGCAAGAGATGGACAATAAAGGAGAAGAAGACATAGGTATTGTTGTCGTTAGTTATTACTTTACGCCACAGGATGCAGCAGAGTTATTAATCGATGAGGATGTTGATGGGGCGCTTTGTGTTGTTAGGGGTGGTTCTGCGCATGCGACATTAGTGGCGCGCAAGAATAGAAAACTTCTCATATCAACTATACCAGATCTTAGTATAGGTGAACTTAAAGAAGGCCTCGAAGGTGATATTTATACATTAGATGGTAATAGCAGAAAAGCTAGCATGAGCGGCATGAACGGCGGTAAGATATTTAAGGGTAAATTAAGAATTATTTACAAAGAAGAGGACGCTCCTCTTGCCAGTCTAACATCGGCCTTGCCCCCAATAAGACCTGATGTTGATGGTAGTGGCGGGAGTGTTCTCTCTTTTCTGGACTCAAAGGAAGAAAAATTCTGGAGTTCTATAAAGAAGAGAGACACTAGGATGTACAATGCCTTAAGGCGAAGCAAGGCTTCACTTTCTGATATTCTAATTATGAGTGATGAGAGATTAAAAGCAATAAAGGATATAGGCAAGAAAAGCATAGAAGTGATAGGTGATGTTTTAGAAAGCTTATACTTGAAGAGAGAACCTCAGATAAGAACAATAGAGGATTTGCCGCGCAGCATTAGAGCTCTTCTTCTTAGAAGACGCTTCAAAGAGGCATATCCTATTGAGCTCTTGAGTCTATTGAGCCGAGATGAATTATTAAAACTTTTATATTCTAGAGAGAAAATAGTAGAGAGCTTAGAAGAGATTTTAACGCAAGAGGGTTTACGTCTAGGTATGAGTATTCCCGAAGACCCATCCTGGGAAGTTCACTTAGGCAAAATAACTGTACCAGCTAGCGTAGACGAATCACACAAACGTCCATGCGCCATAGTGCAAGACGAAATCGACAGCTTGATAAGGTTTTCAATTTTAAGAGATGAGGCAAAGAGAAACCTGATTAAAGAGTTTTTACGCTCAGCCCGCCAGCTGGTACAGGAAACCGATGAATTTTCAGATGAAGAGGCCATAAAAGAAGCCAATTTAGCGTTAGAGAAGGATGAAAATACAATCCCAAGAGGAAGACGGGGGCGTGAAACATGGAATTTTGATAAAGATAGAGGCGTCGTAGCCGTAGATAGAAACGAGATTATTAGTATGAAAGATTTCTTTGAAGCTCCTTTAGGTAATTTAGCGGGCAGTATTACACTTAATCTTCAGATGCTAAAATATGATATCTATTCAGAGTCTGACGAAGTTTTAGCTGATGGATTAGATAGAATTTTAGATAGTGTTAGAACCTGGCAGCTCTATACGCGTGCCTTAAATATTCATTTCTCTTCTTTTGGCTCAGAAGAGAAAACGTTTTCTTCATTGGTTTCCGAGCTTATTAGTATGGATGAAGATGTTGAAGGTCTACGTGAAGTACTAAGGTATATCGTGGAAAGATACGCTTTATATGATGTAGGAAAAATATCCTCTCTTGCCCTCGAACAAAAGAAGACCATCAATAGTTTAATCCAGGAAACAAATCTCTCCAATCTCAATCAAGAACTCGATCTTAACTTAGATCCACAAGAATTAAAGTCTCTCAGTAGTTCATTGCGAAGGATATTTATCCAGTTAGGTATACCGTCCTCCGTAGCAGGTGGCAGCCAAGATGAATACCAGATGCGATTATCGCCACAAAGGGATACTAGCGCAGCCTCAGGAGGAATGGATCCTGGTCAGACTCCCCCACCTTTAGTTAGGGATGTAATAATCATGACTGATGCAGACGGCAGGACATTCCTAAAACATGGCCGAGGGACAATAGAGATCGGCAGGGAAGGAGAGGAACATAAAATATTTAGCATGAGAATAATGAATTGGTTGCGGTTGAAAAAGTTCTTTGATTTCGATATGTTTAGTAAAGATGAACAAGATAGAAGATTTAGAATTTATTATGGATTGCGAAACAAGGCAAATAAAAGGGGGAAAAAACTAGCGGAAGTAAAAGAAGAGCTAGCAGCTTATTATAAATGGGCAGGTTTACCTTTTCCGTCTGGTTGGGGCTACATGAACTCAGCTGTGCTTGCTCGTTCTGGATTAAAAGAACAAATTTCTTTGTATGCTGACGTACAGGTGGGTATGTTGAAATTATTCGGCAGAAAGGTACCTGTCTCAGCTGATGGCAGAAGAATGTCTTTCATTAACTGGCTTCAGGAATTGAGATTGACGTTCTGGGATCTACCTATTTGGCCAGTAACAGAGTCCGGTGATATTGACGACTCTCTTATCAACTGGCTTATCCAACGAAATATGAACCCTCCCCCAGAATATTTTGACGCAAAGAGGGTTTCTTTAAGGGAGCTCGTTGATAGAACTAGAGAAGCGAGAGAAGATG
>JBHPHW010000027.1:0-18949 GCA_042570105.1 Candidatus Omnitrophota bacterium | reverse complement strand
AGTAGTTGATGCGCCTGCCACAAAACCATCAGCATGCCCTGAGCGAACTGCAAGGGCTGAATAAAAAACAGGATTCCCTGTAATCAATTTCCGCGCATCATCTTCTTTTATATTCTTATGCTTACGGATCTTGCAGTAGAGCGTTACGTACTCATCGAATCTTTTATAGTTTTTTCTATCTATAATTTCTATATCTTTTAAATCGACCCCTTCGTCTTTCGAAATCTTTAATACCTTATCCGGATCTCCTATAAGAACCGGGAAACATATATCGCGTTTCAAAATAGCGCCGACTGCCTTTAAGACGCGCCTTTCTTCTCCTTCAGGCAGTAATATCTTTTTTTTAACCTTACGAGCCTGCTCGTAGATCTTATCTATAAAGTCCATCTATACCTTACCTGTTGAGGGATCCAAACTTTTCCTTGATCGCCTTCTCTACAAAATTAGGCACAAAACCCTTCAGGCTTGCGCCGAGTGATGCCACCTCTTTAATCAGCTTGCTGGAAAGATACGAATACGTCTCCGACGGCATCATAAATATTGTCTCAATATCACCGGAAAGCTTCCTATTCGTCAATGCCATTTGAAACTCGTATTCAAAATCTGATATCATGCGCAGGCCTCTTATTACAACACCTGCCTTTTTTCTTTTGGTATACTCCACAACAAGGTCGTCAAAGTCATCTACCTCAACCTTTTTAATGCCCTTTAGTGCCTTCTTGAGAAGTGAGACCCTTTCTGCGACATCAAAAAGCGGGCCTTTTTCAGCATTGTGGGCGACTGCGACAATAACCTTGTCAAATATCTTAAGCGCCCTTTTGATAATATCCAGATGTCCGTAGGTCACCGGGTCAAAACTACCAGGATAGATAGCTATTTTTTTCATCCTTCGACTCCTCTTTTTTTACAACCTTTTACGCTCAGGATGAACCCTGAGCGTAGTCGAATGGGTTCATTTTCTAAAAGACTCCAGGATCGTATCTCCATAGAAAGAAGTGCGGATCTTTTTTAGTTTTCCAACCTCTTCAGGCAAGCCTTCTTTTTTATATAACTCTACTATTATAAGTGCATTGCGAGCCAGTATATCACAATCAGAAAGTGCTATCAAGGTATTTTTGGCCATATTCTTATAATATGGCGGGTCTAAAAAGACAATATCAAAGGTTCTGGATGAATCCTTTAATGCCTTAAGCGCCTCTACGACACCTCTTTTATATATATATAAGGTAGATAAGTCCAATATATGTAAATGGGATAAATTTTTCTTTAGCGTCGCTATACATTGGGAATTATCATCTACAAAGGTGCTGCTTTTTGCGCCTCGCGAGAATGCCTCAATACCCACTGCGCCACTGCCGCAATAAAGATCCAGGAAATTCGCCCCTTCGATGCGGTTTTTATACATCTCGAAGAGGGCCTGACGCACCTTATCTGAGGTAGGCCTGATCCCCTTAGGCATCTCGATAACCCTGCCCTTGAATTTACCTGCGATTATGCGCATATCATCCTACCAAAGCCAATTCTAAGTCCTCTGCCTTAAATTTCTTCCTAAGGCCCTCGCGTATATATCTATTCTCCGGCCTACGTAAAAACCTGTCTTTTTTTACCAGCTCGATCGCCTCAGCCCTTGCAACCTCCATAATATTCCTATCTCTTACAATATTACCTATCTTCAATTCCGGGAGGCCATGCTGTCGTGTTCCAAAAAATTCTCCCGGTCCCCTTATCTCCAGATCCTCTTCTGCTATCTTAAAGCCATCCTGCGTTTTAAGCATGGCATTTAGCCGGTGCTTTGCCTCCTCAGTTTTAGGACCTGCGACCAGAATGCAATATGAAAGGAATCTACCCCTTCCTACCCTGCCTCTCAACTGGTGCAGCTGGCTCAATCCAAATCTCTCAGCATGTTCTATTATCATACAAGAGGCATTCTGAATATCCACCCCGACCTCTATTACTACGGTTGAGACAAGGATATCTACTTTATGTTCTTTAAAATCCCTCATGATCCTTTCCTTGTCGAGGGAACGCATTTTTCCATGTAAAAGACCTACTTTTAAATCGGGAAAGAGATTGCTCAGTTCTTTATGCATCTTTACAGCTGCCCTAAGGTCAGAACGTTGGGAATCCTCGATTATAGGATAGACCACATATACCTGGCGTCCAATCTTCACCTGTTCGCCTGCGATCTTGTATGCCTTTTCTCTATTCCTATCTTCAAAATACAAGGTCTTTATATCCCTCCTACCAGGCGGCAACTCATCTATTGTGGATACATCCAGATCTCCGTATACAGTCATGGCAAGGGTCCTGGGTATCGGCGTAGCTGTCATAACAAGAACATCCGGATTCATGGACTTTGACTTTAAAAAAGCCCTCTGCATGACACCAAATTTATGCTGCTCATCTATTACTACCAGGCCCAATCTTTTAAAATTCACCCCTTCCTGAATAAGCGCATGAGTGCCCACGACTAGATCTGCTTCACCTGTTTCTATCATATGCTTTCGCCTGTCGCGTTCTTTTGGCTTCAAATCCCCTGATAAGCGTACTACATTGATCTTCAAGCCTTCTAATAGTGTACTTATATTTTTATAATGTTGCTCTGCGAGTACCTCTGTAGGAACCATCAAAGCACCCTGATATCCATTCTCTACAGTCAAGATAATCGCATATAAAGCCACTATGGTCTTACCGCTCCCCACATCTCCCTGAAGAAGCCTATTCATGGGCTTAGGGCTCTTCATATCCTGCAATATTTCTTTCAAGGCCTTTGATTGGCCCCCTGTAAATTTAAAAGGTAACTTTTGCTTGAACCTATCGATCAGGTCTCCCTCGAGAGTATGTTTATATCCATTCATATCTATCTTAACCCTGCATCTTTTTAAGGCAATGCCGATCTGCAATAAAAAAAATTCGTCAAATATAAGTCTATGCCTTGCCTTTTCCATGACTATATCGCTCACAGGAAAATGGATATTGCGAACCGCTTCTTTAAGGGCCATTAGATTGTTCCTCCGCCTTACATCATACGGCAGCGTGTCTAAAATCCCACCTACGTAACGATCTACGGTAAATTTCAAGACATTCCTGAACCACCGCTGGTTCAGATTTTCAGTAAGAGGATATATGGGGATGATCCTGCCCATGTTTACGGAATCCTCTTTTGCATCCTCCAGTATTTCATATTCTGGATTATTGATCTGTAAATAATTAAGCTTCTCTACCTTTCCATAAAGGATAAGCTCCTGGCCCAGTTTAAATCTATCCTTCATGTAGGGCTGATTAAACCAGGTCGCATGGATCACCCCCGTAGAATCTCCCACAGCCATCTTAAAGATACTTAAACCTCTTTTCGTAGTACGCTCTCCAAAGGCAAGCACCTTTACCTTTACGGTTTCAAATTTACCGTGTTGTGTCTCGCTGACCGATTTTATCTTAGTCCTATCCTCATATCTTCTTGGAAGGCAATATAAAAGATCTTCCACGGTCTCTATGCTAAGACGGTTCAAAAGCTTTAATTTGGAAGGCCCTACACCTTTAATAAATCTGGCTGAGGCCGATAGATCCTTCATATCAAGACTTTTCTCGCTCCTTAAGATCGTCTGTCCATTCTGGAATCTTTTCCCTGTCAATAGTACCTAAAACCTGCCTAAATCCTCCTAAAAGACCCTTGTTTTTCGCTAATCTTAAAGCATCCATATATTCACGATGCGTAATGCGCCTTGAAAGTTCCGGAAATTTATAAGAGAGGTGGCATGGATAATACTGCGCCATAATATTTACATATGTATGAGGAGAAACCTCTTTCACGATAAAATCAAAGATGACCCCGCTTCCTGCAAGACGATCCGGTAAAACAAGGTGCCTTACAAGAAGGCCTCGCCTAGCAATCCCTTTTTCCATTTTCAAATCGCCTACCTGGGCATACATCTTTTTAATCGCCGCCTTAGAGACCTCAAAATAATCCGGCGCAAGCGAAAATCTTTTCGCAATAGTCTTATCCGAATATTTCATATCAGGCATGTATATATCGATTATACCATCTAAGATCTCAAGGGCTTCCGAGGATTCATATCCGCCGCAATTGTAGACCAATGGTATATTCAGACCTTTTTCTTTCGCTAAAAATACTGCTTCTAGTATCTGCGGCATATAATGAGTGGGTGTAACAAAATTTATATTGTGGCATCCCCCTTTTTGTAATTTCAGCATCTCACCAGCCAGTTCCTCTATCTTCACCTCTCTCCCTTCGCCTAACTGACTTATAGAGTGATTCTGACAAAATACACACCTTAAGCTACAATGCGTAAAAAATATAGTGCCTGATCCGCTATGCCCAGATATAGGAGGCTCTTCGCCAAAATGGGCGTGAAAGCTGGAGACCATTGGCAAGGACCCTGCCTTACAGAAACCAAGCTCCCCCTTAAGCCTATTTACTTCACATCTTCGCGGGCAAAGCCTGCATGATTCCAGTAATTTGCATGCCTCTTTTACCTTACCAATCTTCATATATTACCTGACAACACCAGTCAGTGACACCATTTTCCCTTGCATCTATCATTATATTATGTTATCATCTTAATCTCAATAAAAAGTGAATCGGAGGAATAGAATATGTCACGAAGATGTGAAATCTGCGGAAAAGGGCCAGTAGCCGGAAGGACCATTACTAGACGTGGTCTTGCAAAGAAAAAAGGCGGCGTTGGTAAAAAAATAACCGGTATAACAAAAAGGGTATTCCTGCCAAACCTACAAACCGTACGAGTGATCCAAAAAGGTACGCACAGACGGATAAAGGTATGCACCTCTTGCATTAAGGCCGGGAAGATACAGAAGGCCTGATATCCTCTATCTTCAACTGAATACTATCAAAGCCATGCCAGGTATTAAGGGAAGCTGAATACAAAAGATCGAATTTGGATAACCTATCAAGGATGGGCTCTATATCACTGTCTTTGGCAAGGCCAAAACCTATCGCATCAAATTTTTTATTGCCATCCCTCACGCACAATTTAATATGCTCGCCTTTTAGTATCCTTACAGGACGCGCCAGGCTAAGATTCCTAGAGCAAAATATAGGCTTTAGGTTACCCTCTCCAAAAGGCTCAAGTTTAGTCAATTCCTCTATTATACTATAATCCAGTGAACCTAGCGGTATTTCCATGTCGATATCGATTTGAGGCACAAGATCTTCCGGACTTAGAACACAATCAGCTATTTCATTTATTGTCTTTTTAAACCTATCTATGTCCTTTTCTGAAATCGTAAGACCACACGCATATTTGTGGCCTCCATATTCTTTTAAAATATCCTCACAACCCATAAGGGCCTCAAATAAATGGAAACCACCAATAGACCTGCCAGATCCTCTTCCTACGCCACCCTTTGTCGAAATCAATATCGTTGGCCTATGAAACCTACCTGATATCCTGGATGCCACGATGCCTATCACTCCGGGATGCCAATTCTCACCATTTAAGACTATAACTTTATGGTCTTTAAAATTTATATCTCTATCTATCTTGGAGATGGCTTCTTTTAAGGTACTGGCTTCTATTTTCTGTCGTTCACGATTTTTCTCATTCAATCTTTTTGCCAAGATCATTGCCTTTTTTGTGTCATCTGTCAATAAAAGCTCTACAGCTATCCTGGCTGATCCCAGGCGGCCTGTCGCATTTATCCTTGGCCCTAATATAAAACCTATTTCGAAAGAACCCGGATCTCTTTTTCTTAAGCCACTCGCCTCGATAAGCGCCTTGATACCTTTATTAAAGGCCCCCTTCTTAAGTAACTTTAATCCCTCCTTGACAAGGATCCTGTTTTCCCCTATAAGAGGCGCAACATCAGAGACAGTCCCCAATGAGACAAGGTCCAAATGTTTCCAGATATCTTCAACGTGGAACTCAAAACATAGTGCCTGGCATAATTTAAATGCGATACTGACTCC
Organism: Candidatus Omnitrophota bacterium; assembly: GCA_042570105.1. Taxonomy (GTDB): domain Bacteria; phylum Omnitrophota; class Gorgyraeia; order Gorgyraeales; family Gorgyraeaceae; genus JBHPHW01. Next base: position 13,002 of record JBHPHW010000027.1, on the reverse strand, counting down.
TGAAAGATTTTTATCCGGATATGCGCAATCCTTCCGAAGAGGATTTATAATCGAATAGGCCGGAGGAAGGCGTTCCGGCACCTCATGATGGTCTGTAATTATCACGTCTATATTATGGACATTGAGGGTCTTGACCTCTTCGTAACTTTTAATACCACAATCTACGGTTATCACTAAACTAGCCTTTATATTTATTGCTTCCTTGACTCCTCCTTCGCTCAGGCCATAACCTTCAGTAAGTCTATCAGGTATATAATATTCCGGCTCTACTCCAAGGTTGCGCAGAGTAAAGACGAGAAGCGAAATGGCTGTTATGCCGTCCACGTCATAATCGCCGTGGATAAGGACCTTCTCTCTATTTTTAATTGCCACCTTTATGCGCTGTACTGCCTCATGCACTCCCTCCATCAAAAATGGATTACAGAGCTCCGGTATACCGCCTTCTAAAAAAGTCCTCGCCTGGTCAATATTCTCAAGACCTCTATTGATCAGTAACTGTGCGGTGATCGAGGATATGCCAAGTTTATCACTCAGACTCTTTTGCTTTTGTGTATCAGATTGCCTGATATTCCAACGCTTCATATCTATGGCCTCCTAAAGGTCCCTCTCCTATTTATGCGCCTAGATGGTTCCATGTGCACAATGACATCTGTTATGCCGGGTATTCTTTCTTTGAGAGCATATTCGATCTTGTGGCTCAGGCGATGCGCTTCGTCAACATGCATTTTAGCGTCAATCCTTACATGAAGATCTATATGGATATCATCTCTTCTGCCCCTTGTCCTTACATTGTGGATAGACCTTACCTCAGGCACTTTATTTACAATATCTATGATCTTTTTCTTTGACAACACGCTCCCGTCACATAATACATTGGAACTGGCCTTTAAAATATCAAAACCTGTCTTTGCAATAAGTATTGCGATTAAACCAGCAACAATCGTATCCAGGACCAGTATGCCCATTTTTATAGAAACTAAAGTGCCTAATACAACGAATGAAGCCAGGATATCGCTCCTTGTATGCAGGGCATCGCATGTCAATATGTCACTGGACAATTGGGATCCTTTTTTTTCTTCATACCTCATTACGAACGTATTTATGATCATAGTGCCAAGCATAAGAACAAAACTAAAGACAGTAACGACGGGCGCTACAGGGTTATGTAACCTTAAAAAGGCATATCTAAGGATGTTAAAACTTGCGAGGAAAAGTACAACTGCTATGCCCAATGTAGCAATGGTCTCGAACTTTTTATGCCCATATGGGTGGGCGTCGTCCTTCGGGCTGGAGGCAGCCCATATCCCTACAAGGCCTATTATGTTGGATGCGCCATCCCCGAATGAATGGACCCCATCAGCGGTCATCGATGCGCATTTTGTAATAAGCCCATATATGACTTTGCTGAAGGCCACCAGCCAATTAAAGAGAAGCACTACGATCAGTATTCGCTTTATTTCCTTAAACTTATTCATATTGTGCTTGTTCGAGTATTCGAGGCTCGCAGTCATCAAGTAGCTCAAGTTATCCACACTGTAGGGGACGTTTAAACGTCCCCTACAGTGTGTTCGAGGATTCGAGGGTCGAAGAGAATCCTACCTCGCCCGTCTGGTCTGCCATAATATTATAAGCGGAGACGCAATGTAGATCGTCGAATATATACCCGAGATTATCCCCACTAAAAGCGTAAATGAAAAATCCCTAAGGACCTCTCCGCCAAAAAAGAAGATAGACGAAACCGCCAAAAGCGTTGTCAGGGTAGTCAATATAGTCCTTGAAAGCGTCTGATTCACGCTCATATTTATAATCTCTTTCATCGAGGCCTTGCGGTAGAGTTTCAGATTCTCCCGTATCCTGACATATATAACTATCGTATCATTAATAGAATAACCTGCTATGGTCAAGAGGGCTGCGACTATCGTAAGATTCAACTCTCTGCCGGTTGCCGCAAGAAAGGCCATGGCAATAAATACATCATGGAAAAGCGCGATCACGCCACTAATGGCAAAGGCAATATTTTTAAATCTGAGGCCTACATAAATCAATATACCGATAAGACTCCATAATACTGCAAGCCTTGCGCTCTTTCTCAGATGTTTCCCGACAGAAGGACCTACCTTTTCAACGCGCAGAAGCTCCGCAGGATTGTCGTCTAAACCTTTCCTGAACCCATTTGTTATCTCGGTTGCCACGTCTTCGGAGGTCTTTATCAAAATCTGATTTTTGTTCCCGATATTTTGAATCGTTGCATCTTTTATTCCTATATCAAGGAGCAGAGCCCTCACATCCTCTGTCTCGACCTTCTTCGAAAAAGAATACTCCTGCATCTGGCCGCCAGTAAAATCAATGCCATATGAGGCCTCTCCTCTTGAGAGAAAGATGCCCATCCCTGTCAAAATAATAATTGCCGAAAAGGCAAAGGCAAACCATCTCTTTTTTATAAAATCGATCCTGGTCTTTTTAAAAAGCTGCAGCATGGGTAGCTTTGTAAAATTTTTATTAGTCGTGACGATGTCAAAGATAATCCGCGTTACAAAGATGGCGGTAAACATACTGGCGAGTATGCCTATTGAAAGCGTGATCCCGAAACCCTTTATAGGGCCCGTTCCAAACCTAAATAAAAGCATAGCGGCAATAAGGGTAGTAACATTAGAATCCAGTATTGTTGTAAAGGCCTTATTGTAACCGGCTGCTACGGCGCTTCGTATGTGTTTGCCTGTTGAAAGTTCTTCGCGTATGCGCTCATATATCAAGACGTTTGCATCCACTGCCATGCCTATAACAAGTATCATGCCGGCTATACCCGGAAGCGTTAATGTTGTATGTAACCACCCTAATACCCCCAGCACTATTACAAAATTCAATAACATCGCTGTAGTGGCAACGATCCCTGCAAAAAGATAATAAATAACCATAAAGGCTAAAACCAAGACCACCCCTATCAACGAAGCCCTTATGCCGCTTTCTATAGAATCCTTCCCCAGAAGGGCGCCAACTGTCCGTTCCTCTTCTATGTATATAGGCGCAGGCAATGCTCCGGCGCGTAATATAATAGCCAGGTCTCCTGCCTCCTCGACAGTGAATCTTCCAGTTATACTAGCCCTTCCTGATGGTATCCTTTCATTTATACGGGGCGCTGAATGCACTACCTCATCCAGGACAATTGCCAGTCTACTTCCAACATTCTCGCCGGTTACCTCAGAAAATACAGATGCCCCTTTCGAATTGAATTCAAGTGCGATATAAGGCTCATTAAACCTGGACTGGTCAAATTTAACCTCTGCATTGATAAGCGTATCTCCTGTCAATGCCGCATCTTTATACAAGAGAAGGGCCTCCTTGGCTAGTCTCTTTAATTCATATCCTTGAGGGACCTCTCCCGTTTTTGCCAATTGATTTAATTCTTCACTGTGTTCAACAAGTTTAAACTCTAGCTGGGCAGTTTTTCCTATAAGTTCTATTGCCCTTTCTCTATCAGTAATGCCCGGAAGCTGGACAACTATTGAATTCTTGCCCTGCTGTTGTATAAGAGGCTCCCTTACTCCAAACTGGTCTATTCTATTGCGTATTACCTCCAATGCCCTGTTGGGGGCATCTTCTCTTGCCTCCTCAGGGATCTTAGAGGTATCGACCTTAAGAACAAGGTGCATGCCGCCCTGTAAATCAAGACCCAGGTTCATCCTTTCCTTTAGCGGCAACATGCCCAATAAAGCAAAGATAATAACACCAAAGGTTATTGCAATCCTCCATTGTAGATTCTTAGTCATGCATTCCTCCTTAAATCATCAAATTATGGCACACTAAAGTGTGCCCTGCAAAATTGTCGCAAACGCCTTCATAAATGACAGATGGAATCTACCAACCTAAAAAGGCATTTGCCTTCTTACCTGCTTTTCTTTAAATATGCGACTGCATTCTTGTTTATCTCTACCTTGACATTTTCATCTATTTTCAATATCAATGTGCCTTCTTTTACATTTACTACAGTCCCGTGCATACCGCCGTTTGTAACGACCTCTTCATTTTTCTTTAGCTCTGAGATCATTTTCTCATGTTGTTTTTGTTTCGTCTTCTGCGGCCTTATGAGCAGAAAATAGAATATCGCAAATATAAATATAAGCGGCATTAAACTTGCTATAGCATTTGGTTGAGCTGCATTCGGATTCATCTTGACTCCTTTCCTTGTTAATTTACCAGACTTTATCTGTAGTTAAGAATCTTTTCTTAAACTCCAAATAGTCTCCTTTTTTAATTGCCTCACGGATCCTTCTTAATAAGTTTACATAAAAATATACATTATGTAAAGATGTAAGTCTTAATCCAAGTATTTCTTCCGTATTAAACAGGTGCCTTATGTAAGAGCGCGAATAATTTTTACAAGCGACGCAATCACAGCTTTCACTAAGAGGCCGGAGATCCCTGGAATACCCTGCGTTCCTAATAATAATCCGCCCCTCGTTTGTGTAAGCCGCGCCGTTTCTAGCATTTCTCGTAGGGACAACGCAATCAAATAAATCTATCCCCATCTCAATGGCTTTAAAAAAATCCTGCGGCATGCCGATCCCCATTGCGTAGCGCACCTTATTCTCAGGAAGATATCTGGTTGAATGCTCCATCATCTCATACATCAAATCCTTTGGTTCTCCAACACTCAGCCCTCCAATAGCATACCCGTTAAATCCGATATCCACAAGCTGTTCTATAGCCTTTTTACGTAAATCTGGATATGTGCCCCCCTGAACAATGCCAAAGAGGAGGCTCGATGCCCGAGGCTCGGGGCCCGAGGATTTATCTTTCCGGATAGAATATTGAGCCTTTAAGGCCTCAAATGCCTCCTTTGATCTTCTCGCCCAGTTATTTGTAAGTTCTAGTGAACGCTCTGCCTTATCCTTTGGGCACGGATAATGTAAACACTCATCGAGCACCATCATAATATCGCTTCCCAATTCGCACTGTAACCTTATAACATCCTCAGGCGTCAAGAAATGTTTAGAGCCGTCAATATGTGATTTAAATTCAACGCCGGTTTCCTTTGTCTTCATCAGAGTTGCCAGGCTAAATATCTGGAACCCCCCGCTATCAGTCAAAATAGGCTTATCCCATGACATGAAGTCGTGTAATCCTCCTGCATTATTAATAACATCCATGCCGGGCCTGAGGTAAAGATGATATGTATTGCCCAGGATGGCTTGAGTCCCGCAATAATTTACCTCTTCATTGGAAAGCGCCTTTACGCTCGCCTGGGTCCCCACTGGCATAAATTCAGGTGTTTCAATAGTCCCATGCCGCGTCTCTATTGACCCAACCCTTGCCTTTGTATGTCTGTCTTTATGGGTTATCTTGAACATTTTTTCGACTCTCTCTACAAGCATGCTTGGACCCTAAATTATAAGCATTGCATCGCCGTATGAATAAAACCTGTATCTTTTATCTATTGCCTCTTGATACGCCTTAAATAAATTTTCCCTTCCACAAAACGCACTTACAAGCATTAAAAGTGTTGTCCTTGGTAAATGGAAATTTGTTAAAAGCACATCTACCTTTTTAAATCTATAGGGCGGATAGATAAATAGATCTGTCCAACCTTTCAGGGAGGCGATGGTCTCCAGCGCCCTGGATGTCGTCGTGCCGACTGCGATCGTCCTTCCTTTCTTTTGTTCCAGTTTTTTAGCGACTTTATCCTCTATCTCAAAATATTCCTTTTCCATTTTATGTTCTCTTATATCTATAGTCTTTACCGACCTAAAAGTCGGGTAACCAACGTGAAGTGTGATGCATTCGATATCCACTCCTTTAGAAGAAATGCGGGAGAGAAGACTCTCTGTAAAATGCAGACCTGCTGTAGGGGCTGCAATAGCGCCTTTTTTAGAGGCGTAGATTGTCTGATAGCTTTCTCTATCTGAATCACTAGCCCTGCGCTTTATATAAGGCGGAAGAGGCATCTCGCCTAACTTATCCAGCAAGTCCATAACGCCTTTATTACCATCAAATTTTAAAAATCTTTTACCATTTTCTATTCTAGTTACTTCGGCTTCCAACTCCTTATCCCCAAATATCAATCTACTTCCGATCTTACACCCTCTAGCCGGCTTCAACAATGCCTCGCATTCACCATCGAGAGCGCCTTTCTTACCATTATATAAAATAAGGGCCTCGACCTTGCCACCTGTCTCTTTTCTGCCGATCAATCTAGAAGGTATGACCTTCGTATCATTCAATACAAGTAAATCACCTTTATGGAAATATTCGATAATATCCTTGAAGATCCTGTGCTCTATCTTTCCTGTATCTCTATGCAATACCAAAAGCCTGGATTCATCCCGCGACCTACTCGGATACTGCGCGATCAATTCCTTTGGCAAATTGTAGTCGAAATCAGATAGCTTCATAATTTAGGAGATGGCCTGTTAGTCACTCTTTTGGGTATATTGGGATTCCGCCCCTACGCTTGCAATCTCTGCCCCAGAATAATAATATTCCAGGATCTCGTCTACGTTCCAGCCTGATCTAGCCATATAATATGCGCCCCATTGACACATACCCACGCCATGCCCCCAACCTTTACCCTCAAATATCACATATTTACCCTTGAAGCGTATTTCAAAATTTGTGCTTTTTATTATATCCGGCCCTACCAACAATCTAAATTCATTGCCTTTCAATCCAACATTACTATTTTTTCCATTAAGCGCCACCTCAAGTATTCTTCCGGATGGATCCCTTTCTAAGGCTTCCATGGAGACAACCTGGATCTTATAGCCTGCTTCCTGAACCCTTTTTTGTATATATTCCATATCCAATTCTTTTTTCCACTCATAATGAGGGGAGGCCTTGCAAAAATTACAAACCTTGCCTTGTAAAACAGGCGCATCAATATCCCATATGGTGCTGGCACGAGATGTATGGCCTCCACAGGTGGCATGATAGTAGCTGGGAAATATCTTGCCGCTCGATATCAAAACTCTGCCTCGTGTTAAATTTACAGCCCGCGTGGTGCGCCATGTCTCGGAGGAACGCCCACCATAGACCTGAGAATATACATCTGAAGTGAGGTCAAAATACTCATCTTGACTTACAAGCTTCTGGTACAAAGCATAAGTCCTGGCAGCTATTGCCTGCGCCTTTAAAACTTCTATCGGCCAGCGATGGGAAACTTCATGGTACAATACCCCATAAAGATATTCCTCCAGATCGATGTGATTAATAATCAAAAGATTATCCTGTTTATCTTTTGAGATATCGATAAGGCCTCGAAATTGACGGCCGTTAATATAGACGCGCGTCCTCTCCTCTGGTAAAACCTTTATCCCTTCAGGATCAATATCCTTAGAAGATACGGTAAAGTTAACCAGGTTTTTGCCTTCCCTTAAAGATTTGCCTGTCTTAAAATCAACCATTCTGTAAGGCCCTTTTATGCGTAGAGTCATATTTTTAATGTCCTTTAGCACCAAGACACGAAGTGGGATACGTCTATGCGGAGGGTAACTCCCCATAGCATAAAAATAAGATGGGGAGATGAATAGTATTAATACAGCAAGGAAAAAAACAACCACCCTGCGTATCATTGCCTTCGACCCACAAGGATTAAGATCAAGGAAAGGACTATGCTTAATAGGATGGAGCTTGAAATAGGAAAATAGAAGGTGAAATTTTCTCTTTTAATATATATATCTCCCGGGAGTCTCCCTATCCAGGGGACCTTGTCCATAAACATAAAGAGCGTCCCGACAGATATTAAGATGATCCCAAAGAAAATTAAAATTTTACCAAAACCTGATATCCCCAGCATATGTCTTTAGTTAAGGCTCGCGCCCCTGGACAAAACTGCGAGATTAACTAACATCCACCCGCTCTAACTCAGAAAAAACACACCCACAATACTTTTGTCTGTAAAATCCCCTCTTTTTTGCCTCTTCCTGCGACTCCCCGAAACCTTTACGAAAATCCTGATAGTAAAACTCCACACCTATTTCTTTTGCTATAACCTCTCCAGCATCTTTCACTAGTTCATGATTCTGGTAGGGGCTTATTAAAAGGGTGGTCGTAAAACCATCAAACTTATTTTCTTTCGCAAATCTCGCTGTCTCTCTAAGCCGCAATTCCCAACAAAGCCTACATCTACGAGGCGCATCCTCTTCTGATATGATCTTTTTAAAATACTCCTCCATTTTGTAACGAGGGTATATTACCTCAAGGCCTATTTCTTTTTCAGCATCGCGTAAGACGCTCTTGCGCCTTTTGTATTCGCTAGGAGGATGTATATTGGGGTTATAATAAAACCCGATCAGTTCATTAGATCCACCTACAAGTTGTTTTATGGGGTATAATGCGCAAGGCCCGCAACAGATGTGTAGTAAAAGTTTCATAAACGGCTGCTCAATGTTTGCTTGGCCCATCGAATAAGGCTCGCGGCCCTTGTCGCTAGAAAAATTCTTTCTGCGATTCTTTTTTATATGGTACCTTCAGATGCTCGTATGCGTGTTTAGTTACTTCTCTTCCTCTCTGCGTGCGTTTAATAAAACCGATCTTTAACAAAAACGGCTCCACTACATCTACTATCGTATCGCTCTCTTCATTTAATGTTGCTGCCAGAGACTCTATGCCTGCCGGGCCGCCATCATAAAAATCGATCAATGTCTTTAAGACCTTTCTGTCGATATTATCAAGGCCCGCTGAATCTATGCGGTGCGATTCCAAGGCATTTATAGCGGTTAGTTTGTCGATCTTACTATCCCCTTTTACATCGCTATAATCCCTTACTCTTCGCAATAGCCTATTGGCTGTTCTGGGGGTGCCGCGCGAGCGCCTGGCGATCTCATAGGCGGCATCTTTATCTAGACTAACCTCCAAAAGTTTTGCAGAACGCCCGAGTATCTTGATCAGGTCTTCGGTCTCATAAAAATCCAAATGGTAAAACATCCCGAACCGGCCCCTTAAAGGTGCGCTCAAAAGCCCTGCCCGTGTCGTCGCGCCAATAAGGGTGAATCTTTTTAGGTTGAATTTTATAGTCTTGGCATACGGCCCTTTATCAATTAAAAAATCGATCTGAAAATTCTCCATTGCAGGATAGATAAACTCCTCTACCACCTTTGAAAGCCTGTGGATTTCGTCGATAAAAAGGATATCGCCTTGTCCAAGATTGGTAAGGATGCCGATCAAGTCCCCCGCCCTTTCTATGGCAGGCCCAGAGGTAGCAGTAATCTTTGCATTCATCTCGTGGGCAATGATATGGGCCAGCGTGGTCTTCCCTAACCCAGGCGGGCCTGAAAGCAGTATGTGCTCAAGGTTCTCTTTTCTTTTCTTGCTAGCCTCGATCGCGATCTTGAGATTTTCAATAGTAGGCTTCTGTCCTACAAAATACTTTAAACTCTCAGGCCGAAGAGAGATGTTAAATACTGCCTCTTCCTCTGTCTCCTGAGTTGTAATCAATTTTTCACGATCGTCTTTGATTTCTTTTTTTGCCATACCTCATCCTATCGCTATTTAAGGCTCGCAAGGCCCATCGGAGGAAATTACTTCTTCGTCTTCTGTTTATAGACCTCGTTTAATAGTTCCTCTATAGTCTTTATGTCAGGATTACGACCCAAGGCCTCCTGAATCATATTCTTTGCTTCAATTTTTTTATACTGGAGTTGAAGGAGTACGTCCAGCGCCTCCTCCTGTATATCCTCTTTTCCCTTACGAGCGCCTATTGCTGCAGATATGTCATCCTGGATAAGCCCGAATTTACCGATCTTTCCCTGAAGTTTTGCTATAATCTCCTTTGCCCTCTGCATCCCGATACCGGGAAGGGACTTAAGTAATGCTACATCGCCCACATCTATCGCCTGAGCAATGGTAGAGATGGGCATCTTCAATGCCCTACAGGCAGCCCTTGGGCCAATACCTGAAACTGTTATGAATTTTTCAAAAAATTCCTTTTCTATCTCGTTCAAAAAACCTATCAAGAACTGAAAACCTTTGGATGGCTCTACCTGAAGATAATGATAAGTAATTAAAAAAAGTGTGCCATCTTCTTGGATCCTCCCTTCAAGGCTCCTCATCACAGCACCTGGAATAAGTACCTCATATGAGATACCGTTCACATCAAGTATTACTGAATCCTCTTTCTTTTCTACTAATTTTCCTGAAATCCTGGAAATCATGATTATAAAACTCTTCTCTGCTTCAAGACCTGAGTTTGAACAATATCATGCATGTAGACATTGGCATGTGTCACAGCAAGGGCCAGTGCGTCAGTCACATCCACAGGCTCTGGAATAGTCCCTAGATTCAATAGACTAACGACTGTCCTCTGGACCTGCCCTTTTGATGCATGGCCTCTTCCTGTTATAGCCTTCTTTACTCTTGTGGTCGGATAATTTACTAACGGGACTTTTTGCTCCTGAACAGCAAGACAGATTATTCCGCGCGCATGCCCCATCAAGATAGAAGTCCTGGGATGTTTGTAATGAGAATAGAGCTCTTCTAATACTGCTACATGTGGTTCTGTATCTTTTATTAAATCTATAATTTTTCTATAAAGTTGTAAAAGGCGTTTCTCTATTTTATATTCGGCGCTGGAGCGGATAACGCCCGCCTCGATTATCTCTAAACTTCTCTTAGATGCGCCAATAAGGCCATATCCTGTAATTCCTAGTCCTGGATCTATCCCGAGAATACGCATAATTATCTTTTGTTTAGGACGCTGGGCTCAGCTCGTCGCCTGTTCTATTATCTCATCCGGTATATCAAAATTTGCATAGACATTCTGCACATCATCGTTATCTTCGAGCGCCTCTGTAAGCGCAAGTATCTGTTTTGCATCGTCACCTGCTAATTTTACAGTACTCTTTGGCACCATTGTAACTTCTGCGCTCCTCACCTTTATATTACCATCCCCGAGCGCCTTTTTTACTGTCTCAAGATCCTTCGGGTCAGTTGTTACTACATAGCTATCCTCCTGCGTCTCCATATCCTGCGCCCCGGCATCAAGGACAATAGACATCACCTTATCTTCAGAGCTAGCCTTTTTATCAACTTCTATATAACCTTTTTTCTCGAATATCCAGCTTACCGAACCCGCACCTGCGAGATTACCTTTCTTTTTAGAAAATATACTTCTAACGTCTGAAGTGGTACGATTTTTATTATCCGTCAAAACTTCTACCATTATCGCAACGCCGCCAGGACCATATCCTTCGATCGTAAACTCTTCGTAAATGACACCTTCTAACTCTCCTGTCCCTTTTTTGACGGCGCGCTCGATATTGTCCTGTGGCATATTTGCCTGTTTGGCTCTATCAATTGCTGTCCTTAGCCGCGGATTTGTGTTCTGATCCCCTCCGCCATTGCGAGCGGCTACCGTTATCTCTTTTATAAGTTTTGTAAATATTTTACCACGCTTTGAGTCCGTAGCTGCTTTTTTATGTTTTATAGATGCCCATTTGGAATGACCTGACATTGCTCCTCCTTGGATTTATTTCTCCTGCTGTGCCTTCCTCTTTTCCTGGTATTTTGCAATAATCGTCTGAGCGATTTTCTGAGGCACCTCATCATAGTGAGAAAACCTCATCGTGTATGAACCTCTTCCTCCTGTCATGGATCTAAGCTCGGAGGCATACTTGAACATCTCTGTAATCGGCACCTTTGCCTTTACAACCTGGCTTTTACCCTGCACATCCATACCGCTAATCCTACCCCGTCTCGAATTTAAATTACCCGTTACATCTCCCATGAATTCATCAGGCACAGCAACATCCACATCCATAACGGGTTCCAATAAAATAGGGATGGCGTTTAAGGCTGCTTTTTTAAGGGCACCTGATCCTGCAATCTTGAAAGCCATATCCGAAGAATCTACATCGTGATAAGAACCGTCATACAAGGTAACCTTTATATCAACAACAGGATAACCAGCAAGTATGCCCTGAGACATTGCCTCTTTCACGCCTTTTTCTACAGCCGGTATGTAATTCCTCGGGATCGCTCCGCCTACGATCTTATCTATAAACTCAAACCCTTTTCCTCTTTCCGTTGGCTCGACTTCTATCCATACATCGCCATACTGGCCGTGTCCACCAGTCTGTCTTTTATGTTTATTCTGAACCTTTGCTGTCTTTTTAATCGTCTCTTTGTAAGCTACCTTTGGAGTACCGATATCAACTTCAACATTAAACCTCTTCTTAAGACGGCCTATCATGATATCGAGATGTAAATCACCCATACCAGAAACAATAAGTTCCTGTGTCTCGCCATCCCTCGACATCACAAATGTATTATCTTCGGCCATAAGCTTCTGAAGGGCAATAGATATCTTGTCTTCGTCTGAACGTGTCTTTGGTTTTACGGAAAATGATATAGCGGGTTCAGGAAAACTAACTTTTGGAAAGAGAACCGCTTCTTTGCCATCGCACAAGACATCCCCCGTAGATGTATTCTTGAGCTTCGCAACAGCCACTATGTCTCCTACTATTGCTTGCGTGGTTGTTTTCTGCTCTTTGCCGCACAAACTCAGAAGCGCGCCAATCCTTTCTTTAGCCTGTTTTGTTGCATTATAAAAACTTGTATCGGGCTTAAGAGTGCCTGAAAAGACTCTAAAAATGCTAAGCTGACCCACATAAGGATCAGAGATTGACTTGAATACATTTGCTAAAAAGGACCCATTAGGGTCTGAGGTTATTTCTTTTTCTTCGTCTGTCTTTGCATCTTTAACTTTTATAGCTGCTCTTTTATCAGGAGAAGGTAGTATTTCCAGTATAGCGGAAATCAGTTCCTTTACGCCGATATCCAGGATGGAGGCCCCGCAAAAAACAGGAAATATCTCCCCAGTTGCAACGCCTTCTCTGAATCCCTCATTGATCTCTTCCGGCGTCAATTCTTTGCCATCGAGATATTTTTCTAAAAGCTTATCGTTTTTCTCGGCGATTACTTCTATTAATGCATTTCTTAGCTTTAAGGCGCTGTCTTTTGTAGCATCAGCTAAGCTCTCGATACCGGCCTTATCCATAAGATTTACAACGC
>JBHPHW010000026.1:0-19374 GCA_042570105.1 Candidatus Omnitrophota bacterium | reverse complement strand
AGCTCCTTCAGGCGGGCGCTCTTCTTTGTGATGGTTCTGGCTTCTAGACGTTGGGCCTGACTAGCTCGCTCGGTAAGCCCTGGAAGACGCGCCTCGATCAATGTCTCCAACACCTCGCGCTGGTGACTATCAAGCCGGGTAAGGTTATACGCGCCTCCTACCACGTTCATAAAATCTTGTGTATCTTCTGGATAATACTCTAGATATCGGATAATCCTCATCAAACCGCGGATAGTTATAGCGCGCGGCAACGTACCATCCTCAAAAGCCTCGACGATATCCTGGCCTATATGTATGAGATTGTCAAAGAAGTCTTTGCCACTTACTACCGTTTCTCCTCTGCCGCTACGATTTGTGTACCGATACACTTCTTCCTGCGCATAAAGTTCGGGGGCTTGTAACCTCAATAGAAACTTCAACTCGTGTAGGCGCGCCTCTACATCTTTATCTTCTTCTCTTGCGCGCTTTGGTGCGTGCAAGTAGTCAAAGTCCACAAATTGGAACCTGCGCTTACTGTCCTCAGGCAGCTCTTGAACAATGTATGGCTCTCGGTCAGGATTGCCTAAGGCAATAAATCTAAAGTTTGGTTTTGCAACAATTACCCGCGCATCAGGCAGTGCGATATACCTGGAGTCATCCAAGAGTGAATGCCATGCTGCAATGACCCCTTGTTGTTTAGGTTTATTTATCTCATCTGCAACGCCCCACGCTCCAAGATCTGCAGCCTGGACTACTGGCGAGGCGCGATAAGCGGTTTCTTCTTCCCCTGTTTCTTTATAAGTCTGTAGCGCTACAAGGTGTCGACGCGTAGAGTCATAATTTAGTGACATAAGATATGGGGATTGCTTTGCCAAGCCAGCCAAAAGGTATAATAATGTATTCTTCCCTGCAGCTGCTGGCCCACGTAGGTATAAGTTCGGTTTTTCGCTAGAAGACAATATCGCTGCCATCTCTGTAAGTCTATTCATGTTGTAAGGGCTTAATGGAATAAGGATTTGTTTTGTGCCGCTGCCTTCTTGTATGCGGACCCGAGCCACATAAGTAGCAGGAAAATCATCATCTCCATCTGCCGGCAAAGGTAAAGCTAGATCATTTACGTGAAGGATTTCAACATCTGGAATCAAGGCCAATACCTCGTCCTTTTTATCAGAAGGGAGATTGTCAAACTGGCCAACTTGAATAGCCTGATCACCTATTACTAAAAATTCAGCTTCACCGCCATCAGCAGGACGGATTTCATAATGTAAAGGTAAATCGCTAATTTCAGCTTCTTCCTGCCCTTTAGGACCAAGTACCATACCTCCAAGAATTACAGGAACCATTGAAGACTCCGCGGGAAGCATTGAAGATTCTAGAGCACCAGACAAAATCATAAATATAGAAAACCCTCCGATTAGAGAAAGTCTGGCCAATGATAAGATTCGATGTCTCCCTAGCCATTTCCGTCCAGATCGTTCTAATGCTGTCAAGTTGCGATATACTGCATGGGCAGTCTTACCACCTCTCAATAGATAAAATCTTAATCTATGGAGTCCACGTATAGAAATTGTACTTACTAGAGTAACTGGATCTGATACCGATGCGATTAGGTGATTAAAGATAGGGCCTATTACTGGTATTTTAGTTAATCCTAAGAAATCATCGACTCCTCTTTCTACTGCTTCATGAGATTGCACCCACCCAGCAGTCATGAAGCCAAAAATATTAGTAAATGGTTTCCGAATACCTTGATAGTGATCAGCTACAACGCCGCCTTTTAAAAGCCACTTCCAGAAACCCTCAGGCAGCTCATCTCCTCGTGCAGCTTGAATCCCTGCAATAATCTGGAGCCCCATCTGTAATCCATACACCGTAGCGCCAAACACGATTCCGACAATTGGATCCACCAAGCATGCTAACACTCCACCCCATAAGGAGCCTGCCAGGACCGCATTAAAAACTGACATGCTAGATGGCTTTGCCCATCGATCTCTGTTGTCACTGATCAATCTTTGGATAGCTGCTGCATTATCCGCTCCAGGATTTCCATCAGTAATTAGAATGATAATATTGCCGACATCGCTTTTACCCTTTATCTCCTTCTCGAGAATTTGACGGATGAGATCTCGCAACTGATTCACATGTGGAATGTGATATCCGTATGGTGCGTACGCATCCTTGACTTCCTCGGTCGCACCGCCAATGCCAATACCATAGACACGTAAACCTGGTTTTTGGCCTCTTCGTCTATTACGCATGCGATCTATTGCTAAGCTCAAAGCCGAAACATCAGCTGTTGAGCGGTGTTCTGTTGAAAAGATTTTTGCATGTATTCCTGCTGCACGTTTCTCAGTCAAACGTTCACCATAGTCTCGTAACCTAACATCCGGTTTTGTACTAAATGCGTACTCTTCTACATCTACCCCTTCTATGTTAGTACTTTCCCTCAATAAAGCTGCAGCTTCTGAAGCAGCATAGAGCTTGCTCTTTTTTATATTATCTGTATCATATTCATCCTCGTCCTCCAACATTGAGCCGCTCACATCAATCAGAAGCGAAACACAGTAATCAAATTCGCCAGGCAGGATATCGATTGCCATTACTCCAGGAGGCCGACCTTTGATCTGTGCCAGCATCTGATCATCTAAATAGTCTCCCTCTGGCAGCCCTGTTAGCGTACCGCCCATGGTGGTCTGTCTAAAAGCTGCTTTAATATCCCTCTTCAGACGCGAAATTTGCGCAGATAAACTTCGTTTAAGTCGCCTATACGTACGCGCTCTTCCTGGGATGCTGGGTTTCTTGGTCTCTTTAGCCCGCGGTGTTCTCGGTGACGCCTTTGGAAGCTGCCGCAGAGTAGTGTCTGCGGCTCTACGTTCTTCTTCAGACACTGGTGTGCCAGTCTGTGTGAGTTCACGTGACGGTAGCGAGGGGATCCCTGGCTTTGTAGGTCTAACTTCTGGCGGCCTAGCATCACTATCTTCTGCAGCATCAGTAACGCCGGTTCCATAACCTTTGCCGCCTGAACTTTCTCCCTGTTGCGCTCCGGGTTCTTGTCGAGGCGAAAAATCTAAAGGTTGTAATGGCTGCCTGCCTCGCTGGTCAGCTTGTCCTGGCGATGGTGTTGATTGAGCTGGTTGGCCGCTAGCTCCTTGTCCTTGTCCTTCGCCTGGTTTCCCTGTGCCGTCAGCTTGTCCTTCACCTGGTTTTCCTGCACCGTCTCCTTCACCCTCACCTTCTTCTTTACCAGCTTGTTCGCCAGCTTGCTGTATTGCCTCAGCCACTGCTTGAGTAAGCTGCTCAAGGCCTTTCGCCTTATCATGAAGCGCAGAAGTCTCTTCTTTGAGAGTCTCAGTATTGTTGACAACTGCATCAGTAAGTGCAGGAGTAATAGTATCAGGCTGTTCCTCTGCGCGTTCTTTAAGCGTATCGGTCTGCCGTGCCAGATCACCTGTACGCTTTTCAAGTCTGCCGCTCTCTCTAGCAAACTGGCCTGCCTCTTCAGCTAGATTGCTAGCCTGCTGAGGAGCTTGATTTTCTTGTCCAGCCATGTCTTTGGCCTGTGTGGTGTTCTCATGGAACGACTGCGCCTGTTGACGTAATTTTGCAGCTTCCTGGTGTAATTTTTGCGCAAACTCATGTAAGGTTTCTACGAGCTCTCTTGTAGCCTCTTCGCTATGAAACGCGCCAGCAGAGTCTCGAAGCCTTTGTGCAGTCTCTTCAGCCTGGCCTGCTAATTGTTCAAGCGCTTCAGCTTCCTGCACTAAAGTCTCCATTGCAGATGCAAGGTCAGTAAAAGTAACTTGTTCGCCTGGTTGTCCGGGTTGGCCTGCTTGTCCAGGCTGACCTGGCTGTGCAGGTTGGGAAGGTCCTTCTTGGGATGGCGGTGCTTGTCCTTGTTGTCCAAACAATTGATCGCTATCTTGAGTTCTATCTCCTCCTGGCGGTTGAGACTGGCTCTGATCGATTACCACCAAAATTACCATACCATCCAAACCTTGGCTGCCATACTGCTTTTGAAATGGTTGAACTTGTTGATCAATGCTTTCTGTAGCCTGTTGTTCTTGAGTCTTTAGCTCATCATGTTGAAGATTATCGAGATGTTCTTGCACTTGTTCTTGTTGTTCGTCTGTTAGATCGCTCGGCCGCAACTGTCCCTGTCGGGCTTTCTCTTGTTGGTCCTGGTCCAAAGTTAGCGAACCATCCTGGACCATCTCCTCCATTGCCTTCTGGAACATTGCATCCTCGATTGCCTGCTCCCGCAAGGCCTGGACTGTTGGCCAGAGGATCTTATGAAGGATTTCTGCATGGCGCTCTGCATCAGCTGTGAATGATTCATGAAGAGATTCTTGTGTTTCTCTCAAAGCATCCAGCACACGCTTATCCGTAATACGTGGATCTAACTCTATAGTTTCATCTCCGGTGTCAGTTTGTGGATGTTGCCACATCCAGAGGATACCAGCGAAATATTGAAGGTGTAATGGTAAATCAGCCATTTGCTGTTGGTCAATCAAAAGATTAGGGATAGTGTGTTTAAAATCGTAGAAACGATCGACCCAATCTCGAGCGCCTAGCAGGCGAGAAGAGCCTCTTTCCACAACACGCGGTGTATCTGCAGCATACCACAGCGCTACAAAGGTATCATTCTTTTGCAATTCCTCCTCAATGAGCTCTGGCTTGGCATGTAGAGCGCGGAAAATCTCCTGCGCAACTATTCCCTGTGCCACTGTCTGGTCAAGGTACCAAACCTGCCGGGGAACAACTAAGCGGTGGAGATCAGGGAGATAGCGAACCTCTGGGATTTCACTGCCCTGCCATTCTTCCCAGTCTAGAAGTTGAAGCTGACGATCAGCAGTCAATGTCTTAGCAACATCCAGCATCACGGCTCGCAAGCGTTCAGCCCGCCTTTGACTCTCAGGAGAAGCCATTAATGCATTAACTTGCATCTCTGATCGTCCCACAATGTCAACTGCATATTGAAATATGTATGCCAATCCTCCTTTTGCAGTTTGCTCTTCGCGTTCCCAAGCTACTCCACCTAGCACTGTCCCTACTAATCTTTCAAATTCAACAAACTGTTCTGCTTTTTCTTGTTTTGTAAGAGGCTCGGGACTCTCTTTAGGGCCTTCTTCGGGAGGCGTTGTACGAAGCTCATCCGCTAATGCCCGTGCTTTTTCTTGCGTGTTTTCATACAACCACCTTAAGTCTTCCACCGAAGCATCTTCTCGAAATAGCTCCTGGCCAAATTCAAATAGCCGCGAGAAAAATTCTCCACCGAAGTCGCGCAGACCATCTTGTCCTTGAGCTCTAACTAGTTCCAAAGCTGTTGCGGCGTGAGTAATAAGTTCGTGTTGAGGCAAGATAGGAAGTAGGCCCTGCTGCTGAAAGTCGTGAATGATTTCATGAAGGTATGCTACTCGATACGCTACCAGATCCTCTAGTGGCCTTACCTGGATCTCTGTTTGTTTATCAAGTTCGTAAGAAAGTCTTGTCTGCGCCCAGAAACTAAATGAATCAGCCAATGCCAGCATGTTTAAACGTTTGGATAGTTCTTTAGGCTCTGTGGGCTCTGTTTCAAGATCTGGAGGGATATGGTCGGCTAATCGCATCTCTCGCGTGCGCGCTATTAGACTCCTCTCAAGCTCTTCTGCTGCGCGACCGCGGGTAAGCGAAGTAGCCACTTCTCTTGCCATTTCGCGAACTATTTGTATGTGTTCATCCCTAAACTCCGGGCCTGAGGCATGGATAATCTCTTGCCCCTCACCTAATAAATCTTTGGGAATATCTTCTTCTTCGAATATTACAGCCAAGCCGACTGCAAGTAGCGCACGAGATATATTTTGGCTAGCTACTCTCTTCGCCTGGCTCTCCATGTCCTTAAATGCTTGACGATACGCCTCAAACTCACCTTCTCCAGCCGCCTCTACAAGACGAGTTTTTGCTTCATAGTATGGAATCATTAGTTCTACAATAGATTCAATGCCTGCGCGACGGATAATATCCGCTGCGCGATTATCAATAGGCACAACTTCATCGGAATCATCAAGGACGCGCATAGGATTACCAAGGAGTCGTTCAAGGTGGGCTTGGGCTATTAGCTCTTCAATGAGTTCAAGTTCATCAGGGTATTTGCCATATTGGCGTTGGAAGGATTTGAGGAGTTCTTGGTACAGAGTTTTTCCGAGTGCATCTTTAAGCTGATCGCGGATACGTACTACGGCCGTTTCTACTAACTGTGCGTGGATCTCTTCATGGGCGCCAATGACACGCCTTAAATCATCCACCTTCACTTCGCGCTCTAAAAGTTCGGATAGCGCCAAGGCCATTGCAGTTAGAACCTCATCGGACTTTTCTCCGAATCTATGCGTAGCTTTTTCAAACCAGAATACGCCACCTTCAAAGATTTCCTCTAGAGCCGCTCTATCTGTAATACCAATATCTCTTAAGTGCTTCTCAAAGACAGGCCTACTTTCTTTGCCTTTAATTTTCTTTGCGAAACGATGAGAGCGGGTTGTCAAGTCCCACAGGCGGTTTCTAAGCCAGTCCACATTCGATGGCCTTGAGGACTTTGGATCAAAAACATTCTCTAAAGAATCGATACCAAGGGCATCGAGAATTTCTTGAAT
This sequence comes from Candidatus Omnitrophota bacterium, assembly GCA_042570105.1. Classification (GTDB taxonomy): domain Bacteria; phylum Omnitrophota; class Gorgyraeia; order Gorgyraeales; family Gorgyraeaceae; genus JBHPHW01. The sequence goes on along the minus strand of JBHPHW010000026.1, from coordinate 12,772 downwards.
CTCGTCATCATCTCGTCCAACTTTTAATTCTTTGCCAGTTTGGAGATCATAAAGGAAGATTCCTTCTCTTCCTCTAACAGCTGCAACTGCCAAGTATCTACCGTCAGGAGTAAACCCTAAAACAAAAGGCCAGTCTTTGACATGACTTCGCTCTGGATCAAAGACTCGCACTGCCTGCATGGAGTCTGGATTAAATACCACAACGCTACCATCGGAACGAGCAGTTGCCTGAAGACTTGCATCTTGAGAAACTGTATGGCCGTACTCATGCTCATCTTTAACAAATGGTGGCTGGGATGAACTTGAAGCCTTGGTAAGTGGGTCGTGGACACTAGTTGCTCCCGTAGATGCAATCCTCGCTGCTTTCTCCTCTTCCAGCCTTTGGAGCATTGCTTCTATTTCTTCTCTAGTTGCTAACCGCATACTCCAAATACCACCACTAGAGGGATAGATGCCTTCTGAACTACTAGGACCTCTTTCATTAAGAAAATACGACCTCTGAGACCAAGTATGTTCTCCTTTTCCTACTATTTCCCAAACCTCCACTACACTACTACTTCTACTACTTCTTCTTGAGGGTTGTCTTTCAATCCAAAGGTCACCAATCCTTATATCATCTTCTGAAACTATAGGTTCGACCTGAATCAGGTCCTGTAATTCATCAACTGAGCGGTCGCTAAGATGCATTCTTATAATCTCTCTTGCTCTATCAATATCTCCACCCACTATCGCTTCCAAAAATTGCTGGCGAAGAGATGCTGATTCAGCAACCTCCTCAAACTTGAATACGTCCTTTAATGCCGCATAACGCTCCACAGCCTGCGATTCTGAAATAACTTCCCATGCAATGCCAAGTTCTCCAGAAAGACTACCCTTAAGATATGTCTTATAATCTTCTAAAGCATCATCCCTTACAACTACTACTAGTTTTAGCCTATCTTCTACTTGTTGAAGTCCTAGAGTTATTGGGGGTGAGAGGGAATTATTACCTGTTAGTGAAATCTGCTCTTGGCCAAGAGGTTCGCCTAATTCATTAATTCCATCCCATTCTATATCAATCGACCGTATCTCATCTCCATCATAAGAAACGAGAACCTCACCCCATGTCCTGGGCTCTAAATAATGAAGCTCCATCTGAATCCAACAGAGAGGTTTTCTTTCTGCGCGGCTTTTTACTACGTTTTTTAGTTTAGAATATTCTACAGATTCAAACTGTTCATACAATTCTTCTGGTGTATACGGAAGCACACGAACAGGTCTACCCAGAACTATAGCTTGTGGCTCTACAGAGGGTTTTTCATCTAACCCAAGCAAGGTTCTCACCTTTGCAAGATGCTCTGTAACTAGCGCGTCATCATAATCGCCCTTATCAAAATCATGATAGCGATCTATAAAGCTGATTAACTCCTCTCGGTCCTCTTCATCAAAAATTGGTTTAGCCTCGCCATGAATAACGCGCTCAAAGAATTCGATTACTGGACCGTAGCGGTCATCAAAGCCCTGTTCCTGCTCATCAAGGAGTCTTGCTGCTTCCCTAATTTGCTCGCGGTTATGGAGCCCAATATCATGATAAACCACTAACTGGGCTACCATAGCTGCCAGTTCTCGGTTAAAGTCTGGTCTAATAGTCTCGGTTAATTCAGTTAGTTTCCATTCTGTGAGTTCATGGACTAGGTGTAGGAAGATTAAAAGATCTCGCGCTTGGCGAGTAACACCTTCTGGTAAGTTTTCATCCTGATAGCGGTCTTCAAGAAGGAATGTAATTTCTTCTCCTTTTTGCTCCAATCCTGCTGCACCATGCTGGCCCATAAAATCAGCAAAGGCAAAACGTGTAAGCTTATCATATTGCTCTATAAGAGATGGTGTGAATCTTTCTAAACGGTCCCGTGGCCCAGCTAAGACTTCACCTGGAATTGGTCCTTTTGGAATTGGTTGCACGGCGGGTCCTGGTAGAGGTGTAGGCCTTGCGCCCAGGCGGTCGCCTTGCGTATGAGTATCTCCTCTTTCTATCGAAACCTTTAAGCTCTTCAATTTATCTTTAACGCCAGGAGGCACATTTCTATCTTCTATCAGTCCTTCCAAAATCTCATCTGGAGACAAACCTTCTTCTACAAAGATATAATAAACTTTTTGAATATAAAAAGGGTTATCATCTTTAGTAATATCATAGGGAACTGTTTGTTCCACCATCGTTATATGTAAGTCTTTTCTTTCAAGTTCAGGACTCCCTGAAGGGAGGTGTACCAATTCTGCTTGTTGTCTAGTCAATCTATAATAGCCTGCAGATCCATAAGCCGGCCTATGAAGCGTCCCTTCAGTAATGGTAAATGCCTCTTGTATCTTTTTGTCCATTCCCTCCCGTACTCTTTGTAACTCAGCCAATAACTCATTAAGTATTTGAGCGTCTGAATCTACTAGCGAACTGATAGCTTGGCCGATAAGTTGACCCACAAGTTGGCCATAGACAAGCTTAACCTGATATATAAACGCTTCTAAGACCTTTGCTGGGTCAGCTTCATCGTATGTTACAAGCTCAAGTGAAAGTGTTTTCTTGCGCTCCTCGGGAGCTGGTAATGGATGCGGCTCGATGAGTGCTTCAGCTTTGTTCCGAATTTGTTTCGCGAGTAAGTTACCTTGCGTGTTGATTTGGCCAAGGTAGGTGTAATAGTCAGCTTGCGAATGGTACATACGAACAGACACGGAAAGATTATACGTTGAATGACCTGTAACGCCCCTCACAAGATGCCACATTCGTCCTTCTAAAAACGAAACAGCCTCTTTAAGTCGATCTCTATCTGTTGTCGCAGCCTCTATGCGCTTTTTTAAAAGCTCTCGGGCTGTAGCAAAGCGATAAACTTCAAAAGTCTCCAAGTCAATCTGATGTCTATATATACTCATTCCTTCATGAAGGTGATGTTCCGCATCTATATCCCAATAGTGATAATTTGGGGGGCTGTCAGAAGGCGCCCTTATTAGCCAACCAATATCTTGGATCATTTGGCTTTCAGGATCTACTGCGATCACAAAATCTCCTACTTGTAATTCTTTGTTTGGCTCATGAATTTGTTCTGCAATCTCTTCGAGGGCAGCGATAGTCATATCTTCATCTGTCTGTCTGGTGGCCTTAAGCTCTTTTTCGAACATCTCTAAGAATGCCACGAAACCTGCAACGCCCTTTTCTGCGATACCTTCGAACATTAGTTGACGTACTGCATCAAATTTTGATAGATCTACGAATCTCTCGGCTGTTGGCTCTGCTTCATCTGTAGATGGCTTCTTAATGTCCGATAGCTCCCGTACTCGCTTCAGATAGGTAACAACTAATTCTTGATTGTAGTCGTTTTTATCAAGGCCAGGATATTGATCTAAAAAGTCATTTACCGCGACAGAAAGGTCTAGTTTATCTAAAATTACCTTGTCGTTAACTGGGTGTCTATCAAAAAACTCAAGAACTGGACTGAAGCGATCTTCAATGGCTTCTTGACCGTCAAGGATTGCTGCTGCCTTTTTAATTTCTTCTTTTTCAGTATCGGGCAAGCTATTATATGCCAGTGACTGGGCAATAAAGGCAACAAGTTCGATATTAAAGTCAGTAATCAAAGATTTGGATGGAGTTTCTGAGAGGTTAAATTCTACTAACTCATGGATTAAGTGTAAAAATACTAATAAATCACGCGCCTGGTGCGTAACGCCTTCCGGTAACTCAGCATAGCGATCTTCCAAGAGAAAACTTACCTCCCCAGCCAGTTCCAGTATGCCTGCTGCCTGCTGATGGCTGAAGTTAGCAAAAGCGCGCCTTTGAATTTGATCAAAGCTTCTAGCAAGGAGAGGAAAAGCTTCGCGTAGTAGTCGCCAAGGTATCTTTAGTACTTTATCCATGACCTCCGGAGGAATGTCCGAGCGTGGAATTGGAAGTAATGTTGGTTCTGATCTTCGACTTGCACCCAGGCGGTCTGCCATTGAACGCAGCCTGTCTTTTTTATCCCCCTGGGCAGAGTTCATTATAGGGACTCGAAGTGAATTAAGTGGGCGCTTTTCAAATGGATTAGGTGCTGCGTAGAGCGTATTCGTACATATAAATGCTATAAGTACTGTAATAGAAACCGTTTTCTTTAACAGATTAAAAAACATGCCTCTTCCTCTTTATCCTAATTTAGCAACAATATTAGTGATTGTTGGGTGAAATATTGAGGGTGATGCCGTTATTTTCGACTTTTAAAATCTATTATAAATATATCATAAAAAGGGGTCTATGTCAAGGGGAATATGAAATAAAAAAGGGCGGCTAAAATGCCTATTTTCTTAAGCATTTAGGCCTCCCTTTATTTTATATAACACTATGTAACTACTAAAGTTATATAAGTGCTTAAAACGATAGCTTGAGCTTTGTTCCTAGGACGTGTGTATCATTCCATTTATCGCTACTCTCAGTGCTCTCCCAGAGGTAGTAAATCTGTCCGCTGAGGTTTTTTATTAACCTCAAGGAAAAACCACCATAGAGCCTATTTCTATTAAGCGTTTCTTCATCGAAATCATAGAATATCTCATCCTCTATGTACGGCTTGATCTCAAACCTTGAGAGCTTGATAGGCGGCTTGATAGAAAATTTATTCCTATATCTCCAGTAATTTTCCGCATCTTCTCTATTCCTATATTCAAGCCTTGCTCTATTACCAAAAGAGACATCGTGTGCTTTCCATTTCAAAGTAGCATTCAGGTGGGGCCTATTTTCTTCCTTCCAGTCACTGTTTTTATCCTCAAGTATGTGCCTGTAATGCGCGCCTACCGTAATCCAATCAGCCAGGCCAGAATACGCTGCCCCTAAATCTGTATGGTTATAATAAAGGTTGGTCGCATCGTCTCCTAATCTAAACTCTTCCTCTAGGGTTACCTTCCAGTCGCTTCCTATCTTCCACGAAGCACTTTCACTATTCCAATATTGAAAATCCCCATCATCATAGGCAAGGCCTGGCTTAGAGAAAGACATGGGCAATGCTAAAGCGAACGCAAAAATAAGCGCTATTTTTCTAATCATTGTTATATTGTCATGTGGATTTTTGGGCGGCTGATATCTTAAGATTTTTTCAGGCTATCAGGTGAAATGTAATCGCCGAATTGTTTTTTAGCTTTAAGCAAACGTTGACGTTGCTCTTCGAGGATGTGGAAAAGTATTTCCGGCGCGCCGGCGACGTTTTCTCTATGAAACTTCTCGACCCGGTCAAGCTTGGCTAGATTTTCAGGAACGCGAATCGTGAACTGTTTTATATAATCCTCTTTTTTATAATCCTTCCCGAGAACTTCTTTAAAGAGGGTCTTTAGGTCTCCATATTCCGGGATACGGCCAGTAGGAGCTTCTATTGTCTCAACATCATTATTAACGCGTAATTCCATCCACTTTACCCATACATGCTTATCCTTTACGCCGTTTAAAAACTTACCTTCTTTATCCCTGAGAAAATAATTGACGCCAAATATAGTGGGGCCCTTTTTACATTTTTTCCCGAAGTCCAGGTTATTTTGTATGTATTTCCCCAATGAGATAGAGATAAAATCCTGTATGCTCATGAGATTGATCTCGGGAACTCCTTCCTTTCCTATGGTGGCAAAAGTAGTCTCGGTCTCAAGGGCTGCGCCATAGGCAATAATCCCATGGTTCCAGTCAAAGCTTTCCTGTACCGGCACGTAGCTTTTTGCATCGCGCCCGCCGTACATTATGCCTGACAACCTTGCTCCTTTCGGATTATCTAACTCAGGATCGACATTTTCCAGCGCGCGCAGCGCAACAGCGTACCTTGCGTTCTTATGAGCGTGAGGGATCTTTCCTCCCTTACTATCGACTTTTCCTTCATGCCATTGGCCTGAAAAATTAACTCCATCCTTGGGGGTTTCCTCATCCATGCCCAGCCAGTACGGCCTGCCGTTTTTGACTAATATATTTGAGAATATAACTTCACCTGGAGCATTGAGGACTTTATGGATAATGGGATCGTCACTGGAGTTTATATTTTGTATGATCCCAAATATGCCTGATTCGGCATTTACGGCCCTGCATTCACCATCCATGCTGCGAAAATACGCAATATCATCACCCAATACAGTCTCGCCGGATAACATGGCGGTGGAAGTCTTACCGCACGCACTGGGAAAAGCGCCTGCGAAATAGGTCTTTCTATTGTTCGGTCCATGCACTCCCATGAGCAGCATGTGTTCGGCAAGCCATCCTTCTTTGTCTGCCTTGCGAATAGTAAGACGCAGGGCAAGTTTCTTTAAGCCAACAGTATTACCGGCATATTGGGTATTTACGCTATAAATGGTATCTTTTGTGTAATCAATATAGATACGTTTTTTATCTGTCTCGACACTCACCATGCTCTCGCTCATCTTCCCTGCCGAATGGAGGATACAAAAAAGCTCCGAGCGTTCTTTTTTTTGCGTAAACATATTATATGCGGGCCGATAGAGAAGATCTTCGCTGTGAGCCACATACCAGGAATCCGTGCATTGCACGCAGGGAATGCTGAACGCGGAATTTGTGGGCCCTAGAGAAAGAAATCGTACGATCATCGTACGCCCTCTCATCGCACCGTTAAGAATCCCTTTTACTTCCGAGAGGCCTTCTTCTCGCTCAATCTGAACAAGGGCTTTATTGAGTGAATCGTCTTTGGGCACGAGATATTTTGTAGCTGCCCTGTCCCGTCCCTGGTCCTTCATCCCGTCAAAGTGATACGTGTGGCCGGAAATCGCCAACGGTTTTTCCTCGCCAGCAGAAATTGCCTGTTGGCGCACGTGGGCGATATCTTCTTTGGAATCGCTGCAGATAAATATACTCTCTGGCTTGCAGAGTTCGTAAGACTCGGCAATAAACTGCCAGATCTTTGAATTGGCTATTTGTTCTAGCTTCTGATAATCACGTTTACTTAATTTTGATTCCACTGCTTCTAGATATGTTTTAGACATTTGAATTTCTCCTCGCTAAAGTGGTGTCCCCAGCCAGATTTGAACCGGCGTCAAAAGACTCGAAAATCTGATGTCCTAGGGGAAACTTAAATTTACAACTTATTATTTTAAAACAGATTGGAAGAAATAGCAACTTTTAAGTTTATCGCTAGTGACCAACTACTGTCCATTTGGCTCGCCAAAGTGTCTACTGCCCTCTTTTTATGGGTGCTATAAAGATGAAGGAAAAGATATTTCTACCTTTCTCGCCAGGGCCCTTGCAATCTTTTTCAGTGTCAATAATGATATATTCTCCCTGCCTTTTTCTATTCGAGATATCAACTGCTGTGAAATCCCTGCTTTTTCTGCTAATTGCTCTTGTGACAACCCTTCCTCTTTTCTGACTCTTCGCACTTCCTTTCCTATCGCATCGCAAACAGGATCTCGCGCTTCCATATTTTTCTCTCTCAAAATTTGCATGCCCTTTTTGCGATATTTCTCCAGCAATTTATCATATATAGCCTGCCAAAACACTACTCGCGATTTGCCCCATTTATCATGCTTCATGTTTTTCTTTATCCTCTGCCAATTCCTGCAAAACACAACAGGATCTATATAATCCTTGAATACCTCTCCCGGGTCGGCCTTGCGTGCCAAAAGCAAAGATGCGATTAGAATAAACCTGCTATCCTCGGAGTGTTTTAAAATCTTCCTGGCTTCAGAAAGATTAATTTTTCTATCCCACAACCAGTTCTGTTTCATATATCACCCAATTGGTTTTCGATAATCTTGTCGATTTCGTTCTTAAAATGACCTTCCATCTTCTTATAATCCATGGCCCTGTTTACCTCTAATGATAAAACCCCATCCATCATATGCATTCTATCGTAAGTTCTAAACCATCTCACCAGACCTTCTATCATCACAGCGTTGCCGTATTTTGCTATAAACCTAGACATGCTCATAAACGTATGAGAAAGAAAATAAAGGTCATAAAAATCTTTTGCCTCGACTCGCCCTCCGTGCGTTTTAGGTCGACCTGTTTCATCTATCCTCGATATCGCCCCAGTGACCGCAAAAAGTTTTCTTAAGTAAATATCCTCTAAAGACAATATCCTTATGTTGTCCACTGTCTTTGTTGGCTTGATAAGATTAAGTGCGTCTTCAATAAAGTCTATCTTTAAGATGTCTCTTTTTGAAAAGTGGATATAATATATAAACATCCTACTTTCTTTTGCTTCTAAATTCTGACTAACAAGCTCTATCTTCTTATTAAGTGTGGAACCTAGATCGGCCATTATTTCCTTGATGCGCCGAGAAGAAAAACTGGTAGTAAAAAAATCCAGGTCCACTGATAATCTATGCTGAAAATAGAACAAAGAAAGAGCCGTGCCTCCTGCAAGATAGAACTCGCCTACCTTGCCAGAGAGAGTTTTTAATACCTTATCTTGATATCCCCGGACTTTTGGCTTCTTCATATAGAGTAATTATACATTATATAAGTTGTATTGTCAAATAAATTACACATTATAAGTTGTAAAATTACATAAAAGATATGCGATTTGATGTCATTTTCAGTGACCAAATAGTGACCACTTTGATGTCAAATTTGGGTATTTTAGGAAAATCGGTAGGAATTGATTTTTGGATTTATCGTCGGTAAGTTGGCGTCCCCAACCGGATTCGAACCGGTGTCGTCAGATCGAAAATCTGATGTCCTAGGCCAGACTAGACGATGGGGACATGGGTTGTGGTTTGCCGAGAGAAAACAGGCTACTCCTCTTCCGGCACGACCCGGGCAATAGATGCGACTCTATCGCCTGAATCGAGTTTGATTATGCGAACACCTTGTGCGTTTCTACCGGTCGTGCGTATATCTTTAACAGGGCAGCGGACAATCATGCCTTTTCCGGTTATCACCATCAATTCATCTCTATCGTCGACTATCTTAAGGCCCACTGCTTCGCCGTTTTTCTTTGTAACATTCACATTCTTTATGCCTTTTCCGCCCCGGGACTGCTTTCTATACTGATCGACGGAAGTGCGCTTGGCAAACCCCTGGGAAGTAACTGTCAGGATCGTGGAATCTTTTCTGGCGATCTCCATTGCGATTACCATATCCTTTTTCCCAAGCCTTATCCCCCTTACGCCCTTGGCAGACCTGCCCATATCCCTTACCTGAGATTCTGAAAAGTGGATAGCCTTACCCTGGTTTGTGGCAATAAATATCTCCTGTTTCCCTTCTGTCCACTTAACTTGTATTAACTCGTCTCCTTTTTCAAGGGTAATGCCTATTATCCCGCCTTTTCTCGGATTTGAATAAGACATCATATCTGTCTTTTTGATAAGACCGTTCCTTGTTGCCATCACAAGAAACTTTCCCTTCTCAAACTCTTTCACCCTGACATACGAAGAGATGGTCTCTCCCTGCGAAAGGTTTAGTAAATTTACCGCTGCCTTTCCTCTTGCCGTGCGGCTGGCCTGCGGTATCTCATACACCTTTAACCAGTAGACCCTCCCTTTATTTGTAAAAAACAATATGTATTCATGCGTGGAGGCAATAAATAAATGTTCTACAAAATCCTCTTCCTTCATGTCTATGCCGGTCACTCCTGTGCCTCCGCGTCGCTGGCGCCTGTAAGAACCTACCGGCAGACGCTTTATGTAGCCGGCATGACTTATCGTAATGACCATGTCTTCTTCTGCTATTAAATCCTCTATCTCGATCTCTTCTTTTTTGGCGACTATCTCTGTCCTGCGCTCATCCGCGTACTTTTTCTTTAATTCCAGCGCTTCATTTTTAACGATCTCCAAGATCTTCTTCTCGTTTTTTAAAATAGATTTGTACATCTCTATCTTTTTTATCAGTTCAAGGTATTCCTTGTCTATCTTGCCCCTCTCTAGAGCAGTAAGCCTCTGAAGCTGCATCTCTAAAATAGCCTGGGCCTGGACATCGCTCAAGTCAAAGTTTTTCATAAGCGCGGCCTTTGCTATCTTAGAATCTTTTGATTCCCTGATGGTCTTTATAATTTTATTCAAATGCTCTATTGCGATCTTAAGGCCTTCTAAAATATGGGCCCTTCTCTCTGCCTTGCTCAGCTCAAACTGTGTCCTGCGCCTTACAATCTCCTGCCTATGTTTTATATATAATAAAAGCACCTCTTTTAAACCCAAGACCTTTGGCCTGTCCCCTACGAGGGCAAGCATTATAATGCCAAAGGTTATCTCCATCTGAGTGTGTTTATAAAGTTGGTTCAGGATTATCTGAGCGTTCTGGTCGCGTTTTAACTCTATGACAACCCTCATGCCCTCTTTGTCTGATTCGTCTCTTATATCTGATATGCCTTCGATCTTTTTATCCTGGACAAGGTCGGCGATATCTTCTATAAGTTTTGATTTATTAACCTGATAGGGGATCTCTGTTATAATTATCGATTCCCTGCCGCCTTTATGCGACTCTATAGCTGCTTTTGCCTGGATCCTTAACTTGCCCCTTCCTGTTTCGTATGCCTCTTTTATGCCTTCCCTGCCGCATATGATCCCTCCTGTTGGAAAATCAGGGCCTTTTACAATCTTCATGAGTTCTTTTATAGAAACATCCTCTTCAGAGATCGTCTTTACTATAGCATCTATTATCTCGCCCAGGTTATGCGGCGGGATATTGGTGGCCATGCCAACCGCGATACCGCTTGAACCGTTTACGAGCAGGCCGGGTAACCGAGCAGGCAGAATACTTGGTTCTTCAAGAGATTCGTCAAAGTTAGGAGTAAACTTTACTGTATCTTTATCTATGTCGGAAAGCATCTCATCCGCTATAGAAGCCATGCGCGCTTCTGTGTACCGCATGGCTGCAGCTGCATCTCCGTCTACAGAGCCAAAATTGCCCTGGCCATCGATCAAAGGATACCTGAGAGAAAAATTCTGCACCATTCTCACAAGGGAATCATATACGGCCGTATCCCCATGAGGATGGTATTTACCAAGCACTTCTCCGACGATCCTGGCAGATTTCTTGTAAGCCTTGTTATGTTCCATTCCAAGATCTCTCATGGCATAGAGGATCCTTCTGTGGACAGGCTTTAAGCCATCCCTCACATCAGGCAGGGCCCTTCCTACAATTACGCTCATGGCGTACGTGATGTAGGAGTTTTTCATCTCATCTTCGATATAAACCGGTATTAATTTTTCATTTTGTGCGTACATTATATATCCAGATTCCTCACTTCCAATGCGTGTTTCTCTATAAACTCTCTCCGCGGCGCTACTTGGTCGCCCATAAGTATAGTAAACATCTCATCTGCTGCAGCTGCATGCTCAAGGGCCACCTTTAAGAGGGTACGCGTATCAGGGTTCATTGTGGTCTCCCAGAGCTGCATGGGGTTCATCTCTCCCAGGCCTTTGTATCTTTGTATAGTCAGGCCTTTTTTTGCGATCTCTCTTACGTAGCCAAGACATTCCTTTAAGGTACCCAGCTCTTTTATGTCGCTATCAGACACCATCTTGAAGGGCTTTTTCTTTGCCTCCGGCTCGAGCTGGAAGACTTGTTGGATGTCAAAACCCATCTTTTCTATCTTAGTAACGATCTTTTCCATGTCCCTTGTTTCATAAAACTCAATCACATAGTCGTTTTTTACATCTACTTCAGCCTCTCCCTTCATCTCCTTTTCCAGCTTCTTTACGGCCTTGGCAAGCTCCTGGTCATCATATAGAAATTGGGCATCTCCCTCCACTTTTACCATAAAAATGGGTAGTTTTTTGGTCTTCTTCTGTCTAAAACCTAGGTATTTTGACAATTTCACTCCACGCCGCTCTATAGCGAGTGCCAGTCTATCAAAATCCAAAACCAGAAGCAATAGCTCCTTTAGTTGCTTCTCCTTAAAACCTTTCTTATCTTTTGCGCACTTAAGGGTTAGCCCCTCGATCCCGAGGTCGAACAGCAAGCTATCCATCTGTTCTTCTGTCTCTATATACTCTTCGCGCTTCCCCTTCTTTATTTTATAGAGCGGCGGTTGAGCAATGTAAACATGGCCTTTTTCTATGAGCTGCTGCATATGCCTAAACAATAGGGTTAACAGAAGTGTTCTTATGTGCGAACCATCGCTGTCAGCATCGCACATAAGGATTATCTTGTGATATCTGAGCCTGGCAATATCAAACTCATCCCCTATCCCTGTCCCAAGGGCGCTTATAATAGTCCGTATCTCTTCGTTGGCTAATGCCTTGTCAAGCCGCGCCTTTTCTACGTTTAAGATCTTTCCTTTTATGGGGAGGATCGCCTGGAAACGCCTGTCCCTGCCTTGTCTGCTTGAGCCGCCCGCTGAATCTCCCTCTACAATATAAAGCTCGCACAAGCTCGCATCTTTTTCAGAGCAATCAGCAAGCTTTCCCGGCAAGGAGGTCGAATCCAGCGCACCCTTCCTTCTGGTGAGCTCTCGCGCCTTTCTGGCAGCTTCCCTGGCCCTGGCTGCAAGTATTGCCTTTTCAACAGATTTATTTGCGACTGCCGGGTGTTCTTCAAAATAAGAACTCAGGTTCTCGTTTACAATGGAGGCAACTACCCCCTCTACCTCGCTATTGCCAAGCTTGGTCTTTGTCTGTCCTTCAAACTGAGGATTAGGGACCCTGATGCTTATTACACATGTTATGCCTTCGCGAATATCTTCTCCTGATATTGAGATATCCGAAGCCTTAAGCATGTTTTTATTCTTACAGTACTGATTGACTGTCCTTGTGAGCGCAGATTTAAAGCCGCTCAGATGCGTCCCTCCTTCTATTGTGTTTATATTATTAACAAATGTAAATATATTCTCTGCGTATCCGTCGTTATACTGCATGG